>DATFRC010000194.1:0-51369 GCA_035263725.1 Jatrophihabitantaceae bacterium | reverse complement strand
CGGATCGCGCGCCCACGCCCACACCGCAAGATCGCGGCCGGCCGCACGCCGCAGCGTCACCGCCGTGACTTGCTGCAGTTCCGGTTCGTATCCGAGTCCCGACACCTGGCTGAACCCCATGATCACGCCGCCCACGTCGACCTCGAAGTTGCACACACCGAGCGGCTCGCCGTCCACGACTTTGCAGGCTATCGCCGGCGACCGCGTACGTTCTACGTTCATGGCTACCCGCGACAATCCGTACGGTGCCTTCAACTTCATCGTGAGCATCGGTGGTGTCGGCGGCGGCGAGGGTCAGGTGGCCGGCGGCTTCTGTGAGGTCACCGGTCTCGACAGTGCGATCGTCTACGCCGAATACCGCAACGGAAACGAGAAGGGAAACCACGTCCGCAAGATCCCGACTCTGACCAAGACGGGCGATGTCACGCTCAAGCGCGGACTGATCGGCGACCTGAGTCTGTTCAGCTGGCTCAAGGCGGTACGCGACGGCGCCTACGATCCGCGAACCGTCGCCATCACCCTTCTCGACGAGGCTCGCGTCCCGGTCTGCGTATGGACGCTACGCATCGCGCAGCCGAAGAAGTGGGTCGGTCCCACGCTCGCCGCGGAAGTCGCCGGCAGCCTCGCGCTCGAGGAGTTGGTGCTCGTGGCCGAACGCATCGACTTCGACTCCGTGTAGCGGCGTCCGACAGCCGGCATCCGTAGACGAGCGGCGCGCCGCGTGATTCTCGTTCGGGCAAGCGCCGCGTCGATGCACTGGGACTCTTCGGGCCGGTCGGACGGCCGATGTTCAGGACGCTGGCTCGGTCCGCAGGTCGCGCCGCCATCGCCGGTGCCACCACCCAGCCAACCAACCTCCAACCGAGGAAGACGTTGATCACAGCAACCGAGCCGGCGTTCGGTACGTGCCCCACCTGCGCGACGACAGTAGGTATCAGGTAGAGAGCGACGACGATCAGCACCAGGACGCACTTGCGCCCCGCGTCGACGCCCACAAGGGGTCGCTGGCCAGCGCCGCCTCGCACTCGACCATAAACACGTCACGGTCCGGGTCCGCCCGACCCGGCGTGCATGTGGTCGGCGCTGCAGATGTTCACCGAGACGATGGCAGAACGTGCGTACAGCATTGGGCGACCTCCTCTAGTTGTATCGCCGACGACCGTCGAGCGCGTCAGCATGCTTGGGGCTCGCCGGGCGCGGCCCGGTCGCGACCAGCACGTCCTGAAGCTTCGAGCGGGCTCGTGCTTCGCTTCTGGTACGGCGCCGGCGGGTGGACCGGGCCCTACTCGCGGTGGTGATGGAGGCCTAGATGCAACGGCACGTTGGCGCGCAAGCTTGACGACCTGGTCAGGGGTCTCGGCGCGGACACCGACATCAGCAAGAGCGAGGGCACTCGCATCCGTGCCAAGTTCGACGTCGCGGTCGCCATTCCTCAACCGCGGCGGCCAGCCGGTGTGCCCTTGGCGACTGCATGCCTTGGGCGCCTCGGGGCCGAACTCACCGATCTCGCCGCCCCGGCGCTTCCAGACCAAACGTTGACGGACGCGAGCCGCCAGGCGCTAGCCGCAACACCTCAGCCGCGCGGATATCGCCACGCTCAGTCACATCATCGTTTGGCCTGGTTGCTTGCTTATTCCTGGAACCCTGCGAAAGCCGCCTGGAACATTGCTCGATGGTGCTTCTCCCGTTCCAGCGCTAGCCGGAAGCTCGCCACCGCATCCGTTCGTCCTTCCGCCTCCGCCTCACGGATGAAGCGGGATACATCTCTTCGATCTCGTCGTTTCGCCGTTGGCCTCTGCCATGACACGT
Source organism: Jatrophihabitantaceae bacterium (assembly GCA_035263725.1). GTDB lineage: Bacteria > Actinomycetota > Actinomycetes > Mycobacteriales > Jatrophihabitantaceae > DASXRA01. The sequence continues at coordinate 49,560 of DATFRC010000194.1, read as the reverse complement.
CGGTGACCGGTGTGACGCTTGGCGCGCCGCAGGTTAGCTGGCCTCGCCTCCAGCCCGGTTTCGTCGGCGCAGCGCAAGCAGCAGTGCGGCCGCGCCGAGCGCGACGCCGATGGCGCCGAGGACGATGCCGGTGATGGCTGCGCCTTGGCTGGCGTCCTTGCTCGAGGTTGCGCTCACCGTTGGGGTGCCGTTCGACGTCGCCGAGTTTGCGCTGGTTCCGTTGGCGGCGGGCAGGTGCAGGGTGGGCGCGGGGTGGTCGGGTTCGGCGTTGCTGCCGGGTGCGGGTTGTTCGATCCAGGCGACTTGCTTGCCGTCGCTGTAGGACTGGATGGCTTTGAACGTGAGGGTGGTGACCCCGTCGGGCAGCTTGCCGCCGATGATGGTGAACTGGCCGAAGAATCCGGGCTTGATCCCGGCTCCGGCGTCGGCTTTCCAGTCGACCTCGGACACGACTTCGGTGATGGCCCCGTCGTCGGTCTGGATCGGCTTGGCCAGCTTCGTCTGGGTGATGGTCGCGGTCCAGCCTTGCTGCGGCGCGACGAGCACGCCGGCGATCGGAGTGTTGGTGGGTAGCTGCAGTTTCAGCCCGATGGTGCTGGCGGTGTCGCTTTCGGTCGGGACACGGAACACGATGGTCGCGTCGCTGTCCCCCGCGACCACGCCGGGCGCAGTCACGGTGACGTGCGCCCACGCCGCGCTCGCACCCCACAGGCCAGTGATGGCCAGCCCCGCTAGCAGCAGAGTGAACCTGCGCAGCTGGCGAGACATGCTCATTGGGTTCCCTCACTCAGGTTGTGCGGCGTCGTCGTCGACGCCCTCGTCCTTAACAGTCGTCGCTGCGGCGGTGTGGTTCCCGACCGGCAGGAAATGACCGGGCTTAGACACCCGTGAAGGGTGGTGGGCGGCTTGGCTGGTTCGCGGGGTGGCTGTTGCCCGGGTACGGGCCAGCCTGCAGGCTCAGCTCGAATGCCTCCGACCCATCCAGCGCATCCGGTGCCGGCGGGGTTCGGTCGCCGGCGTCGGGGCGGCGCCTTCGCCGGCGGGCGTACAGAGCAAGACCGGCGACGACGGCGCCGAGCACGAGCGCGTCGCCGATTAGAAACAGCAGGCTCTTGTCGAGTCCGTTCTTCTTGGGCAGCCAGCTCAGCGTGCCGGTGATGTCGACGGGTTGCCCGTCGAGGGTCATGCGCACGGTCCAGTGGCCGATGAGCTGGCCCGTGCCGGGGTGGGCTTGTACCCCGGGCGGCCGGATGGCGCCCATCCAGTGGATGCGGTGGTCGTGCCAGCGGACGTGGTTCGCGGTCGAGACCGATTGCCACTGCGGGGTCTGTGGCGCGGACAGCAGTGCCTGGCTGATGTCGGCGAACAGGTTCTGGTTCAGTACCACGGTCGGCGAGACGTTGTTTTGCGCCACGCCTGCGGGCGAGATCCGCAGGTAGGGCTCGTGGGCATAACCCAGCACGATCAACGTGCGCCCGGTGGTGTTGGTGACCTCGATCCACTCCCCGCGTGGGCTGACCGTCGCGGTAAGTCCGGGCACCGGCGGGTTCACCGCGTCGATGCGGGTCAGATAGTGCGCCGCGTCGGAGTTGTTGCCTCCCAGCGGGTGCGCGCCCGCGGCCGGCGCGCCCAATGCGAGCAGCGCTACGCCCAGCCCGATGGCCACCGTAATGGATCGTGCTGTCGAGTTAGTCATGACGAGGCCCCCCTAAAGCACCCTCACCTGCGTGTCCGCCGAATACGCGTCGAACTCACTGGCGCGCACGCTCAGGTGCAGCGTCCAGGTACCGGTGTGCGGCAGCAGCACCCGTTCGGCGATGAAGTGCCCGGCGCCCGCATGCAGCAGCGGGACCGTGACCGGGCCGATGTGCTGCGCAGGCTGCTCCGCCTCAGCGCGCAGCTCGCGCACGTCGATGATCAGCCCGTCTCGGCCGAACACGTACACGTGCACGTCCAAGCTGCGGGCCGGCTCCGGCACCGCGGTCAGCTGCAGGGTCAACGGCCCCGCCTGGACCGTGCGCTGCTGGGTGGGGCGATACGCCGCCCGAGCCGGCGTGGTCGCGACCAGCACCGCCGTCACCGCCAGCACCACCGAGGCGATCACCGCCTCCGCCCGCACCGAGCGTGCCAACACCGACCATCGCGCCGCGGTCGTCGTCCCGGCCGCGTCGAGCGATCGCATCGTGTGGGTGCGGACCTGCCGCCGCGAGACCGCCGCGAAGCACAACACCAGACCCAGCAGGGCGGCCTTGACCAGCAGCAGCTGCCCGTAACGCGTCGTGGTGATCGCGTCTAACTCCCCAACCTGCCGCCACGCCGCCGCCAGCCCCGAGGCCACCAGCACCACCACGCAGCCCAGCGCCACAGCCGAGAACCGCGCCACCGTGGCCGTGACCGCGCGCGCCGGGTCCTCCGCCGCAGGCGCCGCGGGCCGCTCGGCCACGCCAACTGCACCCGCCGGGCCGACACCCACGCTCACTCGCGCATCGACGGGACGGACCGCACTGATCGCGCGTCGGGCGGCCGGCAGCGCCGCCACGGTCAGCATCGCCAGCCCGCCCAGCCACACCCCAGCTGCCGCGACATGCGCCGCGTCCAGCGGCACCCGGGCGGTCGGCCACGCCCCCGCAGCGGCGTGCCCCTCCACCGCCACGGTGCCCACCAGGCAGGCCAACTCCGCCAGCAGCAACCCGGACAGCAACCGCTCACGTCGACCCGTCCGCCGCGTCGCGGTTACCGCCCACAGTGTGATAGCCAGCGCCAGCAGCAGACCCAGTCGCGCCACGTGGGCCTGCCCGAACCGGGTCGACAGCAAAGCCCGCACCGGCGCCACGTCCGCCACCTGCGACAAGCCCGCACCAACATCGGCCGCGCCCTGCAACGCCAACCCGGCCACCACGGACACGGCCGCCGCGGCCAGGCCGCCCCACAACAGCGCCCGAGCCCGCGCCACCGCCCACCCGGCCGGCCAGCACACCAGCAGAAACACCACGCCACCAAGCAGCGTCACCAGGCCGACGTAGCCGACGAAGCGATCCACCCCCAACGCCACCGCGACGCTCGCACCGGACGACCCAGCGGCGCCTGCGGCGACCGGACCAACGTGCCCCAAGGAGAACGTGAACGAGCCGGCCACTGGATGCGAATCCGCCGACACCACCCGCCACAACACCAGATAGCTGCCCTCAGCCAGACCAGAGCGCAGACCGACCGCCACCCGCGACGATGCCCCGCCCGGGTGATACACCCGGCCGAGATCCACCCGATGCCCGTTCGCGGCGACCACCCGCACCGAGCCCAAGCTCACCTCGACAGCCTCGTCAAAGCGCAACTCGACGACCGACGCAGACCGCCCCGCCGCCACCACTTGCCCTGCTGCCGGAAAGCTCGACTCCAACACCGCATGCGCGTCGGCCCGCGCCGCGAACGCCAACGGCACCGCCACCGCGACGACCCCCAGCGCCAGCGCCAGCCGGCGCATCCGTCGACCGCGGACGTCACGAGCGGGCGACCGAGCGGACGTCCACGCTGTGGTCATCACGACCATCCCCCGACACGACCACCGCAGCCTCGCGACCCCGGCCGTCACAGATCCCACCTCACGGTAAGACCACGCCAACCCGACCACGCGCTACATGACCGATCTGTCATGCAACGGCAGCTCGCACTCCCGCACAGCGACGCGGCGAGGTCGACCCGAGGCGCTATCGCTGTGCTCAACAAGAGGGCGAGAAAAGCCAGACCGGTGCCGGCAGTGTCAGTACGCAGTTGGCGAGACGTAGCTCAGTTTGGCGACCCCCACCGCGGCAACAGCTTGTACATCCCAGCCCACGGGTTCGCCCCCGCCACCTGCTCCGGCACCGGTGGCGCTTGCGTCCAGACCTCCGACCAGTCCGACGACATGTCATGCTCAAAGAGCCGTTCCGCCGCATGTGAGATCGCCGATACGCGGTCGAGGTGCCCGTTACCAGATTCGCTGGTGTCCGATGAGGACGTCCAGGACGCGGCGGGCCGCGTCGAGGCGGACCGGGGCGAGGTCGCGAGGCTGCATGCCGAAGCGGAGAGCATCAAGACGGAAGCGGACCGGCGGCCGGGCTCACCGGCAGACGGTGCTCGCCGCGCAGAACGACAACGCGGAGCTGGCGAACGTCGGCGAGGTGGCGCGGTGCGAGGTCGAGCTGGGTGCGCTGTCCACAGTGGACGTCGCGCGACATGCTCACCAGTTTCGTGCGGAAGGGGTTGTCCCGAGCGGCGAGGGATCCCGGCAAACGCGTCCAGGCGGCGCTGAGATTCTTGCGCATTGGCGGATGCCGGGCTGAGACTGGGACCGAGCGCGTGAGCATCCTCCGGGCTCGAAATTTGACGGAACGGGGGCGGCGCTATGCAGCACCGCAATGTTGGGCTGAGGCGAAGAGGTGTCGTCCTGGCGGCTGCTGTCGCGATGGTCGTTGCCTGGTGGCCGGCTGGCCCCTCGCAGGGTTTGACCAGCTCCGGCACCGGAACCGCGCACGCGTCGATCGTGCCGCTGCGGGGTGCGCTGCCGAACTCGATCACAGCGGACCAGATGGACTACAACGGCGGCCCGCTGATGCCGTCGAACACCGACTTCTTGGTGTTCTGGAGCCCCGGCGGACTCGGCGCGTACGGCCCGGGCAGGCCGCCTGAGTACGTGTCGGGTCTCGAGCGGTACTTCACCGACCTGGCCCACGACAGTGGCGGGCACCAGAACGTCGACTCGGTCTCAGCGCAGTACAACGACGCCACCGGCGCGCACTCGAGTTACCAGGTCACCTTCGGCGGCGGCCTGCTAGATACCGACCCCTACCCGGTGAGCCAGTGCCCGGTGAACGCCCCGGTGATCGAGTGCCTGACCGACGCGCAGATCCAGCAGGAACTCGATCAGTTCGTCAGCTCCCGCGGCCTGCCGACCGACCTGTCCCACGAGTACTTCCTGCTCACACCACCGCATGTCGAGGGCTGCTTCAGCAACGTTGCCCCCGGCTTCGGTGGCTGCTCGGCCGGCGAGGTCCCCTCGACGCTGGCTGTGTTCTGCGCCTACCACGAGACGACAACACTGTCGCCGATGGTGATCATCTCGGACAATCCGTTCGTGACCGGTAACCCCGGCTGCGACGACAACAACCACCCCAACGGGCCGTCGGACGGCGCGCTGGTCGGCGGCCTGAGCCACGAGCACAACGAGTCGATCACCGACCCGATCCCGAACGATGCGTGGACCGCCGGTGCGGGCCCGAACCACGGAGTGCAGACGGTCCACGGCTTCGAGGTGGGCGACGTCTGCGACGGGCAGATGGGCACCCCGCTCGGCCTCGCGCCGAACGGTGCCAAGTTCAACCAGGTGATCAACGGTCACCTCTACTGGTACCAGGAGGAGTGGAGCAACAGCACGCACAGCTGCCTGCAGCGGTTTACGCCAACCACCGCCGCGCCGACCGCCCCGTTCGCCGTCGCTGCCGGTACGGGTCTCAAGTTGAACTTCGACGCGACCGGGTCGACGGCACCCGGCGGCGTCGCCAAGTACGTGTGGCAATTCAACGACTCCTTCGGCGCCTCCACCGTCATCCGGACCGGGCCGCAGGTCAGCCACACCTTCCCCGCTGCGGGGGCGTATTCCGTCGGGCTGACCGTGTTCGCCACGGACGGAACGTCCACAGGAGCAGGCGGGATCGTGACCACCGGAGCCAACGGCACCACGCCCGGCTTCACGTTCTCACCGACTAGCCCCACCGCGGGCCAATCCGTGAGCTTCACCTCGCTGACCACAGTAAGCAACCAGCCCGTGACGACCGACCTCTGGGAGTTCGGCGACGGCACCACGGGCAGCGGCACCTCGCCGACCCACACCTACGCGATCCCGGGCACCTACACCGTCACTCTGGTGATGTTCAGCGGGATCGGCTCCGCATTCCCAGGCGCGGGCGCCGCTCCGATCACGACCCAGACGATCACAGTCAGCTAACGCGCTGGTTCGCCGACGATCGTGAGGGGCTGCACTTTTCACGTGCCTTGGGTGATCGGCTTCCGCCAGATGAGCAGGTAACGCCAGAAGAGCAGTCGCCGCACCCGGGCGCGGGGAAGTGCGGCAACCAGGTTGGCAACTTCTCGGGTGGTCAGCGGCGGGTCCGCTCGCACCGCCGCTTGCGGCCCGAGGGCTGGCGTTCCTGGCAGTGCGCACCCATCCGCACGACGTGCGCGCCGCGTCGTCCGGGGCGCGGGAACTGCACAGAGCGGCCGTGTGAGCAACGGTGCTGTACGTCTCCCCGAGATCTACGATGACCCCCGCGCGCTGTGCCGAGACCGTCGGCCTACACGTCGAGGCCGGGCCGCGGCGGCATCCGCCGGCGCCGCTTCGGCCGCGGCTTCCCTACTGCGGTCGCCGCGGCTTGACGACATGTCGAATTGTGCGTGACAAGACCGGCCACTACTGGCAACGGGAGTGGACAATCGCACGCGTACGCAACACCTCTACAACCCGCCGCGGCGCGATAACCGCGATGTCCTCAAGTCATACCGCCGGCCGGTACTCGCCGAGCACGTCCTACGGTCCGCCAGTAAGTTGCGACGCTACTGCGCGACACCACTCGACCGGGAACGAATGATCGCGGTAGGGCTGGTTGCTGATGCATTTGGGCTCGATTCCCTGGCGCAGTTCGATCCTGCTTACAACGGGCGGGCGACTCTGCATCATAGGCACCTTCGGCAGCGCTGGTGGCAAATGTGAAAGTGCGGGAGATTAAGACGGCGCGTTGATCTACAGCCGGCCTGGCGGTTGCGTCTAAGCACCAAGTTGATCTCCGTTTAGCACGCTGGGTGCCGGGGTATGAGCAGAGAATCCAAAACAAAAGGAGGATCTGATGGCTACCTGGGCATCGATCCTGATCGCCATTGCCGTCGTCATCGTCGTGGCTCTGGTCGCGCTGATGGCGATTCGGCAGCGTAGGACGACAACGTTGCGTCGGCGATTCGGACCGGAGTACGAGCGCACGGTGCAGGAGCGGGACGGCCGACGGGCGGGCGAGGCCGACCTGCTCGAACGGCAGAAGCAGCGGGACCGGCTCGAGATCAAGCCGTTGGCGGAGCCCGCTCGCGTCCGCTTCGCGGCTGAGTGGCGCGAGGTGCAGGAACGGTTCGTCGACGAGCCATCGAGCGCGGTCGTGACAGCTGACGGATTGGTGTACCGCGTGATGGAGGCCCGGGGGTATCCCGTGGACGACTTCGATGGGCAGGCCAACCTGATCTCTGTCGACCACCCGGCCCTGGTTGACAACTACCGGGCGGCGCACGACGTATGTGAGCGGGCGAGGTCCCGGCAGGCAAGTACCGAGGACCTACGCGGAGCGCTGCTGCATTACCGCAGCTTGTTCGACGACCTGCTGGAGCCTGCCGACGCCGACGGCGCCGATCCGGGCTACGGAATCGACAACCACCAATCCCGACGAGGTGTCCGATGACCGATCGACCGACCACTCCTGATAACGGCCTGACCACCGACCAGATCGCGTCCGTCGGCGCGTCCGACGTCAGCGAGCCCACCTCGCAGGGCGGGCCGACCGCGCCGTCTCGTCATGCAGATCAGCTCGCCAGCGAGCAGGCCTACAGAGACCGCATGGAACCCGCTGACACCCTGCGCCCTGAGCCGGCGGACGCTGCCCGTCCGGTCCAGTTGTTCGAAGGCGACGAGCTGCAGAGCGTTCGTTCGCGCTGGCAGGAGATTCAGGCTGACTTCGTCGACGAGCCCCGGTCCGCGGTACAAGAGGCGGATAAGCTCGTCGCAGATCTCATGCAGCATCTGGCGCAAGTGTTCGCCGCCGAGCGTGATCAGCTCGAGTCCCGCTGGTCGACTGGTGAGCAGGTCTCCACCGAGGATTTGCGACAAGGACTGCAGCGCTATCGCTCCTTCTTTGAACGGCTGCTCGCTGCCTGATCCCGGCCGTGACTCATCCGGGGCGGCAGCAAGCGTGCTTGGGCGGCGGCAGGGAGCCCTGACGGGTGACTGATGTCCTGTCACCAAGAACGTCTGCCTGCCGCCGCCATCGGGCCATACTGACCGGCTGAAAGGACTCACCAAACACGATTTCCAGCTCTCCTAGGCGTCGTTCACGCCAGTCGGCGCGCGCCAGCGTGTCGCGTTTCCAGCCCCCGAACGAGTCACGCACGCTAGCGAAGAGGCGAACGAGACTGGAAATGAAACTAGAACCGAAGCCTTGTCATCGAAATCAAATCTGCCAAATCTGCCCGCAACTGCTCCTCATACAACTGGACCGCCTTGTCGGGCCCTCGTCTGGGTCCTGCAGACCAAGCGCACCCGTGAGAGCAGACGCTACGCGACAGGCGATTCAGGGCCGTAGCCGCATCGGTGGCACACGGCTCACCGTCGTCGGCCTGCACCAATAGTTGCCGGGGCCGTCTGCCGTAACGCTCTACTTTGAGCGCCGAGTTGCTGAGCCGATCGCCAGAATTGAATGGTTCGTGATTGTCGGTTCGAGCCGCACATGTACGAAGAAGACATGCTCGAACCTGCCTCATTCGTTAGGAGACCGTGCCGCGTGGGTAGCTCATGGTTATGACCCGCGCAGCATTCACTCTGCTGAGGTGATCGACATATGACCGCGACAGTTACCGCCAGACGTGCCGCGCGCAGCGACGCAATGGCGCTACTCGCACGTTGGGGTCTGGCGGCGCGCGCCACGCTCTACTTGCTCATCGGCATCCTCGCGGTCGCGCTTGCCGCCGGTTCCCGCCGCGGTGAGACCGACCAGCGCGGCGCGTTCGAGGAGCTGACCCGCCACACCGGCGGGACGCTGCTACTGTGGGTGATCGCGATCGGCCTCGCCGGCTATGCGCTGTGGCGGCTGAGCGAAGCCGCCTTCGGTGTGGTCGGTGAGGGGAAGAAGGCCGGGCCGCGTGCGCAGTCGCTGGCCCGGGCGATCATCTACGGCTTCTTCGCGGTCAGCGCGTTCAAGATCGTGACGCACGCCGGCACGAGCAGCCAGGCCGGTCAGCAGGAGTTGTGGACGGCCAAAGCCATGCAGCATCAGAGCGGGCGATGGGCGGTGGGCATCGTCGGCGCGGTCATCGTGATCTGCGGCCTCTACCTCGTCTGGGAGGGCTTCACCCGTAAGTTCGAGAAGTACCTCACACTGGACCGGATGAGCCCGAAGACTCACAAGGTCGTGGAGTTCCTCGGCGTCACCGGCACGGCGTCTCGCGGCGTCGTCTTCACCCTCGCTGGCATCTTCGTCATCGCCGCAGCCGTCCAGTACGACCCGAAGAAGGCCGGCGGACTCGACCGGGCGCTGCGCGAACTCGCCGACACTCCCGCCGGACCGTGGGTGCTCGGAGTTGTCGCCATCGGTGTCGTGATGTTCGGCATCTATGGCTTCGCCGAGGCGAAATGGCGCAGGACCTGACATGACCACCGACAGGATGTCTCGATCAGGCACCGTCGTTGCCGCTCGGCCGCTTCGTCGTCGCGGTCTCGCCGAGGCGCACGTGCACGGATAGCTCAGTAGTCGCTACGACCGCGGTGGCCCCGCTCCTTCGGGGGGCGGGGCCACCGGCCTGTCCGGAACCGGTCGGCGGCGAGTTCGGATGCGCGCCCGTTCGCGATCGCCGCAGCTGCTATTCCTGGCGCAGCCGCAATTCCTGGGTGAGCTGCCATTCCTGGATCCGGGGGCCACGCCTGGCCCGCCTGCTGCAGGATCTGATCTGGGAGGTGGCGCCGCACCTGACCTCGCCGATGGTCGAGGGCTTGTCATTGATCTCCGCGTGTATCGAGGCTGCCGATAAACGCTCGGGATGAGGTCGGCCGCCCGGTCAGCAGGCCCGCACCCTTCGTTGCGGGACTTGTCGCAATCTAGCTTGTTGGTTGGGCCGCCAAGTCAATGATGTCAACGACCGCATTGGGTCGCGTGACGAGCGAGAGGTGACAGGCCTTGACGAAGGAGGCGTGCGCGCCCGCGCGGGTCGACATCTGCTCCTGAAGCGACGGCGGCACAGCATGATCCTCGGTCCCGATCAACGACCACGACGGGATGCTGGCCTAGGCCGGCGGACCGGACGGCTCGACCAGCTGCGCGGCGGAGGCCGGGCGCCGTACTGCGCAAAGCACCGCAGCCTGGTTTGGCGGCACGCCGTTCGCGAACAGTCGTTTGAAACCGGGGTACGACGGATTTGGCAGGATGCGTAGATAGAGGTCCACGCCGCCACTAAACGGCACTGCATTGAACGCAGCCGCCGGATCGAGGCAGGACTCGGGCGAGGAGTCTCATCCGGCTGCTCGGCCGCCTTGCCGCGCAAACAGACGATCCAGGCTCAGCATTACTTCGGGGCGCCGCGGGGTCCCCGGCGCCGACCGGTTCGAACCGCTGCGCATCATCGGCTGGGGGCTGGGCCTTGCGCTTGCGGGGGTCCGCCGGCTTCTGGGTCGTCGGCCCGCTCCAGGTCACTCGGCCTCGCGGCGGCTGCGCGCCAGTTCCGCCGCGTGCTCCCGTACCAGCGGGTCGCCGGCCAACGCTGCCCGGAATGCGTCGCCGGATAGCTTCAGCAGCTCGCCGTCGGTCGTCGCCACAACCGTGGAGGTGCGGACGCCACTGCCGAGGACGGCGATCTCGCCGAGCGTGTCCCCAGGCGAGAGTGTGGCCACGCGGTGGCCGTCGATCTCGACGCGGTAGCTGCCCGAGGCGATGAAGTAGACGCAGTCTCCCGGCTCGCCCTGCTGGACGATCACGGTGCCCGCGGAGACCGGCATCGGCTCGGCGAGGTCAGCCATCCGATCTAGGACGTGCACCGGCAGCGGGACGAGCAGCCGCGTCTCGCGAAGGACCGCCAGCTGGCGCGCGTTGGCTGGCTCGGCGCCGGGCCCGCCGCGGACGAACCCGGCGCGGAGTGCGTGGTGTGGCTCTGCGGGGTCGAAGAACGTGCGGTGCATCTGCTCGAGTTCGGCGGCGCGGTAGGCGACCAGCGGCTTGGTCCGCTCGTCCTCGACCCGACGACGCGACTTGGCCAGCAGGATCGCCTGCAGGTCAGGTGAGGCGGCCAGGGCGGCGGCCGCGGCAAGGGACTGGCCCGCGAACTCGGCCGGGCCGCCGGGCAGGACACGGTCGGCCAGGCCGAGCGCCAGCGCCTGCCGCGCGTTGACCGGCAGCGTCGAGGAGATGATCTCCTGCGCCTCCTCGGTGCCCACCCGGCGCGGCAGCGTGTACGTCCAGAACTCCGAACCGTGCAGGCCCATCAGCCGGTAGTGCGGGTTCAGCACGGCGGCGTCGCGGCACCACACCTCGTCCGCCGCGAGCGCCATCATCACCCCGCCGGCCGCCGCGTTACCGGGCAGCAGCGCGACCGTGTACTTGTCCGTCGTCGTCAGGATCGCCTCGACGACGTCGTCGATGGCAACGATGTTGCGCCACGACTCGAAGGCCGGGTCCGCCGCGCCCTCAATGACGTTGAGGTGGATGCCGTTGGAGAAGAAGTCCCGCCGTGGGCCGAGCAGCAGGACCGACGTCGGCCGCGCGGCGGCCTCGCGGTAGGCGGCGAGCAGTCGCTCGCACTGCTCGCTGCTCATGGCGCCCGCGGGGAAGCGCCACTCCAGCCACCCGACCGGACCGTCCTCCCGGTAGCGGATGTCGGCCCACGTGTTCCGGCCGGCGGCGTCGGCGGGGCCCACCGGCACCTCGGACACGTCCGCGAGCAGGTCGCCGATCAGCAGCGTGGCCGGGCGCTTGTACGTCGCCAGCCCGCCCGGGACCTTCCGAGGGCGAAGCTGCAGAATCCACACCGCACCGTCGATGGTCGCACGGCAGATCGCGCCCGCCCGAGTCGCGATCACCGCGCCCGGCTCACCGCGCAACTCGTCCTCCGCACACCCGCCGTGTAGGAAGTACTCAGCACCGAACACGGCGTCCAGCACCCCGGGCTGGGAGTCTCCGCTGCGCAGCTTCCGCAGCACCGTCGCGGTGTCGTCGGCGGCCCAGTCGATGCGCCGGTCCGCCTGGGTCATCAGCGGGCGGAGCGTGCCTGTGACGTCCGGGCGGGAGTCGTCCAGCGGCTCCGGCTGGTACGTCCCGCTCGCGAAGCGCTCGAGGGCCAGATGGACGGCCCGCGACGCCGCGTCGGACACCTCGCCGCGGTACAGGTCGCTCTTGCCGACCGGCGCGACGTCGAACGGCACGCTCGCCCAGATCGGGCCGGCGTCCATCTCCTCGATCGCGGACAGCACCGTCACCCCCCACACCGGGTGGCCCTCGAGAATCGCCCAGTCCAACGAGGACGGCCCGCGATCGCCCATCGGGCCGGGGTGCACGATCAGCACCGGGTGCTGCGACCAGACGTCCTCGGGCACCACCTTGGTGAGCATCGGCGCAAGGATCACGTCCGGACGGAACCGTGCGATCGCGCTGCGCAGCGCGTCGTCATCGCCCTGGGCAACCTCGACGCTGACGATGTGCCCGGCCTCGCGCAATTCGGTGTGCACCCGCTGGGTGAGGCTGTTGAATGCGCTGGCAAGCAGCAGAACGCGCATCGGTCTGCCCTCCCTGGACGACCTTGGCGTGAACCTAATACCTGGCGATCCGTCGCGGAAGCCGCTGCATTGACTCATCAGACCCTCCGCTTGAAGGCGCTCGGAATCTCTTGGTCTGCTCGAGCGCCGCGCGTTCCTGCTCGGTGTCCGCTGCCACGGGGCCGTCGGCCGGCGCCGTGGCTCTCCAGCGCGCGATTCAGGCGTAGCGGAATCGGGGCAGCGTAACGCCACAATGCGGGTCGCAAGCGGCACGCGAGCGGCGGGGCGTATGTAACAACACCGTGCCGCTCGGCGGGACGCAGCGGAGTGTGTCGGCGGCCTTTCCGGTTGACCAGACACCAAATCCTGAACTGCGCTCGAGGTATTGGCCGGTGACGATGCGCGGGGGGAACCGGGCGCGCGGTTGGCGCGGCTGAAGAACAGGCTCAGCACGACAATGTCATCGATGTTGGTGACAGCGAAGAGCACGATCGCCTGACAGAGAGCCACACCAATAGACCGGCGGGCAGCCGCAATGTGGGAGCGTCTCGCCGATCACCTGGACGGAGTCTGGCCGGACACCCGCCCTACAAGAAAGTCTCTAAGTAGCCGCAATCCGCGCAGGCCCACGCCGATGTCCGGTATACCGCCTCCGTTTGTACGCACCCGTCCGATGACAGGCCTTGTCCTAGCCGCGAACCGTCGCGAGGGCTCGTAGTCTGAGCCGATGGGCGAGGACGCTCCGACCGGGTCGCGTCGCCCTGGCACGAGACGCACAGAGCGTCTTCAATCGCTAAGTGACGGCGTGTTTGCCTTCGCCATGACGTTGCTCGTGCTCGACATCGCGATCCCGGCCACCCAGCAGTCGGCCAACCACTTGCTGGACGCGTTGTTGCATCAATGGCCCGGCTATCTCGGCTACCTCATCAGCTTCTCCACCATCGGGGCTATTTGGCTAGGCCACGACGCCGTGACGGACTACTTAGACCGCGCCGACGTGACCCTGCTCAGGCTCAATCTCTTGCTGCTGTTGTTCGTCGCGCTGCTTCCCTTCCCGACCCACCTGCTGTCCAGCTACGTCGGGATCGACAGGGCTGAGCGGGTGGCGGTGACCGTCTACGGGATCACCCTGCTTGTTACCGCCGCACTGCTGTCACTGCTTTGGCGATACGCATGGCATGTTGGACTCATCCGGCCCGACAGCACGGACGAGGAGATCACCCTCCTCACCCACCGACTGACACCTGGCCTGGCCGGATATGCAGTAGCGATATTTGTCGGATTGTTTTTCCCGGTCGTAGCGCTGTTTGGGTATCTATTGATCGCCTTCTTCTTCATCATCCCATTGCCGGTTCCCTGGCGACGACGTCCCAAAGCGTGACCACGCAGGTGTGCCGTCCGAAATGCTTTCCTCGCGGGGGAGCAACTTACGGCGGCAGGGAACCTCAAGAAGAACCTGTCCGACGAAGACGCCGCTCGCGTCATCTACTACCACTTCCGGTTCGAGCAGTTCACGCTCGCCGCCGATGACTTCGGATCGGGCGAGGACCGTGCACGTGACTGGATCCGCGAACGCGTCGAGAGCGCCCTCCTCGACGCCTGATCGACACGATTCGACCTGAAACGCCGACGCTTAAACCCGGAGGAGTGCGCACCGGTTAGCGTCCGGTCGCCGAACGCCGAATCGGTCGCGACCGCGGTCATACCGGTCTGTGAGCCTGCCGAGTCGCAGATCGGCGGTTTTGCGTGGCGAGCCGTTGGCGCGTAAGACTAAATTCGTTCGGGCTCTGCTTCCTGTCATACTGCGACGGTGGTGGATCGGCTGTCGCTGCGCCTGCGGCTCAGATGGCGTCACCATCCGCGCGAACGTTCGGAGCGGTACTCGCGCCGCATTGATCGTGACGTGCAGCGCGCTGCTCGCGACCTTCAGCAGGATAGCGACGACGTTGACCATGCCCTGCAGCGGCACCCACGCTTGGCCGCGATGGTTGCCCAGGTCGGTGCGGTAATGCGCGAGCAGAGCGCCGAGCAGGTTGGCTTGGCCGCGTCGGGCGCTGCGTTCTGGCTAGTCATCTCGGCAATTCCGACCGCGATCGCAGTGGTGAGCGTGTTCGGGCTGGTCGTCAGCCCCGAGCGCGTCGCGACCGATCTCGGCACGCTCGCACATCACGCTCCTTCTTCCCTAGGCGGGCTGCTCACGGCGCAGCTTCGACAGGTCACCGTGACCAGCCACGCGGGGGTGTCGTTCGGCCTCGCAATATCTTTGGTCCTAGCGGTATGGAGCGCTTCTGCTGGTGTCTACAACCTGGATCGGGCCATTCGCGTGGCCTATGGGCTGCCACCACAAAACTACGTCGAGGCTCGCGGCCGTGCTCTGGTCGGCGCTTTTGCGGTGGTTATCTTGCTCGGCCTCACCGCAATCGGCACCTCCGTCGCCGGGTCGCGGCCATCCACCCTCTTGACCGTTCTCGGCGTCCCACTCGCGCTGCTAGCCATCGCCGCCGGTGTCGGTGCGCTGTACCGGTTCGCAGTGGGCCACCGTGTCGCCGCGCGGACGTTGCTTCCCGGAGCCGTGACATCCGCGATTGGCGTCGTGCTGGTCACTGCCGGGTTCGGCGTATATGTCGCGGGATCTGCCCGATATACCGCGGTGTACGGCGCGTTTGCCGCGCTCGTCATCGGCATGCTCGCCGTCTACCTCGCCGTCTACGTCGTCCTCATCGGCGCCGTGCTCAACATGCAACTGAGTCGCTCACAATCGGGAGACGACTAGATCGCGACCTCACCAGAACCAGACGGCTATCGAGCCGCGTGAGTCGCTGCGCGACGCCCCGCTAGCCGTACCTGCGCCGCATGGACCGGCCCGCCCCCGCACTCGTCTTCGGGGGCGGGCCGCTTCAGCACATCGACTAGAGCGCCCCCCTTGATCGAGCCGGGCCGTACTAGGTCTGTCCGCGGAGTTCGGCGCCGTGTTTGCGCGCCATGAACGCTTCGACGATGCCCCACACCCCGAGCACGATCAGCCAGATGCCGGCGAAGACGGCCAGCGCGAATATGGACTCGAACGGTGCCAGGATGACGATGACACCGGCGATGGCCAGCAGGACCCCCCCGAAGATCTGCCAGCCACGGTAAGGCATGTACGGCATCGATCCGGCGCTGATAGCGCGGGAGATCCCGGTGAACAACCAGCCGAAGCCGATCCACAGGGCCAGCAGGAACAGCTGCTCTGCGGCACCCCGGAAGCTGATTAGACCGAGGAAGATCGACAGCACACCGGCGACCGCGCTGAAGAAGCGGGACCAGCCGCTGCGGAACCCGGGCGCAAACGCCACGATGATCTCGACAACACCGCTGACGAGCAGATAGATCCCGAACAGCACACCGACGACCCGCAGGGTCTGCTCGGGCCACACCAGGACGATGATGCCGAGCACGACGGAGACGATGCCCAGGCCCAACAGGAACAGCCAGCCGTGACGGGCGACCCGTTCCATCGGGGATAGTTGATCGGTGCGTTCGGCAGAGTCGATTGTCATCGGCACAGCATGGCCCGGCGGACCGCCGTGGTAAATGTGTCCGGCGACCAAAGACTGCGCCGGCGATCGGATTGTTCGCCACGCCCGCAGATCGATCTACACGCCGCGACCTGGATCTGTGAGCCGAACCGGCCCACGACAGGCGTCAGGCCGCCGTACGCAGCCCAGCCGGGCCAGTGGGCATCCCCGCCACCGGCGGCGTAAACGTCGGCCGCTGAGCCCTTCGGGTTGGCTCCGTAGTGGGATGAGACGAGCAGCCAGTTCTTCACCGCCAGGTTCGGGCTGCCCTCGCTGCCCCAGAACCAGTTCGGGTAATACAGCGGCACCGGCGACATGCCCTGCGCCTTGATGGTGTCATAGCACTCCTCCAAGAACGGCATCGACGGGTTGCTGCCGCCGTCGGGTTCGGCGTCGATGAGCACCGCGATCTTCTTGTCGCCGATGACCTGCCCGAGCAGCGTCACCTGGTCCCGGACCGGGAAGTAGTTGTGGAACAGCACGTAGCAGGCGAACGGGAACGCCATCGCCCGGGCCTCGTCGCGCCACCCGGCGTAGGACGGGTCTTCGACCATCAGCGGGGTGCTGCCCTGGAACGGGTACGACAGCGCCCGGGCCGTGGCGAACTGCAGCCCGGCTGCCTTCACCTGCGCGATCGTCAGCCTGGCGTTGTGGTCGGAGATGTCGGTGCCGAAGATAGTCACCGTTTCACCAGCGGCGCGCGCGGCGGCACCTTCCCGACCTCCGGTTTCTGCTGCACGGTGATGAGCTGCGAGACGACGCCGAGGACCCTCACCAGCGCGGTGCCGATGGTCGGCAGCGTGGCGCCCGGCTGGATGTCGTACCGGCTCACCTCGGCCTCCACCGCGTACAGCTCCGCGAAGCAGTGCGGGCGGCGGTGAGCCCGGAGTGCCTTGGCGCTCGCGTGGCGCTCCATCTCCACGGGCAGCGCCAGACGGACGAGGAACCACAGCACGTCGAGACCCACGACGCCCAGTAAGCCGCCGAACATCCAGTCGGCGGTCACGACGTGGCGCCGGTGGCCATCTCGGACAGCTTCGCGGCGAGCGCCTTGTCGCGCTGGGCGACGGCATGCTGGTACCGCATCGCGGTCTGCGGCGTCGAATGCCCGAGGCGGTGCATCAGCTCGGCGAGGGTTGCGCCGTTCTGCGCGGCGTACGTGGCGCCGGTGTGTCGAAGATCATGTACTCGGAGATCGGGCCGTCCGGCAGCCTCACGAGCCGGGCGCCACCAGACATAGAAACGCTGGTGCGTCATGTGGGCGCCCCGCGGTGCGGGGAACAGTAGCGCCTCGTCGAGGCCGGGGTGCTTGCGCTGGTGGTCCTTGATGAGCGGAATGACGTGCGGCGGGATGGCGACGTCGCGGATGCCCGCCTTGGACTTGGGCGGGCCGACGATCGCTTCGCCGTCCACCCAGGTCACGCCACGCCGGACCCGGATGACGCCCGCCGTGAGGTTGACGTCCTTGCGGCGCAGCTCGGCCAGCTCGCCGTACCGCAGCGCGCACCAGGCAGCGAGGTGCACGAGGAGCCGGTACCGCTCGGGCATGTTGTCGACGATCGTGGCCAGCTCGTCGAGCGTCGCGGGCTCGGGCTCATGGTCAGGTTTCGGTGCCCCGGCGTTGCGGAGGGTGCACGGCGACGTGGTGATCAGCTCGTCGTCGACGGCGCCGTGCATGATCGTCGACAGCAACCGGTAGGCGTGCGCCTTGTAGACCGGCCCGGTGACGCGGCCGAGGTCGGCGTGCCAGGACCGCACCGTGATCCGGTCGATCTTGGCGATCTGCCGGTCGCCGATCTGGTCGAGGATGAACTTATCGAGGACGACCCGGTAGTGCTTGCGGGTGCTCGGCTTCAACTTGCGGTCGGCCAGCCACCGCTCGGCGTAGTCGCGCAGCGTCTGCGTCGACGACTCCGCCGGTCGCCACGTCCCGCGCTCCCGGGCGGAGCGTTCGGCTCGGAGCCAGGCGTCCGCGTCGCCTTTGGTCGTGTAGGTCATCGGCGCGTTGATCAGCTTGTCGGTGCCGGGCACGGTGTAGCGCGCCTGGTACCGGCCGGACGGCAGCTTCCGGATGGTGCCGAATGATGATCGTTTCGGTGCTCGTCCGGTCGTCACTGGTGTCCCTATTCGTGTTCGCCGCGTGTACGTACGGGCGTACACGGCTGTCCGTTTGTGTCCTTCACTGTCACAGCGTGCTGTCGACGCCGAACCGCCCGCAAGCCAACGAATATGGGGGGTAGAGCCCGCAAATGTGAGGCTCGGATCAGTTCACTTGATCATGCCCATTCAATGTTTACCTGTTAATGGCAGGCGTGGAGTATCTCCAGAACGACGGCACCGCCAGCGCCGCCACTATCACCACTGCCACGCACGCGATGCCGCCACCGACCCAGGAGATCGTCGCGGTGGTCGCCGCGCCCATCGCACCCGCACGCAGATCGCCCAGCCGTGGCCCACCGGCGACGACGGCGATGAACACTCCCTGCATGCGGCCGCGCATCTCGTCCGGCGCGTACGTCTGCAGGATCGTCTGCCGGTACACCGCGCTCACCAGGTCCGCAGCTCCGGCCACGGCGAGCAGCAGCACCGCGAGCCATAGCTGGTGGGCCAGCCCGGCGATCGCGACACTCGCTCCCCACGCAGCTACCGCGACGGTCAGGGCGACGCCCTGGCGGCTCACCCGCCCGATCCATCCGCTCCACATGCCGGCCAGCAGCGAGCCGATCGCGATCGCCGCGTACAGCGGGCCGACCGTCCCGTGAAACCGCTCGTCGGCTACTTCGGGGTACAGCGCGCGTGGCATGGCCAGCACCATCGCCACGATGTCAACGCCGAACGACATGATCAGCACTGGACGCGCGGCGATGAACCGCAACCCGTCGATAACCGACCGCAGGCCCGGCCGGCCCAGCGAGCCGTCCGGGGGTATCGCCGGCAGCCGCAGCGCCGTGTACAGCGCCGCCAGGAACAGCGCCGCGTCGATCGCGTACGCATACACGAACCCGTGGTTCAGCGACACGACGACCCCGGCGAGCAGAGGACCGACCACGCCGCCGAACGTGCCGACCGTGTAGTTCAAGGTGTTGGCGGCCGGGACCAGGTCGGTCGGGACGATGCGGGGGATGATCGCGCCCCGCGTGGACGACGAGACCGCGAACATCGCAGACTGCACGACCACCAGGCCGAGGATGAGGCCCACGCTGCTCAGGTTGAGCAACGTCTGCGCCAGCAGGGCCAACGTCACCGCCCAGGCGCCGACTGATGACGCCACGAACAGCCGGCGTCGATCGACAGCGTCGGCGATCGCGCCCCCGTAGAGCCCGAAGATCACGATGGGGAACAGCCCGGCCAGCCCCACCAGCCCGACGTACAGCGACGAGCCGGAGATCGCGTACACCTGCACCGGGACGGCGACCTGGGTCAGCATCGAGCCGATGAATGCGGTGCCCTGGCCGAGGAGCAACCGCCGGTAGGGCGGTATCTGCATCGGCCGGGTATCAACTGCGTGGCGGCGAAGTAACGAGGTCGCCGTCATCTGCGAGCTCCGCTCACGGCGCGAGCCGCTCGATTACCCAATCGCCGTCGACCCTGCGGTGCCGCAGGCGGTCATGCAACCGGTCGTGACGTCCCTGCCAGAACTCGACGACGTCGGGACGCAGCCGGTACCCGCCCCAGTCCGGCGGTGCCGGCACCTCGACACCGGCGAAGCGGTCGTCAACAGCGCGCACGTCCGCCTCGAGCGACGCCCGGGATGCGATCACCGACGACTGCGCCGAAGCCCAGGCCGCCACTTGCGAGCCACGCGGCCTGCTGGAGAAGTACGCCTCGGTCTCCGCACGGGTGACCCGTTCCACTGGCCCGGACAGCCGCACCTGCCGCTCCAGCGGCAACCAGGCGAAAACCGCTGCGGCGTAAGGGTTCTGCGCGAGATCGACAGCCTTGGCCGACCGGTAATTGGTATAGAAGACGATGCCCTGCTCGTCCAGCGCTTTCACCAGGACGGTGCGCACCGAGGGCCGCCCGCCAGCGTCGACAGTGGCGAGCTGAATCGCGTTCGGCTCGACGACCGTTTGGCTCCGGACCGCCTGGTCGAACCACGCCTGCAACAGTTCGAACCAGCCCACCCGCGCCGGTGCGTCATCCAACTCGGCGAACCCGTAATCACGGCGTAGGCCGGCAGGATCGCTCACAACGAGCCATCCTCGCACCTGCGGCTCAGCCGTACAGCACAGTGTGAGCAGAATGGTTTTATGGCAGACGACTACAGCCCCGGTCTCGAAGGCGTGATCGCCTTCGAGACGGAGATCTCAGAACCCGACAAGGACGGCGGGGCGCTGCGCTACCGCGGCGTGGACATCGAGGATCTCGTCGGGGCGGTGACGTTCGGAAACGTGTGGGCGCTGCTCGTAGACGGCAAGTTCGGACCCGGTCTGCCGCCGGCCGAGCCGTTCCCGATTCCGGTGCATACCGGCGACGTTCGGGTAGATGTGCAGGCCGCGCTAGCCATGCTCGCGCCGATCTGGGGCTACCGTGCGCTGCTGGACGTCAGTGACGACGAGGCCCGCGAGCAACTCGCCCGTGCCTCGGTCATGGCACTGTCCTATGTGGCGCAGTCGGCGCGGGGCATCGGTCAGCCCGCCGTCCCGCAGTCGCGCATCGACCAGTCCAGCACGATCATCGAGCGGTTCATGACGCGCTGGCGCGGCGAACCCGATCCGAGGCACACCAAGGCCGTCGACGCGTACTTCGTCTCGGCTGCCGAGCACGGCATGAACGCCTCGACGTTCACCGCCCGGGTGATTGCATCGACCGGCGCGGACGTCGCCGCAGCGCTCTCCGGCGCCATCGGCGCGATGAGCGGGCCGCTGCACGGCGGCGCGCCGGCCCGGGTGCTGCCGATGCTCAACGAAGTCGAGAGGACCGGCAACCCCGACAAGGTCGTCGCGGACATCCTGGATCGGCGCGAGCGGCTCATGGGCTTCGGGCACCGGGTCTACCGCGCCGAAGACCCGCGTGCCCGCGTGCTGCGCCGCACTTGCAAGGAACTCGGCGCACCGCGCTACGAGGCGGCGATCGCCCTGGAGCAGGCGGCGCTTTCGGCGCTGCGCGAGCGGCGTCCGGATCGGGCGATCGAGACGAACGTCGAGTTCTGGGCGGCCGTCATCCTCGACTTCGCCGAAGTGCCGCCGCACATGATGCCAGCGATGTTCACCTGCGCGCGGACGGGTGGCTGGTGCGCGCACATCATGGAGCAGAAGAAGACCGGGCGGCTGGTGCGCCCGTCGGCCCGCTACATCGGCCCACCTCCCCGCAAACCATCTGAAGTAGACGGATGGGAAGATCTCGATCACACATAGGGAGCGACAGCCTCAACCACAAAGGCGATGAGCGCTTGCGCGAAGAGCCCCGCCGCCGCGACGCGGCCCGCGCCGCAACGCGCGGAGCGGAGACGCGGTTGCACCCGAGCGCAGCGAGCGGTGGAGACGGGGATTCGCGAAGGGCGGGATTTAGTCACAGCGATGGCCACCCGCGGGGGGTCGGGTGGCCATCGTTAGGTGCGCCGCACGACGGCGCTCACTCGAGTGTGCCATGGCGCAGTTGTGATTCTCGTAAGGAGACGGCTTGAGCGGCAGGAATAGAACGTGATTCGGATCCCAGACGAGCTAAAGCCCGCGGATGGGCGCTTCGGGTCCGGCCCGTCGAAGGTCCCGGAGGGCGCTGTGTCCGCTTTGGCGGGAGTGGGCGCCACCCTGCTCGGCACCAGCCACCGGCGGCCGCCGGTCAAGCAGCTCGTGCGGCGGGTCAGGGACGGACTGCGAGACCTGTTCGCGGTGCCGGACGGGTACGAGGTCGCGCTCGGCAACGGCGGCTCCACGGCGTTCTGGGATGTCGCGACGTTCTGCCTGATCCGCCAACGGGCGCAGCACGTGGTGTGCGGGGAGTTCTCCGCTAAGTTCGCCGCGGTCACGGCCTCTGCGCCGTTCCTGGCCGAGCCGCAGGTGCTGCGCGCCGAATACGGAACGGGCGCTACCCCGCGCGCCGAGGACGGCGTCGACGCGTACGCGTGGCCGCACAACGAGACGTCAACCGGCGTCATGCTGCCGGTACGTCGGGCCGCGCCGGACGCGCCGGACGCGCTGATGTTGGTCGATGCGACGTCGGCCGCCGGCGGCATGAGCGTCGACGTCTCCCAAACCGACGCGTACTACTTCGCTCCGCAGAAATCGTTCGCTTCGGAGGGCGGGTTGTGGCTGGCCGTGCTCTCGCCGGCGGCGCTCGCCCGGGCCGATGAGCTGGACCGGTGGGTGCCGCCGTCGCTCGACCTGTGCATCGCGGTCAAGAACGCCCGGGCCGACCAGACCTACAACACACCGGCCATCGCCACGCTGTTCCTGCTCGTGCGCCAGCTCGACTGGATGCTCGAGCTAGGCGGTCTGCCTTGGGCTGCCAAACGCACCGCCGACTCGTCCGGGCGGCTGTATGCCTGGGCAGAAGCCTCGAGCTACGCAACCCCGTTCGTCGCCGACCCCGCGTGGCGGAGCCCAGTCGTCGGCACGATCGACTTCGACCCCACTGTCGATGCGGCGGCAGTCGCGGCGACCCTGCGCGCCAACGGCATCGTCGACACGGAGCCGTACCGCGCGCTCGGTCGCAATCAGCTGCGCATCGGCATGTACCCCGCAGTCGACCCGGACGACGTGTCGGCGCTGACGGCGTGCATCGACTACGTCGTCGAGCGCCTCTAGCCGATGGGCCGGGCGGCCGGAGCGTTTCGCGGCACGGCGTGTGCTCCCGGGAATCGGCTTGTCGACTCCGTATGGTCGGCCCATGCGGGAGCTTCGTCTCGTCGGGCCCGGCGCCGACCGCGAGCGCGTCGTCGTCGAAACCGTCGACGGCGCCGAGCAGTTCAGCCTGCGCCTCGACGAGCTGCGTCGCTTCCTGCCTGACGAGAAGCCCGGGCCCGCTGCCGCCCCTTCCATGGGGATCCCACCGCGCGAAATCCAGCGGCGAGTGCGCGCCGGCGAGCAGCCGCACACCCTCGCCGAGGAGGCCGGCGTGTCGATCGACCGGGTGCTGCTGTTCGCCGCGCCGGTCCTGGACGAGCGGTCCCGGATGGCCGATGAGGCGCGTCGCGCCCGCGCCCGGCGCTCGACACCGGAAGGTCAACTGGTGAACTTCGGCGAGACGGTCGACGAGCGGTTCTCCGCACACGGCATCGATCCTGCGTCGGTGCAGTGGGACGCCCTGCGCCGCGAAGACGGCCAGTGGGTCGTGTGCGCAGGCTGGCGTGGTGGCGAGGCCGAGCGCTGCGCCGAGTGGTCGTTCTCGCTGGCGTCCCGAGCGGTGACGCCGCTCGACGAGACGGCCGCCGATCTGCTCTCCGACCGGCCGATCCGTCCGGTGGTGAGCGCCGTGCCCGATCGCCCGCCGGCGGCGCCCATCTCGACTGCGGATGCGATCACCGGCCCACTGCCGCTCACCGTCGACCGCCCCGCCGCCGGTGACGAGGACCTGTTCGACGCCCGTGACACCCCGCCGCTGCGAGTCGTCGAGGAGACCGAGGAGCAGAAGGCCGCCCGCGCCCGCATCCCGTCCTGGGACGACATCCTCTTGGGCGTGCGCCGCAAGCGCGATTAGTGTCTGCCCGCAGCGAAAACCGTTAGGCCAGCGTAGTACCTGCGACGTAACGTGAATCAACGTGCCTGGGGAGGACGCTTCGTCGTATACCAGCGCAGCCGGATCCGTTCGTACCGTTCTCCGGCTGCGCCGCTGGACTCCACCCCACCGCAAGACGATCATCGTCATGATCGCCACCGCGTGCGGTGCGATGCTTGCGCAGGCGCTGATTCCCCTGATCACCGGGCGCATCATCGACGGGCCGATCCGCCACCACGACGCCGCGGGCATCTGGCCGCTCGCCGGGCTGGCCCTCGCGTTCGGTCTGGCCGAGGCGGTGCTGTTCTTCGTGCGTCGCTATGCGATGGCGCTGGGCGCGCTCGGCATCGAGACCGACATGCGTCGTGACCTCTTCGCGCACCTGCAGCGCCTGCCCGTCGCCTTCCATGACCGGTGGGCGTCGGGCCAACTCCTCAGCCGGGCGAGCACGGACCTCTCGACGATCCGCCGGTTCATCGGCTTCGGGTTCGTGTTCCTGGTCGCCAACACGGTGACGACGCTTGTCGTTCTCGGCCTGCTCCTGTCCATCGACCCACCGCTCGGGCTACTGGTCGTGCTGGCGATCGCCCCGCTGGCGCTGTTCACCCGGAAGTTCGAGCTGCGCTACAGCCGCGACGCGCGCCGCGTCCAGGACCTGACCGGCGACCTGGCCACCTCAGTCGAAGAGTCGGCACTGGGCATCCGCGTGATCAAGTCGTACGGGCGTCGTCCGGAGATGCTCGAGTCCTTCACCAAGGACGCCGCGGTGTTGCGGCGCGCCGAGCTGACCAAGATCGGTACGCTGGCCCGCTTCTGGGCGGTGCTCGAAGGGCAACCGCAGCTCATCCTCGCCATCGTGACCTGCGGCGGCGTGCTGGCCGCGGCGCACGACACGATGACCCTGGGCCAGCTCGTCGCGTTCCTCACCCTGTACCTGCGACTCATCTGGCCGATCATCTCGCTGGGCTGGCTGCTCGCGGTCACCGAGGAAGCCGCCAGCGCCTCGCGGCGGATCTTCGAGGTGCTCGACACGGCGCCATCGATCGTCGATCCGCCACATCCCGCGGCCCGGCCACGTGAGGCGACGGTGCGGCTCAAGGATGTGCGCTTCCGCTATCCGGACGCTGCCGAGGACGTGCTGTCGGGCGTGAACCTCGAGATCCGCAACGGCGAGACGATGGCGCTCGTCGGCGCCACCGGTTCGGGCAAGACGACGCTGACCGAGCTTGTGCCGCGCCTCTACGACGTCACCGGTGGAGCGATCACCATCGGCGGCGTGGACGTCCGCGATCTTGCGCTCGACGATCTGCGGGCGCTGGTCGCGGTCGCGTTCGAGGAGGCGACCCTGTTTTCGGCGAGCGTGCACGAGAACCTCACCCTCGGCCGGCCCGGCGTCACGGACGAAGACGTCGCAGAGGCGATCGACATCGCGCAGGCAGGCTTCGTGTACAAGCTGCCCCACGGCCTCGAGACGCGCATCGGCGAGCAAGGATTGTCGCTGTCCGGTGGCCAGCGGCAGCGGCTCGCGCTCGCCCGGGCCGTGCTCGGACGCCCCGCGGTGCTGGTCCTCGACGACCCGTTGTCCGCGCTGGACGTGCAGACCGAGGCACAGGTCGAGGAGGCGCTGCGCCGGGTGCTGCGTGGCACGACCGCGCTCGTGGTCGCACACCGGCCGTCCACCGTGTTACTGGCAGACCGGGTCGCGCTGCTTACCGACGGGCGCATTACCGCGGTCGGCACGCACCGGGAGCTGCTCGAGACGGTCCCCGAATACCGGGACCTGCTCGCGCAGACGTCCGAGCTGGAGCCGTCAGCATGACCACGCAATCTCGCCGATCACGCAAGAATTCCTCGGCTGAGACCAGGAATTCTCGCGCAATCGCGGACGACTGGCGCGGGCGGCTCACCGAGGAGGCCCAGGCGGCCCACCAGGCAGAGCAGGTCATTGTCAGCGGCCGCCCGAAGCTGCAGCGAGAAGCTCGGCAACTGCTCGGCGAGCTGGTGCGCCCGCACCGCCGGGCGATCGCGTTCGTCGTGGCGATCGTGCTGGTGCAGGTGGCGGCGACCATGGCCGGGCCGTGGCTGATCGGCATCGCGATCGACCGGTCGCTGCCGGAGGCGCGTGCGGGGCGCTACACGTCCCTCATCGAGGTCACCGCAACGATGGTCGCTTGCGCACTTCTCGCAGCCTGGCTGCGTGCGGTCTTCGTCCAGCGCAGCGGGCGCATCGGCCAGGCGATCCTCTACGACCTGCGGTTGCGCGCGTTTGATCACACACAGGCGCTGTCCGTGTCGTTCCATGAACGGTTCACGTCCGGACGGGTGATCTCCCGGCTGACGTCCGACGTCGACACGCTCACCGAGCTGCTCGACTCGGGCCTTGACGGCCTGCTTACAGCCGTGCTGAACATTGCGACGATCAGCGTGCTCCTGCTGTTCCTGGACGCGCCATTGGCCGCGATCGCGCTCGGGTCGTTCATACCACTGTGGTTCCTCTACCGGTGGTTCTCGTCTCGGGCGGCCGTGGCGTTCCGGCGTACCCGCGAATCGGTAGCGAGCCTGATCGTCAACTTCGTCGAGACGTTCAACGGCATCCGCGCGGTGCAGGCGTTCGGCCGTGCGGACCGCAACGACGGGCTGTTCGGCGGCCTGAACCACGATTACCGCGACGCGAACCAGCGCGCGTTCCGGCTGTTCGGCGTGTTCATCCCGGGGGCGACCCTGATCGGGAACCTCGTCATGGTCGCGGTGCTCGTCGTCGGCGGGTACCGCGTCGCCGACGGCGGGCTGGAGCTCGGCGTGCTGACCGCGTTCATCCTGTACCTGCGCCAGTTCTTCGATCCGATGGACGACGTGGCGGTCTTCTACAACTCGCTGCAGTCCGCGACCGCAGCGCTGGAGAAGATCTCCGCGGTGCTGGCAGAGAAGCCGTCGGTCCCTGAGCCCGTATCGCCTGCGCCCATCGAACGGCCGATCCGTGGCAGCCTGGACCTGCGGGCCGTCGAGTTCGGATACCGCGCCGACTACCCCGTGCTGCACGAGCTCGACCTACACGTCCCGGCCGGGCAGACCGTGGCGCTCGTCGGTGCCACCGGCGCGGGCAAGTCGACGATCGCCAAGCTGATCTCGCGGTTCTACGACCCGACTTCGGGCACCGTGTGCTTGGACGGCGTGGACCTGCGCGAGATCGGGGAATCCGACCTGCGCGAGGCGATCGTGATGATCACCCAGGACGGGTTCCTATTCTCCGGTTCGGTCGCTGACAACATCGCGTTCGGCCGGCCCCGTGCGTCGCGGGCAGAGGTGATCGAGGCAGCCCGCTCCGTCGGCGCGCACGAGTTCATCAGCGCGCTGCCCGACAGCTACGACACGGACGTGCGCAAGCGCGGGGGGCGGCTTTCTGCCGGCCAGCGCCAGCTCGTGGCGTTTGCCCGGGCGTTCCTTGCCGACCCTGCGGTGCTGATCCTCGATGAGGCCACGTCGTCGCTCGACGTCCCCACCGAACGCCTGGTCCAGCGGGCGCTGCGAACGGTACTGCGCGACCGCACCGCGCTGATCATCGCGCACCGGCTTTCGACGGTCGAAATCGCGGACCGCGTGCTGGTCCTCGACGCCGGCCGGGTCGTCGAGGACGGCGCTCCGGAGGTCCTGGTGGCCTCCGGAGAGGGCGACTTCGCCGCGCTGCACGAGTCCTGGCGCGACTCCCTGGTCTAATTCTCAGTGTCAACGCCTGGCTGATCTTGATGGCTGTGCCGTGCCATGGCGTGACACGGGTATCAAGATCACGGAAGGACGGGGCGTGACGATCAAGACGTTCGTCGCGATCGGCGACAGCTTTACCGAGGGATTGGACGACTTTCGCCCGGACGGCACCGTGCGCGGCTGGGCCGACCGCGTCGCCGAGCTTCTGGCCGACCGCCACGGCAGCGTCGCCTACGCCAACCTTGCGGTGCGCGGGAAGGTGCTCAGCCAGATTGTCGCGAACCAGGTCCCTTTCGCCATCGCCGCGCGACCGGATCTGATCGCATTCTCGGCGGGCGGCAACGACATCCTGCGCCCCGGCTCGGATCCTGATGCGGTAGCGGTGCGCTTCGAGGCAGCCCTGGCCGAGCTGTGCACGAGCGGCGCCCGCATCCTAGTCGTCACCGGCATGGATCCCGGCCGCACGCCCGTGCTGCGGCTCGTGCGCGGCAAGGCCGCCATCTTCAACGAGCACCTGCGGGCGATCGCGGCCCGGCACGGTTGCGAGGTCATCGACACGTGGGGGCTCACACCGCTACGCGACCCGCGCGCCTGGGGCCGCGACCGGGTGCACCTCTCCTCGCACGGCCACGAGCTCGTGGCCCGCCTTGTGGCGCGGCAACTCGGCATCGACGCCGGGAACCCGTACGAGGACTGGCCGGACCTCGCCCCGCCGAACACGCGGCGCGACGACGTGCAGTGGGCGCGCGAGTTTTTGCTGCCGTGGCTGGGCCGCCGGCTGCGTGGCCGGTCGACCGGCGATGGCTACCTGCCGAAGCGTCCGGACCTGGAGCCGCTTTCCGGCGCGTCGGAGATGGCGTACCGGTGACACCCGACGCCCGGCGGATTCGCGACGACGATCTCAAGCACGTCTTCCACTCCTGGGCCGCGCAGCAGCTGATCGACCCGATGCCGATAGCCGGCGCGGCTGGTTCGTACTTCTGGGACCACGACGGCAACCGGTACCTCGACTTCTCCTCCCAGCTGGTCAACGTCAACATCGGCTACCAGCACCCACGGCTGGTTGCCGCGATCCAGGACGCCGCCGGGCAGCTGTGCACCGTCGGGCCGACGTTCGCGTACGAGGCCCGAAGCGAAGCGGCCCGGATCATCGCCGAACTGGCTCCGGGCGACCTCGACGTCGTGCTGTTCACCGGTGGCGGCGCGGAAGCGGTGGAGTACGCGCTGCGGCTGGCCCGGCTGCACACCGGCAGGCACAAGGTGCTGGCCGCGTACCGCAGCTACCACGGCGGCACCGCCGGTGCGGTCACGCTGACCGGCGAGCCGCGGCGCTGGGCGAGCGAGCCGGGCATCCCCGGCGTGGTGCACTACTGGGGCCCGTACCTGTACCGTTCGGCGTTCCATGCGACGTCCGAGGCGGAGGAGACGACACGCGCGCTGGCCCACCTGCGCGACGTGATCACGCTCGAGGGCGCCTCGACCGTGGCCGCCGTCATCTTGGAGACGGTGGTTGGGACGAACGGCATCCTCGTGCCGGGGCCGGGCTACCTCGCCGGGGTGCGGGAGCTTTGCGACGAGTTCGGCATCCTGCTGATCGCGGACGAGGTCATGGCCGGATTCGGCCGCTGCGGCGAGTGGTTCGCGATCGACCACTGGGGCGTGACGCCGGATCTGATCACGTTCGCCAAGGGCGTGAACAGCGGTTACGTGCCGCTCGGGGGCGTGATCATGTCACAGGCCGTCGCGGACACGTTCGCGCAGCGCCCCTTTCCCGGTGGACTGACCTACTCGGGCCACCCGCTGGCGTGCGCAAGCGCGGTCGCGTCCATCGGCATCTTCAAGGACGAAGGCATCGTCGAGCATGCACGCCTGATCGGCAGCGACGTCATCGCGCCCGGGCTGGCCGAGCTCGCCGCGCGGCACCCGTCGGTGGGCCAGGTGCGCGGGCTGGGCGTTTTCTGGGCGATCGAGCTGGTGCGCGACCGCGAGACCCGCGAGCCGCTCGTACCGTTCAACGCCACCGGGGCGGCCGCGGCGCCGATGAACGAATTCGCGGCGGCGTGCAAGCAGCGCGGCCTCTGGCCGTTCATCCACTTCAACCGCACGCACGTCGTGCCACCCTGCACGATCAGCGCGGACGAGCTACGCGACGGGTTCGCGATCCTCGACGAAGCCCTCACCGTCGCCGACGGTTATTGCGGTGGCTGAGTCCCGCCAAGCCGCGTGACCCGCTAGCTCCGCGTGATCCGCTTGCTCCGCGTGATCTTGGAGTTGTGGTCGATTAGCGACCAGAAGTCCAAGATCACGGCATAGCGGGGTGTGAAGACCCACGCTCATCGCAAGTGGTCGAAGGCGATGGCTGCCGCAGTGGCCACGTTGAGGGAGTCGACGCCCGGGGCCATCGGGATGCGCACCAGCATGTCAGCTGCGCCTAGTGCAGCGTCGCTCAGACCCGGACCTTCCGCGCCGAGTAGCAGGGCCCACTTCCTCGACGCCGCCACCGTACGCAGAGGTACGGCGGATGTCCGTGGCGTCATTGCAAGAGTGGCAAAACCATGATCGCGCAAGGCTTTGAGCCCATCCGGCCAGTCGTCGATCACCGCGAACGGCACGTGCAGCACGTGCCCCATCGAGACGCGCACGCTGCGCCGGTAGAGCGGGTCAGCGCAGCGCGGATCGAGCAGCACCGCGTCCACGCCGAACGCGGCCGCGTTCCGGAACAGCGCACCGAGGTTCTCGAAGTCGTTCAGCCCCTCCAGGACAGCCACCCGTCGCGTATTGGTAAGCAGAGCAAAGGGGGAGCGCGGGGGCAGCCGGTCCGCCGACGCAAGGACCCCGCGGGTGACGTGGAAGCCGACCACGTCCGAGAGCGTCCACTTGTCGACGACGTACACGGGGGCGTCCACAGTGGATAGTGGCGCGACACGGTGCCGTACGCCGACGATCGCGCGCACGCGATACGGCGAGGCGATCAACCGCTCGACGGCCGTCACACCCTCGGCGATGACGATGCCGCGCCGGTCCGGGCGCACGTCCGCGTCGGTGAGATCGCAGAAGTCGGCAAGCCTCGGATCAGCAGCGTCGGTGATCTCGATGAGCGCCATGAGGGAACTATGGACTACGCCTGGTGAGCGGCCTCGAGCTGCTTCATCGCGATTGGAGTTGTCCGTTCTCGCCATCCGCGGCCGATCGACCCGGACCGGACGCCGACCAGTACCACAGCCGCCAGCGCACATACGAGTCCGCCGCCGACCATGCCCCACCTCGGGCCGAAGGTCCCGGCAACCCAGCCGACGATCGGCGCGCCGATCGGCGTCCCGCCCATGAAGCACACAAGGTAGAGCGCCATGACGCGGCCGCGCATGGTGGGTTCGACGCCGAGCTGCACCGCCGCGTTGGCGGCTGTGGTGAACGTGAGCATGGCCAGACCCGTGGGCACGAGCAGCGCCGCCGTGGTATTGAACGTTGGCATGGACCCCGCCAGCACCTCGGTCAGCCCGAACGCCAGCGCGGCGTAGAGCAGGAACCGCGACGACGGCCGCCGGGTTCGGCGCGTGGCCAGAATCGCCCCAAGGAACGCGCCAACTGCGAGCGACGTGGACAGCAACCCATAGCCGGTCGCCGTGCGATCGAAGACCTGCTTGGCGGTGAGCGCCGTGGTGAGCTGGAAGTTCAAGCCGAACGTGCCGACGATGAACACCAGCACCATGGGCAGCAGCAGATCACTGCGTCCCAGCACGTAGCGCACCCCGGCCCGCAACTGTCCCTTGGCCCGTTCTAGCGGCGGCGCCGGGTACAGCTCGCCGGGGCGCATCAGCCACAGACCGGCGAGCACCGCGACGCTCGATGCCGCATTGGCGATGAACGCCCAGCCGGTGCCGACCGCGCTGATCATGACCCCGGCGACAGCGGGCCCGACGATGCGGGCGCTGTTGAAGATCGTCGAGTTTATGCCGACCGCATTCGCGAGATCGTCACGGCCCACCATCTCGACGACGAAGGACTGCCGGGTGGGGGTGTCCACGGCGGTGATCATCCCGAGCAGCGTCGCGAGCACCAGGACGTGCCAGTACTGCACGACCCCAGCGACGTCGAGCAGGCCGAGCGCCAACGCGACGAGGGCGAGCCCGGTCTGCGTGCCCAAAAGCAGCTTGCGCTTGTCGTAGCGATCGGCGAACACGCCGCCCCAGAGGCCTAGCAGCAGCGACGGCCCGAACTGGAGCGCAGTGACGATTCCGAGCGCTGTGCCGGAGTTGGTCAGCGTGAGAACGAGCCAGTCCTGTGCGACGCGCTGCATCCAGCTGCCGGTGAGCGAGACGAGCTGCCCGGAAGCGAACAGCTGGTAATTGCGCACGCGCAACGAGCGGAACATCTGGATACGGGGCGACGGTGCGGCGGTAGCTGTGGTCGCCCCCAGCCTCACAGCTCTGCCAGCTTGTCGAGCACCGGGATGACGTCGCGCAGCAGCGCCCGCTCGTCGGGCGCCAGCCGCGCTAGGCGCTGCGACAGCCACGCATCGCGCTGCCGTCGCTCGGAATCGAGCAGGCGGGTGCCGTCGTCGGTGAGCACGATGATCGCCTGCCGCTTGTCGGTCGGGTGTGCCTCACGGCGGACCAGCCCCTTGTCCTCCAGGCCGGCCAGCACCTTGGTCATCGACGGCGGCTGCACCCGTTCGAGCGCGGCCAGCTCGCCGGCGCTCATCGGTCCCCTCTTGCGCAACGTGCCCATGGCAGAGAGCTGAGTGAGCGTCACGGACAGGTCAACGCGCTGGTTGCGCAGGATCCGGGTGAGGCGGAGCAGCGACGGACGAAGCGCCGCGGAAAGTTCGGCGCCGGTGAGGCGGCTGGTCGCTGTCATGTCACTACTTAGTTTACCTAACGATTAGCGCGTTGGCCAGCTCGTCGAGCTCGTCGTCCCGCCGGGGCAGCGCGCGGCCGTCGACGGATGCGATCGGCACAATACCGCTGAGACTGCTTGTCCAGAACGCTGCCGTCCGCGCCATGTCGTCCACGGTGAAGCCCGAAAGGCGCGTCGGGCGCCCGAGGTCGCGCGCCAGGTCGAGTAGCGCACGCCGCGTCACGCCCGGCAGTAGGTCGTCGCGTAGTGGCGGCGTGATCAGGGTGCCGTCGGGGCAGAGCAGGAAGACGTTCCCGCGGCTGGTCTCGAGCACCGTGCCGTCGTCCGCGACGAACAGGGGCATGCCGTTCCGCTCGGCGGCCGCCAGCAGGCGCCGATCTGCCCACTTGTGCCGCCACAGTCCGGTGCGACCGCCGACGACGTGCACGTCGGAGGCTGTCGGGTGCGGAGCGGGACGGGCGGTAAGCGTGATCTCCGGCGCGCTGAGCCGGATCGCGACCCGGCCCGGCGGCAGCTCGAGCGCACGAACCCGCGCCGCCAGGTCCGCGGGCAGGCCGTGCCCGTACAGCTCCCGGCAGGAGCGGTCCAGGCGAGCCAGGTGGTCGGCGAGGCGCAGCGGGACACCGTCGACGGCGAGGATCGTCTCGATCAACCCGCCGGCGAGCTGCGCGTCTGTGGGAGCGACCTCCGGCTCGTACGGCCCCTTGGCGCCCAGTGCGCCGAGCAGCGGGGCTGCCTTGTCCAAGCACTCCCGCCATTCGAGCATCGGGACGCTATCGGCCGTGATTCCGCCGCCCACACCCAGCTCGATCGAGTTGCCGGCGATCTCGAACGTCCGGATCGCGACACTTAGCTCCATCCCCCACGACGGGCTGACGAAGCCGATCGCACCCGTGTAGACGGCGCGGGCCTGCGTCTCGAGATCCGCTATGGCTCGCATCGCGCGCAGCTTCGGCGCGCCCGTTACGGACCCGGGCGGGAACGTCGCCCGCAGCAGCTCCGCGGCACCCACGTCGACACGTGCCGTGACCGTCGAGACGAGATGCCATACGCCTGGGTGTGGTTCGACGCTGAGCAGATCGCTGACGTGCACCGTGCCGGTACGGGCGACCCGGCTCACGTCGTTGCGCATCAGGTCGACGATCATGACGTTCTCGGCGGCGTCCTTTGCCGATCGACGCAACACCTCGGCCGACAACGCCGTGCCCTTGATAGGTGACGTAGTGACGAGGTCACCGCGCCGGCGTAGGAACAGCTCGGGGCTCATGCTCACAATCGCGCGATCGCCCGCATCGACGAAGGCGCCGTACGCCGGACGCAGTCGTGCGGCGGCGTCGGCGAACAGCCCGGCCGGCGTTCCCCTGAACGACGCCCCCAGCCGCGTGCACACGTTCACCTGGTACAGCTCGCCGGCGCGGATCAACTCGATCGCGCGCTCGACGGCATCGAGGTGCCGTGGCTGGTCGGCGCCCGTGAACTCGCCGACCGTCCACTGTGGACGCTCGGCGGGTGTGCGCAGCAAGGCGCCGAGCTCGGCGCGGGCGCTCGGCCGGTCAGCCAGCCCCTCGAACCACCACTGCCCGTCCCGCCAGCGAAGAACATGCTCGTAGTACCCGAGGTACGTGCAGCCCGAGTCGTATCCGACGAACCCGAACCAACCCGCGCCGACGGCATCCCCGCCGCCCGGCGGCACGCGTAGCACGTCTACGTCCCGGCTCACTAGCACCGGGTCACAAGCAATGACCGCGCCGCCGCCGGCCCAGGCACCCCACAGGCAGACAAGACCGCGACGTCCTGCCAGCCGGCGCACCACCTCATCCGGTGGCGGCCCTGGGCCCAGCGGCTCGACATGCACCCAAGTAGCCTGCCGCACGTGGCGAAGCGGGAGCTCAAGACACCGCCCGAACCGGTGCAGGTGGACAGCCAGCGGGTCATCCTGATCGGTACGGCGATCTGGTTCGCCGCCTTCGTCGTGCTCCTGCCGTTCCATGACTGGCTGGGCCGGCACGACCATCGCGTCTGGCTGTGGACCTGCCTCGCCGGCTGGATTCTCGGCCTGATCTCGCTGCCGCTGATCCGCAGGCACCGGAGCCAAGGCAGAACGCGCTGAAGGGACGCGCGCCGCTCAGACACTCACCTCGGAGTGTGCGCCGCAGCCGTACTCGACGCTCACCACCCGTCCGTCGACAGGGGCCATCTCGTTGCCGCATGCCCCGAAACCGGCCCGCAGCGAACCATCGAGCGGCAAGAAGAACCCACACGTCCCGCAATGCGCCGGGGCACTGCGGGCCATCGCGGCGTCCGGACCACCGTCACCGGCATACCAACGCTCCGCCGCGTCGAGGCGGCCCTCACGGGAGAGCACCCGCTCACGCCCGACCCCGAGCTCGAACGCCACCGCATCCACCTCGGGATCGCCCGACGCGGTGTACGCCGGAACCAACCGCCAGTCGCCGGGCTGGCTCGGCAGGATGTCGCCAGGGCTGAGGTCACCCGGACGCAGCCGCTCACTCCATGGCAGCCACTCCGGGGCGAGCAACGCGCCCTCGCCCGGCAGCAGCACCACCTCGTCGACCGTGACCTTCTTGGAGCGGGGCGCGCGTGCCACGGTAACTGCCCAGTACCAGCCGACGTAGCCCGGCACCGATGCGGCGAACGCGTGTGTGGCGATGCGCTCGCCCTCGGCACGCACCCCGAGGTGCTCGCCCACCTGGTCTCCCCCGGCCTCGACCGCCGCAGCCCGCGCGATGTCGACAGCGGCGGCGCAGACAGAATCGCGTTTCACAGATGCGGCGGCCACGCGTCTATTGTGACGGA
Organism: Jatrophihabitantaceae bacterium; assembly: GCA_035263725.1. Classification (GTDB taxonomy): domain Bacteria; phylum Actinomycetota; class Actinomycetes; order Mycobacteriales; family Jatrophihabitantaceae; genus DASXRA01. The sequence continues at coordinate 14,451 of DATFRC010000194.1, read as the reverse complement.
CGCCGCCGTGCTACGGCAGGATGGGACTGTGGCACGACGAGACAACGAGAAACCGCCTGGGCGGTTTACGAAGTCTGGCCACACCACGCATCAGCCGCGCCAGGGGCCGCCACCCGGGTATGACCCGCGCTATGCCCAGCCGGAGCAGCCCGCGCAGCAGCGCCCCGGTGGATACGACCCGCCGACCTACCACCACGTCCACCCGGGACCGGCGCAGCCCCAACAGGCCCCGGCCAAAGTCACGGTCACTCACACGATCTTCGCCCGCAGCAACGAGTTCGCTCGCACCCTCACCCGCAAGGTGATCAACGCCAGCAAGGCCGACGGCGCCGAGGAGTCCGGTCTCACGGCGCTGATCGGGAACCAGATGCTGTCGTACGGCACGGACGCGATGATCGCCGTCGCGCTGGCGACCACGGTGTTCTTCGGCGCCTCGACGCATGCCCAGCGCGGCAACGTGCTGCTCTACCTGCTGATCACGATGGCGCCGTTCGCGGTCGTCGCGCCGGTGATCGGCCCAGCCCTGGACCGGCTCCAGCACGGCCGCCGTTTGGCGATGGCCGGCACCGCCTTCGGCCGCGCCGTCCTTGCGGCGATCATGGCGCAGCACTCCGCCGACCTGCTCGTGCTGTACCCGTGCGCGCTCGGCTCGCTGGTGCTGTCGAAGGCGTACAGCGTGATCCGCGCTGCGGCGGCACCCCGCCTTGTCCCGAAGGGCATGACGCTCGTGGAAGCGAATGCCCGGCTGTCGATTTTCAGCCTGGGCGCCGGGCTGATCGGCGGCGCGTTCATCGGCCTCGTCATCAAGGCCAGTGGGAACTCGTATGCCGCCGGGCTGTGGGTCACGGCGCTCGCCTTCTGCGTGTGCGGCTACTTCGCGCTCCGGCTGCCCAAGCAGATCGATGCGGTGAGCTCCGCCCCGCCACCACGAGCGCCCCGCTTGGCGGAGTCGGTCCGCATCTCGCTCAAGCGGCGGGTACAGGACTGGATGCAGCGCGGCCTGGTTCCTGCGGTGATCACCGCGCTACAGGGCCAGGCGATGCTGCGCTTCCTGGCCGGATTCCTGCCGATTTTCCTGGCGTTCTACGTCGAGTCGACCTACCACGGCTGGCGGGCGGCGTTCTCGCTCGGTCTCATCCTGATCGGATCCGGGGCCGGCAGCTTTCTCGGAACGGGCTTGGGCACCCGGCTTAAGCTCGCCCACCCGGAGCGGGTGATCATGATCTGCGGGGCGATCGCCTCAGCGGCGTGCATCCTGACCGCGATTCTGTTCTCGATCCCATTCGCGATCATGTGCATGGTCGTCAGCTCCGCCACGAACGGGCTGGGCAAGCTCGCGATGGATGCGATCATCCAGCGCGAGGTCGGCGAATCCATGCGGGCGAGTGTGTTCGCCCGATCCGAGACGTTCCTGCAACTGACCTGGGTGGCCGGTGCTGCCGTTGCGGTGGCGTTGCCGTCCACCAACGGCTCGCTGGGGTTCTGGGTGGCCGGCCCGATCATGGCGGCGAGTACGGCGTTCGTGGTGCTACGCAATCGGGCGATGCGCCGCAGTACCTCGGCGCGCCCCCGACCACTGCCACCCGGCAATGTCGCGCCGGGGCATCAGCAGCCGTGAGTGTATTGGTAGTTGTCGCAGTCGAGGCGGAGCGCGACGCGATTCGTGACGCGCTGCCGGACGTGGTCGTCGCCGGCATCGGCCCGGCAGCGGCCGCCGCAGCGACTGCAGCGGCACTCGCCGGTCGTCGCCCCGATCTTGTGCTCAGTGCCGGAATCGCGGGCGGGTTCGACGTGCCGGTGGGGACCGTGGTGGTCGCCTCTCGGGTCGTCCACGCCGACCTCGGCATCGAGACGCCATCCGGCTTCGAGCCGCTCGGGACGGCCCTGGAGGTTCCGGGGGCGAACGCCTTGGCTCGCCGATTGGGTACGCGCACGGGCACGGTGCTCACAGTGTCGACAGTCACCGGCACCGCGGCCACCGCCGCGGCGCTACGAGCGCGATATCCCGATGCCGTTGCTGAGGCGATGGAAGGCTACGGGGTCGCGACCGCCGCGGCGCTCTTGGGCGTGCCCTTCGCCGAGGTGCGTGCGATCAGCAATCCCGTCGGTCCGCGGGATCGCCCGTCATGGCGCATACCCGAGGCCCTTGCGGCGCTCGCGACTGCACTCAAGGAGCTCGTTGCATGAAGATCGCGTTCTCGCCGTGCCCGAACGACACCTTCGTATTCCACGCCTGGGTGCACGGGCTCGTCGACAGCGCGCCGCCGGTCGAGGTCACGTACGCCGATATCGACGTCACGAACACCGCGGCTGAGCGGGGCGACTTCGACGTGGTGAAGGTGTCGTATGCGGCGCTGCCCTGGCTCCTCGACCGGTACACGCTGCTGCCCAGCGGCGGCGCACTGGGGCGGGGCTGCGGGCCGCTCGTGCTGACCCGCGGCGAATTGTCCACTGTGGACGGACGTACGGTTGCCGTCCCGAGCGAACGATCTACAGCCTACCTGCTGTTCCGGCTCTGGGCGGCCGGCCAACGTCCTGCGCGTATCGACGTCGTGCCGTTTGCGCAGATCATGCCGGGCGTGCGTGACGGACGCTATGACGCCGGGCTGGTGATCCACGAGGCGCGCTTCACGTACCCGTCGTACGGGCTTCACGCCCTTGCCGATCTAGGGGAATGGTGGGAACGCGACACCGGGCTGCCCATCCCCCTCGGCGCGATCCTCGCCCGTCGAGGGCTCGACGCCGTGGCGCTCGGCGGTGTGCTGCGCGACTCGGTCGAGTACGCCTGGGCACACCCGGCTACGTCGGCCGGCTACGTCGCCGCGCACGCCGACGAGATGTCACCCGACGTGCAGCGCCAGCACATCGAGCTGTACGTCAACGAGTTCACCCGCGACCTTGGCGACGAGGGCTACGCCGCAGCCGAAACCCTGCTCAACCGCGCCTACAAAGAAGGCTTGACGCCAAAGTCCCCGCCCCTGAGGTGACCACAATGCGATGAGCGCTCGCGCGAAGAGCCGCCGGCCGCGACGCGGCCCGCGCCGAAGGCGCGGAGTGGCTCGAGGCGTGCGCCCCTCGCGGGCGCCGCCCGAGAGACACGCCCGGCGGATAGGTTAAGCGTCCAGGTTGTCGGCGAAGGCGCGCAGGAGAGCGGCGATCTTGCGGGACTCGCCCCGGTCGGGATAGCGGCCCCTACGCAGCGCGTTCGAGGTCTGGTCGAGCATCTTGATCAGATCCTCGACCAGCGGCGCCATCTCCTCGGGCGGCTTGCGTGTCGCTCGCACCACAGACGGCACCGGATCCAGCACCCGCACCGACAGCGCCTGGTTGCCCTTGCGCCCCTGGACGACACCGAACTCGACCCGCTGCCCGGGCTTGAGCTCAGTGACGCCGCTTGGCAGGGCATCGCGGTGGACGAACACGTCCTCGCCGCCGTCTTCGGCCAAGAAGCCGAAGCCCTTGTCGGCGTTGAACCACTTCACCTTGCCGGTAGGCACCGGAGCTCCTCTCACAAACACAGCTGAAGGCACCGCACCAGCGGTGCCTCCCTCACACAGGCTACTTGCCCGGACGCGCAGCGGCACAAGTAATCCCGGATATTGCCGTGTGCGGTTGGCACCGCTCTGCCCGAGTTGTCGGACTGTCTGTCCACTGTGGACAGTCGTTGCTGGAGCGGGAGCCGCCGTACCGACATGGCAGACTTGTACGTTGCGATTTTGCCGTCCCGACAGGAAGGCCGCCCGATGCCAGGTGCCACGCCGAGACTCCCGGAGCTGTATCAGCCGCCTCGGGGCGCGGCTGCCGACGACTTCCACGTATCCGAGCTCGCGACCGACCACGCAGGCGCGCAGTCACCGTTCGGCGCGGACGTGGAGTTGCCGCTGCCGTACGACCACCTGAACTACCGGCACCCGACCGTTGATGAACTTCCGCACCGGGCTGGTGTCTGACACGTCGCTGTCCGACTGGCTGCGCCGCCGGACCGACGACGAGCTCGCCGAACTGCTGCGCCGGCGGCCCGATCTGGCCCTGCCGGCGCCGGCCGACTTCGCCACGCTGGCCAACCGGCTTGGGGTGCGCGCATCGGTCCAGCGGGCGATTGACGGCCTCGACGCGGTGCGGCTGGCCACGCTGGAAGCGCTCGTACTCACCGGAGATGTCGCCGACGCCGCGGCCCTACTGCCCGGTATTAACGTGGCCGTCGTCCTGGACGAGCTGCGCACCACCGGCCTGGTGTGGGGTGAGCAGCACCTGGTCGGCGCGGTGGCCGACGCCGTGGGCCCATACCCGGCGGGGCTCGGCCGCCCGGCCGACCGGCTGCTCGCCGCCGTCTCCGATGTCACGCTTGCGCCGGTGCTGCGCGCCCTCGGCCTGCCGCCCGCCGGCCAGCCCAGCTCCGGCGCTGCGGTGGCCGTGGTGCTGCGCGACCAGGACCGCCTGCAAGCGCTGTTGAACGAGCGCGACCCCGCTGAGCGCGACGTGCTGGACCGTCTCGCTGCGGGTCCCCCGGTGGGCGTCGTGCGGGACGCGTTGCTGCCCGCGGTGATCGACGACGGCGCCACGCCGCCGCATCGGCTGATTGCGCACGGCCTGCTCATCCCGATCGACACCCAGACCGTGGAGCTGCCGCGCGAGGTGGGGCTGGCGCTTCGCGGCGGTGCACCGTTCTCGTCGATCACGCCGGTGCCGCCGCCGATCGCTCTCGTCGACACGGACGTCGACCATCGCGGCACCACGGCAGTGCTCGACACGCTGCGCCAGGTCGGCGCCCTGGCCGAGCTCTGGAGCGCAGTGCCGCCTCAGGTGCTGCGTGCCGGCGGCCTGGGCGTTCGCGACCTGCGCCGCGCCGCTCGCGAACTCTCCGTGTCCGAGGACGTCGCGGCACTGCTCATCGAGATCGCGGCCGCCGCCGGCCTGATCGCCGCGTCACACGGCATCGAGCCGGTGTTCTTGCCGACGTCGGATTACGACGCGTGGCGGCGTCGCGAACCCGCCACGCGCTGGGTGGGGCTGGCAAGCGGGTGGCTCGGCATGACCCGTCAACCCAGCCTCGTCGGCCAGCGTGACGAGCGGGACCGGCTGATCACGCCACTCGGCCCCGATGCGGAGCGCGGCACCATCGCGGCGCTGCGCCGCCAGGTGCTCGGCGTGCTTGCCGACCTGCCGTCCGGCACCGCCCCGGGCGAGCGCGCCGATGTGCTGGCGCGCCTGGCCTGGCTGACCCCCAGGCGGGCAAGCGCCCAGCGCCGCCAGGCCGAGGCCATCCTCGCCGAGGCCGACGTGCTGGGCGTGACGGCCGCCGGCGGGCTCACCTCCTACGGCCGGGCCCTGCTGCTGGGCTCGCCGTCGGCCGCCGACACCCTCGACGCCGCACTACCCGAGCCGGTCGATCACTTCCTGGTGCAGCCCGATCTCACCGTCGTCGTTCCCGGGCCACCAACGGCCGAGCTGGCCGAAGAACTGGGCGCGGTCGCCGACCTGGAGTCGACCGGCGGAGCCAGCGTCTACCGGATCACCGAGACGTCGGTACGCCGCGGGCTGGATGCCGGCCACACCGCGGCCGGCATCGCGGCGCTGTTCGACGAGCACTCCCGCACGCCGGTGCCACAGGCGCTGCGCTACCTCGTCGACGACGTGGCCCGCCGCCACGGCGTGCTGCGTGCCGGCACGGCGTCCGCCTACCTGCGCTGTGACGATCGGGCGCTGCTGTCCCGGGTACTCGCCGACCGCGCTGTCGCACCGCTCGAGCTGCGCCGCATCGCGCCGACCGTCGTCGTCGCGAGCGCTCCCGTCTCCCGCCTGCTGGATGTCTTGCGCGAGGCCGGCTACGCCCCGGCCGCGGAGGCACCCGACGGGGCGCTCGTCAGGCTCGGCGCCGACGCTCCGCGCGCGCCGTCGCGGCCCACGTCCCGGCTGGTGCGCAACCGGCCGGCTGCGGACCCGTCGGCCGCCGCCGGCGAGCTGATCCGGCGGCTGCGCGCTGCGGACAAGCGCGCGGAGGTCACCCGCCGCGCTGTGCCGCCGATGCCCGGCGTGACGTCGGCGGCGACTCTAGGCCTGCTACGTGACGCGATCCGTGGCGGACGGCGCATCTGGCTCGGCTACGTCGACGCGCACGGTACCTCCTCGCAGCGCACCATCGAGCCGATCTCCATGGCCGGCGGGACGCTACGCGGGCATGACGTGGATACCGGTCGTCTCGAGGCCTTCGCGCTGCACCACATCACCGGGGTCGGCGTCCTTGATTAATCCGCCAGTGCGCGTCGCGGCTGGCGGGCTCTTCGCGCAAGCGCTCTGACTTAACCGCCAGTGCGTGGGGCTCTTCGCGCAAGCGCTCTGACTTAACCGCCAGTGCGTGTCTCTCGGGCGGCGCCCACAAGGGGCGCACGCCTCGAGCCACTCCGCGCCTACGGCGCGGGCCGCGTCGCGGCTGGCGGGCTCTTCGCGCAAGCGCTCATCGCGATTAGTCCCGGTGGACCGCGACGCCGCCGATGACCAATGCGATGCCGGCCAGGTCGCGCGCAGTGGGTACCTGCGACAGCACGACCAGCCCGATCACCGTCGCGGTGGCCGGCAGCAGGGCGAGCATCAGCGCGAACGTGGCGCGCGGCAGTCGCGCCATCGCCAGCTGATCCGTCACGTACGGGATGACCGAAGAACAGAGCCCCACCCCGATGCCCCACAGCAGCCACACCGGATGCGTGAACGCCGGTGCGGCCTGCCCGATCGCGAAAGGCGTCGCCGCGACCGCTGCGACCAACATCGCGGCGCCGAGCCGGTCGAGCTTGTCGCCGCTGCTCGAGACCTCGCTGTTGGCGATCCGGTGACCGAGCAACACGTACAGCATGAAGCCGGCGCAGTTGGCGAACGCGAACGCGAAGCCGAGCGGCTCGCCGCCCAGGCGCACGTCGGTCAGCACGAATACCCCGGCGATCGCAAGCACCAGGGCGGTGACGTTGCGTGGCGTGCGGGTACCCGCGGCGGCCAGCACGATGGTGCCCAGGAACTCGATGGCGCCGACGGTGGCCAGCGGCAGCCGGTCGATCGCCAGGTAGAACAGCGAGTTCATCGCGGCGAGCACAACGCCGAGCGCGAGGAGCAGGCGTCGCTCGTCGGGACGCCGGAACAGCCGCCAAGGACGCCGCCAGATGCCGAAGACCAGCGCGGCGCTGGCGATGCGCAGCCAGGCAACGCCGAGCACGTCCACATGCGCAAACAGCAGCACAGCGAACGACGGCCCGAGGTAGTGGAACACGGCGCTGACCAGAAAGAAGCACGGAGCCGGCACTCCGGCGAGCCGATCGAGCCGGGTAGGTGGCGACGGGGCCAACTGCATGCAACTAGGGTGTCAAGCCAGAACCCCACAAGGAATGGCATCCTTAAGGCAAGGAGGCCGACATGGCTACAGAGTCAAGGCAAATCGAGCTCGATGACGTGAACCGCCAACTTCTCCGTGAGCTGCAGGCCGACCCGCGCATCACCATGTCGGCACTCGCCCGGCGGGTGGGCATGTCGGCACCGGCGGTTACCGAGCGGGTGCAACGCCTGGAACGGTCCGGGGTCATCGCCGGCTACCGCGTCGACATCGACCCCGCCGCGCTCGGGATGCCGGTCGCTGCCTATGCGCGCATCCGCCCGGTACCGGGCCAACTGCCGAAGATCGCCGCGCTTGCGAAACGCATGCCGGAGGTCAGCGAGTGCCACCGCATCACCGGCGAGGACTGCTTCCTCGTCAAGGTGCACGCGCCGACCATCGACGGGCTGGAGCAGATCCTGGACCAGTTCCTGGTGCACGGGAACACGGTGACCTCGATCATCGTGGCGAGCCCCGTGCCGCCGCGCGCGCTGCCCGTGCCGTGACGGTGTGATGCGGCAAGATGACCTGCATGGTGCGGGTGCTGGCGGTCGACGGCAACTCCCTGGTGCACCGGGCCTACCACTCACAGGCGCGCACCGGCCATCAGACCTGGGCGGTGCGCGGGCTGCTGTCCCAGCTCGTCACCGCGGCTGAGCGCGTGTGCCCGGCAGCCATCGTCGTCGGCTTCGACGACCCGGATACCAGCGTGCGCCGCGACACCTGGCCGCAGTACAAAGCGCAGCGCGCCGACAAGCTGTCCACGCTGGTCGACCAGCTGAGGTTCGCCGCCGAGGTACTGGGCGAACTCGGCGTGGCGGTGGTCGTCCCGCCCGGCCTCGAGGCCGACGACGTACTCGCATCGGCGGCCCGTTTCGCGGCCGGCCAGGGAGCGAGCACCGTGATCATGACGTCCGATCGCGACGCGTTCTCGCTGATCGACGAAACCACGAGCGTCCTGCGCATCATCGACGGCGGTGTCGAGGCGTCCCCACTGCTCACGCCGGCTCGGCTGGCGACGCTGCTGGGCGTGCGTCCCGACCAATACCGTGACTTCGCGGCGCTTCGGGGCGACGCCTCCGACAACCTGCCTGGGGTGCGCGGCATCGGCCCCAAGACGGCAGCCATCCTGCTGCGCGAGTTGGGCTCGGCGCGGGCGGCATTCGACGACGTGGCCGGCGGCGGCGAGCGTGTCGTGGCAGCAATCGGCCGCGGCGGTGCACGCCGCCTCGCCGCGCCGGGTGCCCGGGAGGCATGGGAGCTGAATTGCCAGGTCATGGCGATGCGCGACGACGTGCCGCTTCGCCTCGACCTCGGCGGCGGTCCCGGATGCCTGCCCCTCGACCCCGAGGCAGTGCGGGCGACGTTCCTGGCCCAGCAGCTGACGTGGACAGTCAGCGCCGCACTACGAGCGCTGTGCGACCAGGAGCCCCGTGATGCCCAGTGGCCCGACGAGCCCGTCGCCTGGACGGCACGCCCACGCTTCGCGCGGCTCGCGCCCAAGGCCGAGCAGCCGGCCCTGTTCTAAACGCACCCACCGAGATGATCTTGGACTTGTGGTCGCTACGCGACTGAAAGTCCAAGATCATCGCTGGAAGGGGCAGCTGGGGCTCGGCTAAGCGCGGACTACTTCGAGGCCGGCCTCGAGATAGCCGCGGACCGCGTCATCGCTGGCGTCGATGTCGGTCACCAGCACGTCGATCGACTCCAGTGGGAACAGCCTGGCGAACGCGCGGTGCCCGATCTTGGAGCTGTCTGCGACGACGATCACCTTGCTCGCGCGGGAGGCCATGAGCCGGTTGATGGCGGCTTCACTCTCCTCGTGCGTGGTGGCCCCGCCGGCGAGATCGATGGCATCGACGCCGAGCACGGCGACGTCCAGCGACAACTGCTCGAGGACGCCGCCGGCCAGCGGTCCGACCAGCTCGTACGACTGCGGCCGCGCGACCCCACCGGTCACCACGATCTTCAGATGTGCTCGTACGGCCAGCTCGGTCGCGATGTTCAGGGAGTTGGTAACGACGGTGATGGACGGGTGGTAGGCCAACTGCGGGTCGCCGCGCAGCGCGAGTGCGCGAGCCACCTCGGTCGTCGTGGTGCCGCCGTTCAGGCCGACGATCGTCCCTGCAGCGATCATCTCGGCCACTGCCTTGCCGATGCGCTGCTTTTCCGACGCGTGCCGGGCCGCCTTGTAGCGAAGCGGGAGGTCATAGGCGGCGTTGTTCGAAACGGCACCGCCGTGGGTACGGGTGAGCAGCTGCTGCTTGGAGAGCAGGTCGAGGTCGCGCCGAATCGTCGCTGCCGAGACATGCAACTCGGCCGCAGCCACGTCGACGTCGAGGCTGCCGTCGCGTCCCAGCAGTTCCAGGATGGCGCCCAGCCGCTCGTACTTGCTCATCTCGCCCGTTCCCGGATGCCGTTTCCTGCATGCCCAAGGACTGAGACAGTACTGCGTTGCAGTGCCATCAGAATGAGGATGCCCGCGAAATTGGATGGGAGCGCCCAAATGACGTTCGTCGAGGACGAGATCGCGAGCCAGCCCGACTGCTGGCTCATCGCCACCGGGCAGGCCGACGCGACGCCGCTGCCTGCCGCCGGTGAGCGGGTCGCGGTGGTGGGCTGCGGCACGTCCTGGTTTGTCGGGCAGTGCTATGCGGCGCTGCGCGAACGCGCCGGGCTGGGCGAGACGGACGCGTTCGCCGCGTCCGAGGTGCCGGCCGATCGGCGGTACGACCGGGTTGTCGCGATCACCCGGTCCGGCACGACCACCGAAGTGCTCGACGTGCTGCGCCGCGCGCAGGCGCCCACGGTCGTCATCACTGCGGACGGCGCTACCCCGGCCGCCGTCGCGGCCACCGACACGATCGCCCTCCCGTTCGCCGACGAGCGCTCAGTGGTCCAGACGCGATTTGCAACGACCACGCTGGCGCTGCTGCGGACGCACCTCGGCGAGGACCTGAGCGGCGTGATCGCCGACGGGCGCACCGCCCTGGCGAGCGAGCTGCCGGACGGCGCTCTGGAACGCAGCCAGTTCACGTTCCTCGGCCGGGCCTGGACCGTCGGGCTGGCCAACGAGGCGGCGCTGAAGTTTCGCGAGGCGTCGCTCTCCTGGTCGGAGTCGTATCCCGCCCTGGAGTACCGGCACGGCCCGATCAGCATTGCCGACGGGCGGAGCCTGGTCTGGATGCTGGGCCAGGCCCCCGAGCGCCTGCAGGACGACGTCGTCGGCACCGGCGCTGTCTGGGTCGACTCGCGGCTCGACCCGATGGCGGAGTTGATCCGGGCGCAGCGGGCTGCTGTCGCACTCGGGCGCGCCCGCGGCCTCGACCCGGATCACCCCCGCAACCTCACCCGCTCCGTCATCCTCAGCTGATGGACTGCGTTATCGCGCTGGACGTGGGGGGCACCTCGATGAAGACCGCCCTGGTGGACGACGCATTCCGAGTGATCGCGTCCCGGCGCGTACCCACGCGACGCGAGAACGGCCCGGACGCCGTGGTCGAGCGCATCGTCGACACCGCTGCGCGCCAGCAGGCAGCCGCTGTCCAGCAGGGATTTGTGGTTCGCGCCGCCGGTGTGGTGGTTCCGGGAATCGTCGACGACAACATTGCCGTCCTCTCGGCCAACCTCGGCTGGCGTGACGTGCCGCTACGCGAACTGGTGCACAAGCGGCTCGGCGTCCCGGTGGCGTTCGAGCACGACGTGCGCGCCGGCGGGCTCGCCGAGGGGCAGCTCGGCGCCGCGCGCGGGGCAAGCGACTACCTGGTCCTGCCCATCGGCACCGGCATTGCCGGGGCGATCGTGCTCGGTGGCCGGCCGTACTCGGGGCACGGGTACGGCGGGGAGATCGGCCACATGATCATCGACCCCAACGGCCCGCTCTGCGGCTGCGGCGGGCACGGCTGCCTCGAGGCGATCGCCTCCGCCACGGCGATCGACCGGGAGTACGCGCGACGTACCGGGCGGCGCGCGAAGGGGCTGGTGTCCGATCTGGTCGTGGCAGGTGATCCCGATGCGCGTGCGGTCTGGGAGCGCGCCGTGAATGCCCTGGCGCGCGCGCTGCAGGCGTACACGACGCTGCTTGCCCCGCAACTGGTGGTCATCGGCGGCGGGCTCGCAGGTGCCGGCGACGTGCTGATAGACCCTTTGACCGAGGCGCTCGACGCGTTGCTGACGTTTCAGCCGCGTCCCCGCCTGGTCCGCGCCGAGCTGGGCGATCAGGCCAGCGCGCTAGGCGCCGCACTGCTCGCCTGGCGGCTGGCATGACGCTGACGTCCACTGCCGAAATCGTCGGCGACGCGGCCCGAGCCGGTACCGGGGCCGGCGCGTTCAACGTGATCACCATCGAGCACGCCGAGGCGATTGCGCGGGGAGCGGACGCCGCCGGACGCAAAGCCATCCTGCAGATCAGCGAGAACGCGGTGCGCTACCACGGCGGGCTCGCTCCGATCGCGGCGGCGACGCTAGCCGTGGCACGAGCCGCCGCGCTGCCGATGTCCGTGCATCTCGATCACGCAACTGAGCCCGCCCTCGTCGTGGAAGCGATCGACCTGGGCATCGGCTCGGTCATGTTCGACGCGTCGGCGCTCGAGTACACCGCGAACCTGGTGGCAACCGCGGCGATCGTCGCGCAATGCCACGACGCCGGTGTCTGGGTCGAGGCGGAACTGGGCGAGGTCGGCGGCAAGGACGGCGTGCACGCGCCGGGCGCGCGGACCGACCCTGGCGAGGCACGGGCATTCGTCGAGCGCACCGGCGTCGACGCGCTGGCCGTCGCGGTAGGGACAAGCCACGCTATGCTCACCCGCGACGCCGTCCTGGACCTCGACCTGATCCGGGCCCTACGTGAGGCGGTACCGGTGCCCCTGGTGCTGCACGGCTCGTCCGGCGTGCCGGATGACGGGCTGCGCCGCGCCGTCGCACGTGGCATCGCCAAGGTGAACATCGGCACACAGCTCAACAAGGCGTTCACCACGGCCGCGCGGGAATACCTCGGCGCCGACCCCAAAGCCGTCGACCCCCGCACCTACCTCGGCGCCGCCCGCACCGCGGTCGCCGCGGAAGTCGCGCGGCTACTCACCGTCCTCGGCACGTAACCAGCGGCACAGAACCACCGGAACAGGGGTGGTGTCGGCGCCGTTGGGACAATGGCTGTAGCGCACACTGAGGAGAGACGTGACCGACGGACCACTCATCGTCCAATCCGACAAGACCCTCCTGCTCGAGGTCGACCACCCCACGGCGCCCGAGGCGCGCGCCGCCATCGCGCCCTTCGCCGAGCTGGAACGCTCCCCCGAGCATGTCCACACCTACCGGCTCACCCCCTTGGGGCTGTGGAACGCTCGCGCGGCCGGGCACGACGCGGAGCAGGTCGTGGACGCGCTGGTGCGGTACTCGCGCTACGCCGTGCCGCACGCGCTGCTTGTCGACGTCGCGGACACGATGGACCGCTACGGGCGCCTGCAACTGGCCAGGCACCCGGCACATGGGCTGGTGCTGATCAGCCTCGACCGGGCCGTCCTGGAAGAAGTGCTGCGCCAGAAGAAGATCGCACCGATGCTCGGTGAGCGCATCGACGATGACACCGTCGTGGTACACCCGTCCGAACGGGGACGTCTCAAGCAAGCCCTGCTCAAGATCGGCTGGCCCGCCGAAGACCTGGCCGGATACGTCGACGGCGAGGCGCACCCGATAGCGCTGCGCGAGAACGGCTGGCACCTGCGCGACTACCAGCGTGACGCGGCCGACTCGTTCTGGCACGGAGGCTCCGGAGTGGTCGTGCTGCCGTGCGGCGCGGGCAAGACGCTCGTGGGTGCGGCCGCGATGGCCCAGGCACAGGCGACGACGCTCATCCTCGTCACCAACACGGTTGCCGGTCGGCAGTGGAAGCGCGAGCTCATGGCGCGCACGTCGTTGACCGAGGAGGAAATCGGCGAATACAGCGGCGAGCGCAAGGAGATCCGACCCGTCACCATCGCCACGTACCAGATCATGACCACCCGCCGGAAGGGCGAGTACCGCCACTTGGAACTGTTCGACTCCCGCGACTGGGGGCTGATCGTCTACGACGAGGTGCACCTGCTGCCGGCGCCGATCTTCCGGCTCACCGCCGACCTGCAGTCACGCAGGCGGCTGGGGCTCACCGCCACGCTGATCCGCGAGGACGGCCGGGAGGGCGACGTGTTCAGCCTGATCGGCCCCAAGCGCTACGACGCCCCATGGAAGGACATCGAGAACCAGGGCTGGATCGCGCCGGCCGACTGCACCGAGGTGCGGGTGACCCTGACCGATGCCGAACGCATGAACTACGCGACCGCCGAGCCCGACGACCGGTATCGCATCGCGGCGACGGCGCGCACCAAACTGCCTGTGATCAAGACGATCGTGGACCAGCACCCGGACGACCAGGTGCTCGTCATCGGCGCATATCTTGATCAGCTCGACGACATCGCCGCGGAATTGGGCGACGTGCCGATCGTGCAGGGTTCGACCACCACCCGCGAGCGCGAGCGTCTGTACGACGCGTTCCGGGCCGGCGAGCAGCGCGTACTGGTCGTCAGCAAAGTCGCCAACTTCTCGATCGACCTGCCTGAGGCGGCGGTTGCGGTGCAGATTTCCGGGACGTTCGGCTCGCGTCAGGAGGAGGCGCAGCGACTCGGACGCGTGCTACGGCCGAAGCACGACGGCCGGCAGGCCCACTTCTACACAGTGGTCGCCCGCGACACGTTGGACGCCGAGTATGCGGCGCATCGGCAGCGGTTTCTCGCCGAGCAGGGCTACGCGTACACGATCACCGACGCCGACGATCTGCTGCATCCGCTGTAACCCTCCGTTCGCCGCATGTATCACAGCGGAGCGTGAACAGTTCACTGCGAGGGGTAGAGATCTTCAATGAAGATCGCTATCGTACCCGGGTGCGGAGCTCACGCCTCCCGCTCATAGCGCGGCTGATCGCGGTGCTGCTGATCGTTGTCGGAGTACTCCCGGCATGGCAGGCCCCGGCAACACATGCAGCCAGCCTGCAGAAGCTGTCAGGCTACGGAGCCGACAGCTGTACTGCACCGAGCCTCAGCCAGATGAGAGCGTTCTGGAACAAC
>DATFRC010000193.1:0-5281 GCA_035263725.1 Jatrophihabitantaceae bacterium | reverse complement strand
GGCCGTGGAAGCGGACCGCGTCGGATATGCCGAGCTCAGCGGCGCGCCGTTCCAGGTCGGCTCGCCACCACCCGTCGCCGACGACCTCGACGCGCAGGGCCGGCATCGTGGGGCGCACCCGTGCGGCCACCTCGAGTGCATGTTCCACCTGCTTGTGCGGCACGAGGCGGCACAACACGCACAGCGTCGGCGCGACACTGCGTGGCGCGGTTGCCTGCGGATGTGGCACGTCGATCCCGTTGTGTACGACCTGGACGCGTTCCGCTGCGACGCCCAGCCGGGCAAGGTCGGCGCGGGTGGCCTGCGACACCGTCACGTAGCGACGGCCGCGGTAGACGCGCGGAGCAAGGCGCGACTCGAGCCACCAGCCGAGGTGCCCACGCCAACCGGGGTAGATGATCTGCCACTGCTCGCGATGCACGTGGTGGACAAGGACGACCAGGCCGCGCCTGCGCACGAGCGGGGAGAAGAACGGCAGTCCGTTCTGGACGTCGACCACGACGTCGGCTCGCCGCCCGCGCGCAGTAAGCAGATAGGCGAGCCCGTGCAGGTAGACCGTGAGTCGGCCGCCGCGTCGGCGGAACCTGACGCCGGCGCGGATCTCGTCACGAGGCGCGTCGGCGTGCGCCGCGCACACGACGGTCACCTCGTGCCCCTGGCCGGCCAGCCACTCCGCCATTCGCTCGACGAACAGCTCCGAACCACCACCTTCGGGGTGACGGGTGTCGCGCCAGACAAGAAACGCGATGCGGCCCGTGGATGACATGTCGGCCCCTGTTCTGGCGGTGCCGGCACACCGCGGACGGCTTGACGAGACGGAGCAGCATAACCGCCCCGACAGCGTCTTGCTGCATTCGTCACGTACCGTGCTCCGGATGCTCACGACCGGTTCCCCACAGCGCGCCACCTGGCGACGCTCCGTGCGGCTGTTCCGGCTGTTCCTGCGGGAGCAGAGCGATCCGGCGGCGTTCTACTCGGCGTTTGCCGACGACTCGGTTGACGCGCTGGGCGCGTTTGTCGCGCTCGCGGGCAAGACCGTGCTCGACGTCGGCGGCGGGCCTGGGTACTTCGCCCGGTCGTTTCGAACCGCCGGCGCACGCTACATCGGCGTCGAGCTCGACGTGCCGTCCGATGCGCCGGCCGAGACGTTCGCGCTGCGCGGTTGCGGGACGTCGCTGCCACTGCGTTCGGGCTCGGTGGACATCGCGTACTGCTCGAACCTGCTCGAACACGTTGCCCGCCCGTGGGACGTTGCGGACGAGCTGGTGCGGGTGACGCGCCCCGGCGGAACGATCTTCATCTCCTTTACGCCGTGGCTGTCGCCCTGGGGCGGCCACGAGACGGCGCCGTGGCACTACCTCGGCGGCATGCGGGCACGGCAGCGGTACGCGCGGCGCAACGGCCACGAGCCCAAGAACCGGTTCGGCGAGTCGCTGTTCGCGCACCGCGCCGCTGACGCCGTGCGGTGGGCACGCGCGCGCCCGGGCGTCGCCGTGGTCGCCATGTATCCGCGCTACCACCCACGAGGCCTGCGCTGGATCGCGTCGGTGCCTGGGCTGCGCGAGGTGCTGACGTGGAACCTTGCCTTGGTGCTACGCCGCCGATGACCGCGACGTCCACGGCCGAGCGCACCAGCCTCGGCAGCCTCACGCCCCGGCAGCCAGGCCCGCCTCGTTCGGTCGAGCGGTTGCGGCTCACAGCGGTGACGCTGTGCCTCGCCCTACTGGTGTTGGCGCAGAGCGCCGGCAACACGGCTACCGACACCAAGATCGACCTCGTCGTTTCCCCGCTGCGCTTCCTCTCCCGGGCGCTGCGGCTGTGGGACCCGACTGGCGCAGCCGGGCAGCTGCAGAACCAGGCCTACGGCTATCTGTTCCCGATGGGGCCGTTCTTCGCGCTGACGCACGCGGTCGGCCTGGCGCCTTGGGAGATGCAGCGGCTATGGGAGGCGGGCCTGGTCGTCGCCGCCTTCCTCGGCGTATATCGGCTAAGCGAGCGGCTCGGCGTGGACGGATTCTGGCCGCGCGTCGGTGCCGGGCTCGTATACGCGTTGGCCCCGCGCATGCTGTCCGAGCTGACGTCCATCTCGTCGGAGCTGATGCCGGTCGCGGCGCTGCCGTGGGTGTTGCTGCCGCTCGTCACCGGCGCCCGGGAGGGATCACCGCGCCGGGCGGCGGCGCGCTCCGGGGTGGCGCTGCTGTTCGCAGGCGGCGTGAACGCCGCGGCGACGCTGGCGATCCTGCCCGTGCCGGCGCTGTGGCTGCTCACCCGCCGGCGCGGACCCCGGCCGCGCGCGCTTATGGCGTGGTGGGCGCTGGCCGTGGTGCTCGCGTGCAGCTGGTGGCTGGTGCCGCTGCTGCTCCTCGGCAAGTACAGCCCGCCATTTCTGGACTGGATCGAGTCGAGCTCGACGACGACACTGCCCACGTCGCTGCTGGCGACCCTGCGCGGCGTCGACCACTGGGAGTCCTACCTCGGCGCCAATATCTGGCCGGCCGGGTGGATCTTCGCGTCCGCGCCGGCGACGATCCTGGCGACGGCCGCGGTCGCCGGGGTGGGCCTGGCCGGCCTTGCCCGCCGAACGGCGCCGCATCGGCTGTTCCTGTGGTCGACGCTGCTGCTCGGTCTCGTTCTCGTGACTGCGGGGCACGCGGCAACGGTGGGGCCGCCGGGCGCGGGAGCAGTGCGGGCCTGGCTGGACGGTCCGCTCGTCGCGTTCCGCAACGTGCACAAGTTCGACCCACTCGTCCGGTTGCCATTGGCCGTGGGTGTTGGCCAGTTGCTCGCCAGCACGACCGTGCCGCGCAATGCTTGGGCGCGCGTGTCGACGTGGCGCCTTCGCGTTCCGGTGCGTGCGCTTGCCGCGGCAGCCGCCGCGGCAGTGGCGCTGGTGGCGATCTCGCCCGCGCTGACGAACCACCTCGTGTCGTCTCAGCGGATCACGACCGAGCCCGGCTGGTGGCGGGAGGCGGCGTCGTGGCTCGCGGCGAACAGCCATGGTGCGCGCGCACTCGTCGTGCCCGGATCGGCATCACCCGTCTATCTGTGGGGCGGCACGGTCGACAACGCGTTGCAGCCGATTGCGACAACGCCCTGGACCACCCGCGACTCGGTGCCGCTGACCCAGGCCGGCTACATCCGTCTGCTCGACTCGATCGAGGAGATCCTGTCGTCCGGAGCTGCTCATCCCGAACTTGCCCCGCTGCTGGCGCGCGCCGGGATCGGCTATGTGGTGCTCGCGAACGATCTCGACGCCTACAAGTCGGCGGCAACCCGGCAGCTCTTCGTCCGCGCGACCCTCCAGGACTCGCCCGGCTTCGCGTTGCGCGCGCACTACGGGCCGCTGCTGGGCGGCAGCGCGTCATCGTCGAACCTGCTCGACAGCGGGGCCGGCGTACCTCAGGCAGCGGTGGCGATCTACCAGGTCGCCGGATGGACCGGCACCACCGGGCTGGTCCCGCAGCAGGGAGCTGTTGCGGCCACCGGCTCGTCCGACATGCTTGCGGGGCTCGTCGCGCGAGGGCTGAGGCAGGACACGCCGGTGCTGTTCGGCCGCGACGCCGGGTCAGTTGACGTTCAAGATCCGCTCCGAGTCACTTCCGATGGGATCCGCAAGCAAGAGGCCAGTTTCGGCGGCTTGCTGAGCAAGTCGGCGACCATGACCGCCGACGGTGTGTACAGCGCTGATCGGGTGACGCACGACTACCTGCCGGAAAGCCCAGGTGTCCTGTCGGTCATGGCGTATTCGGGCATCGCCGACGTCACCGCCTCGTCATCAGGCGGTGATCTGCTGGCGTACTTCAACCGAGGCGCTGACCACGGCCCGTGGTCCGCCGTCGACAGCGATCCCTCGACGTACTGGGGCAGCAGCGGCCTCACCGGTGCGGTTCGGCAGTGGCTCCAGGTCACCTTCGACGCACCGGTGCAGGCCACCGCGGCGCGGATACGATTCGCGCAGGTGCTCGGGGCGCTGCCGACGGAAGTCGCGGTGCGCACGGACGCCGGCACCATCGTCCAGGCAGTCGCGCCGTCGACCCAGCCACAGCAGCTCCGGATGCCGCCGGGTCGGACGCGCACGTTGCGGGTGACGGTGCTGGCGGTTGCCGATCACACCGCAGGCGCGTCGATCGGCATCTCGTCCCTCTCGGTGCCCGGGGTCACGCCGCAGCGGTCGCTAGCCGTGCCGAGCGCCGCGGACCCGTCAGTTCTCGCGTTCGACACCGCAGCGGGCTACCGAAGCCAGTGCATCGAGGTCGCCGGCCAGGCGGTATGCGACCCGAGCTACCGGCTCAACGGCGAAGAGGACACGGCGCTCGCACGGACGTTCACCACCGGTTCCGGCGGCGTATACGACGTCTCCGCAGCCGTTCGGCTGGTGCCTGGCCAGGCGCTGGATCGGCTGCTCGACGCAGGCGCGGCCGTAACGGCGAGCGCCTCGTCGGTCAACTCCGCCGATCCGCGGGTTCGCCCCGGCGCCGCCGTCGACGGTGACCCGAGCACGACGTGGCAGGCTGCGCCGGGAGACCAGCCGCCCACCCTCACGCTGCGCCTCAGCCGACCTCGCAGCGTCGTCGGCGTCACGCTCGACACGCCGGCGACGGCTCCGGTCGCCACGCCGATTCGGGTGCGCGTTGTTGCCGGGAAGCAACGCTGGACGGGACAAATACCGTCGGACGGAGTCGTTCGATTCCCGGGTGCCGCGCTCACCCGCACGGTCACGATCACGGTCCTGAGCGCTCGGCCGCGCAGCACGACAAGTTCTGTTTCGGCGGCGACGCGACCTCTTGCAACCGGAATCAGCGAGGTGAGGGTCGATACGGCACCGCGATCGGCTGCTGCGCGGCCCTCGGAGTGGATCGCCATCGGCTGCGCCGGCGGAGTGTCCGTTGACATAGACGATCAGCGGATTCCCATGCGCGTCGTCGCTACCAGAGCCGCGGCGCTGACCGGGCAGCCGGTCAACGCAACTCCCTGCGACTCGACGCCGATCACGTTGAGTCCTGGGGCGCATCGGGTGGATCTAGGTGCGTCGTCCATCGTCGCTCCGGTGGGTGTCACGCTCTCTAAGCCGGGGGTGTCCCTGGCGACGCCGCGCTCGTCGGCGGGTACCGAGTCGGTCGAGTCCTGGGGTGCGACGTCGCGGCGGGTTCGCGTGGATTCTTCGGCGCCGGCCTTGCTTGTGGTACGCGAGAACTTCAACCGCGGATGGCGTGCCACCGTCGACGGGCATCGGCTCGCACCCATCCAGGTCGATGGGTGGCAGCAGGCGTTCGTCGTGCCC
>DATFRC010000192.1:0-8248 GCA_035263725.1 Jatrophihabitantaceae bacterium | reverse complement strand
ATGCGGGCGTAGACGACGTTGGACAGTCGGCGTTTGAGGGCGCGGATGGCCATCATCGAGGGCATCCCGCCGGCTTTGCGGCGGTGGTAGTAGACGCGGCCGTCGGTGGCGCGGCGCAGTGGTGCGATGGCCATGATGTGCAGCGCGCGGTTGATGCGCCGGTTGCCGGCGCGGGACAGACGGTGTCGCTGCTGGTTGCCGGAAGGAGGCGTCCAGGGTGCGGTGCCGTTCCAGGACGCGGACCGGTCCCGGTTGGCGAAGCGGTGGATGTCGCCGACATCGGCCAGCAGGCGAGCCGCATTGGCCGGGCCGATGCCATGCAAATCCAGCAGGGTCGGGCCACGCTCGATCACCAACGGGACGAGCTCTTTCTCGACCGCTTTGATCTAGCGGTCGATTGCCTCGAGCTCGCCGATCAACTCCACCGCCAGCCGGCGGCGGGTCTTGCCGGGCACACCGCGCGGCTTGATCGTCGCGATCAACACACGAGCCTGGCGCGCGGACAGGAACTTCTTGGCGCCCCCGGGAAACAGCTCCAGCAGCAGCCGGTGCAGCCGATTGACCGTCTGGGTGCGGATACCGCCCAGCTCGTCGCGGCGATCGGCGAGCATGCCCAGCACCAGCAGATCGTCATCGACCTGCACGCGCAGCAAGCTGCGGTTGTGCAGGGCAGCCATCGCCACCGAATGCGCATCGACCGGATCGGTCTTACGGCCATTGCCGGCGGCGAAGACCCGCACCTGCGCCGACAACGGCGTTGTCACCGACGCGTCCGGCTTGGTCCGTGCTCACCGTTGCCGGCTAAAGCCACGCCGGGCAGACTGCACAAGGACGAGCTGATCGCCAGTACGACGCAGCGGTGATCGATCAGGAGGCGGCGAGCCCCTACGTGGGGTGCGGCCAGAGTCGTGAAGCGTGCTGTCGATGCCACGACCGACGAAATCGCCAGTGAGCTGCAGGATGCGCTCAAGGAGGCACACATGAGCTCCACCGAAGCACGCAGTAGCGTCGACATGCATCTCGAGGTCGACATCATCCCCGTATCCGACGTCGACCGATCCAAGCAGTTCTACCAGCGCCTGGGCTGGCGGCTCGACCAGGACGTCGCCCCGCTCGAGGGCCTTCGTATCGTCCAGTTCACACCCCCAGGCTCCGCCGCCTCGGTCACGTTCGGCCAGGGACTCACCACGGCCACGCCGGGCTCGGCCGAGGGGGGGCTGACCGTCTCCGAGATCGTAGCGGCCCATGACGAACTCGCCGGCCGTGGCATCGACGTCAGCGACATCTGGCACGGCCCGCCGTTCCCGGTCGAGGCTCGGCAACCCGGCCCCGACCCCGAGCGCACCAGCTACGGGTCGTTCTGCTCCTTCACTGATCCCGACGGCAATACCTGGCTCGTGCAGGAGGTCACCACGCGACTCCCAGGCCGAGTCTGATACAGCATCCGCATCCGTCCACGAGCGGACCTGGCGAGCGCGCTTCCGGCGCGCCGAGACGGCCTGACCCGATTTCGCGCTCACCGGGACAGTCGCCTGTCTTTAGTGGTTCGTTGGCAGTTTCAGATGTGAGCTGCCGCGCCGGAGCACTGGTGGGCGCGTGCCGCTACGACGGGGTGCTGGTCGGCGATGGAGTCGCTGGGTTCGGTTCTGGCGCAAGACGGATCGCAGCGACGTGGTAGCCGCCGGCCGTCAGGTCGAGCCGGTCGCCGGACACCGAGGCGGCGACGTCGATGCCCGGCTCGGTGACCGCCCTGACACCGTCAATGAGCGCCTCCGTGACCGGACCCGGACGCCCCACCCCGCCGACCGCACCGTATCCCATCTCGGTGACGCGATATCCGTTCCCCGTGGGCGTGAACGTGCCGAAGTAGGGGTTGATGCTGTCGTAGCCGCCAAAGTGACCGTCCGCGGTCAGCGCGACGTAGCCGCCGCGGCCAGCTGGGATCGTGACCGTCGCGACGTCGTGCTGGACCGCGGTGATCCGCCACCGATAGCCGACGATGCCGCCCAGGTGAATCGTGGTAGCGGCCGTGCCCGGGCTACCCGCAGGTCCTGCTCGGCTCGCGCACGCCGCCAGCGGCACGGTCAACGCGAGCCCGAGGGCGCCAACGATTGAGCGGGCAACCATCCGCTCACGGAGCTGCTGCATACCCTGATGACGGATCTCACCACGCCGCGCGTTGTGCGCCCCACCGGCCAGCGCTGACGGACTGTCCGGTACTGCCGCGAGGCGCGCGGCCATGCCGAGATCAGTGCGACTTGCCGTCGACAATGACCGGATCGCATGGCGCGGACCCGGCGGCTGCTGGCCGTGCCGGGTCCGTGTTGTCGTGCTGCGGTGGGGCGGATATTGCTGTGTCCTTTCGGGCAGTTCGGGGCTTGCCTAGTGGGGTAGTGCGCGGTCGAGGTCGCGGAGCTGGAACGCGGCGACGATTTGGGCGATGCCGCGGATCAGTGCAGCGGCGCCGACCCAGGCCACGAGAACCACGACCGAGGTGTTCCAGGAGCCGGCCGCCCAGAATCCGATCAGCAGTTCGGCGATGGCGCTGATTACCAGTAGCCACCAGCCGGGCAGTTTGCTGTTGAAGGAGAACGCCTGGATGAGGTCGAACGTGCCGCGGAAGATGAGGTAGAAGCTGATGAGTGCGGCCAGTGCGACGAATGTGTCGCCGGGGTGGATGAACGAGACGATGCCGACCGCGACGGATAGTGCCGCGAGGAGCAGGTAGAAGATCCGCCAGCCCTTGGTCGAGATGCTGGCGAGCAGCACGTCGTTGGCGGCCGAGCCGAGTGCGACGATGCCGAACACCACAGCGACGGCGGTCACGGTCGAGTAGTTAAACCGGAAGATCACGACCGAGACGATGAGCCAGGCGACGCCGGTGAGCAGCGGCAGCCACCACTTGTTGGTTACCGGGGCGAGCAGCCGGCTGATCGGGTGGTGGCGGAGCTGGTTGTTCGAGTTGATCAGTGTTGAGGTTGTCATTGTTGTGTCCTTTCAGGTGCTGGCCTCACTGCGGTGAGGACCGGTTGCGGCCATCCACCGGTTGCGGCTGGCCGGATTGCTATGCACGTAGCGGGTTTGTGGATCTCGAAGGTCAATTGCTGGATGACACGGGTGACCCGGGGGTTCTCGCGAGTTCGCGGGCGGCGAGTTCGTCGGCGTCGATGCGTGCCAGTGCGGCGTCGGCCAGTGCGTACTCCGCCTGGTCGAGCATCGCGAGCGCGAAGTCGACGGCGTAGGCGGCGTCTTGCTCGGCGTCTTCGGCGCGGCGCTCGGCCTTCTTGACATCACGCGCCGCCTGGTGGTCGTCGCGCTCGGCGCGCACCTGCGCGAGGCGGGCGTGGATCGACTGCCGTGTGTCGTTCCACCACGAGCGGGCCCTGTCCTGGGCCGCCGCGGCGTCGGCGTCGATGCGGGCTTCACCGTTGGCGATCGAGGTCTTCAGCGATTCGTGCGCCTGGTCGAGGAAGACGCGGTTCTTCGCCCGCGCCGCGGTCACGAAGTCCTCGGTCTTCTTGGCGCCGTCGCCAAGGTCGTCCAGCTGTTCGGACAGTGATTTCATGGCGACTCCTTCGGTTGGGGCCGGTGCGGGTTGCTACCGGCTGGTGAGTTCCTGTCCCTGAGTCCGCCTGTTTGGGCTCGACTTCGACGCTAGGGACCGCGCCGGGATGGGGCATCGGGCAGAGAACGAGGTTGTGAGCCCGCGTTGTCCGTCTGCACAATCGGGTGGCCATACGATTGCGTCGTGGTCGAACAGGCCGCCGCAGTCGATCGCGAGCTGCTGGCCATCGGTGCAGCCGTCCAGGCGCGGCTGCCGGACCTCGCTCAGGAGGTCTGGCAACGGCTGGCGAGCACTACGCCCGAGCTGCGCGGCGACGACATGTACGAGGAGCTGCTCACCGCCAGCATCGCGGACAACGTCGCGAGCCTGCTGCATGTGTTCGAGCAGGGAACCCCCATCGGCGTCGTCCGCGCCCCCGCGGCTGCACAGGAGAATGCGCGGCGCATGGCGCAACGCCAGGTTCCGATCGTCAGGCTCGTGCGCAGCTATCGAATCGCGCACGGACGGTTCCTCGCCCGCTGCGTCGAGGAGATCGCCGCGCGCTCGTATATCAGCGACCTGACCGCGGCGCTGGTTGCCCGGCTGGTCGACGTGACCTTCGACTACGTCGATCAGGTCTCCGTGCAGGTAATCGCCACCTACCAGCGAGAACGCGATCAGTGGCTTATCGGGCAGGCCGCGAAACGCGCTGCGCGGGTCAACGCACTGCTCACCGGCAACCCCGCCGATATGGACGCGGCCGAGTCCGCCCTGGGCTATCGGTTGCGGGCCAAGCACCTCGGCGTTGTCGCGTGGCTGTCCGGCGAATCGGACGCCGCCAAGTGCATGGCCGAACTCGAGCGGCTGGCCTCGACCGCCGCCCGCACATTGAAGGCACGCGGCCGAGCGCTGTTTGTGCCACGAGACGAAGCCCTCGCTTGGATCTGGCTGCCGCTGGGTCAGGACGCACAGATCAACCGCGAATCGCTGGAGGCCGCGTTCCACGACAAGGTGCCTTCGGTGCGCGTCGCCGTCGGCGAACCCGCCGACGGACTCGACGGATTCCGGCGCACACACCGACAGGCGGTGCAAACGCAAAACCTCGCCCTCATCGCAACCCCCGGAACCCGCGTCACTGCGTTCGCCGAGGTGGGCGCCCTCGCGTTGATCTGCTCCGACCGCGACACCGCCCGCTCCTGGGTGCTCGCCACGCTCAACGACCTAGCCATCGACGATGAGCCGCACGCACGGCTGCGCGAGACCCTGCAGCTGTACCTGACGACAGGCAGCTACACCGTCACCGCCGAACGCATGCTCCTCCACAAGAACACCGCCCAATACCGCGTCGGCAAAGCCGAACAAGCCCTCGGCGCGCCGATCGGCGAACACCGCGCCGACATCGAACTCGCACTACGCGCCTGCCACCACCTCGGCCGAGCCGTCCTACGCGACCCACCACCCACGACGCGTTAGCCAGTTCAACCGCCGGCCCACCCGCACTAGCGCGCCACGACATGGGCGTGCCGTAGCTCGCACCGTGTACGCCTCAGGTCGTAGGGCGCCGCCTGATGTTCAGCCCGTGCTCCGATGCCGAACTTCTGTGTCGTCTTTACCGTCGCATGCATGGTTGATACGCCACCGCGGCTCGGCCGTTCCTGGGTACATGTAGTCGCTCCCGTGATCCCGATCATGGTCCTTGGAGGAGTGTGGATCGCGTTGCACGCACCCGGCGGCCGAGGCTCGGCGCACACGTTCTTCCAGGTGCTGGCATTGTGCGAAGCCGGAATCGCGTTGCTGCTGCGCCACCGTAAACCGGTTGGCGCGCTGGCCGGCATCCTGGCCGCGTATGCCCTGGTCGATCTCGACATGATCATGATCCTGCCCGTCTTGCTTGCGCTAGTGACCGTCGCGGACCTCCGAGGGCGCCGACCGGCGACGGTTGCCGCGTTCGCCACCGGCGCGGTAGTCATAGCGATGCCCTACATGCACGGAGATTTCATAGGTCCCTTCTCCTACGTGGCCTTGCACCTGACCGGCGTCGCGTTGTCGGTGGCGGTCGGCCGGTACCTACGGTCGCGGCGGCTATCGAAGCAACCGATCCTTCAGTCTGTCCCGGCTGGAAGCTGAGTCTCACTGCGCCGCTTGCGCTCTTCTTCCAGCTTCTTGCGCTCGGTCAGCCAGTTTTCCCGCTGCCGAATCAGGTGCGCGGCCAGCGCCCCGGCAGCGATGATCACTCCCACCGCCGCCGACGCGGCGAGCGTTCCTGTGCGGGCCTGCACGGCCAGGCCGAGCACGCCTCCGACCGGCACACTGTTGACCACGGCCAGCGCCCCGGCGATGGTCAGGAACTGGTACCAGGATGGGCGGTAACTGGGCGCCGGGAGGTCCGGGCTGGGCGGCGGCAGGTACCGGGCGACCTGCGGCGCGGCATCGAAATAGAACTGGCGGATCCGGTTGATCCGGCCGGCCAGCCGGAAGTCTTCCACCCGGTTGCGCAGCGCGCGTTCGAAGGTGGTCACGCCGACGAAGGCCAGCGTGGGCAGCACCGCCAGGCCGAAGACGTAGAACGCGGTGCCTATCCGGGAGAGCTGGCAGATGAAGGCCAGCGCGATCAGGCCGCTGGACACGGCCGCCAGGTAGAACCCGGGCCGTTGACTTCGGCGATCCCCGCCGAGCGCGCGGTTTGCAACACGAAGTGCTCGGTGGTCATGACGGTGACCGCCGCTGGCGAATTGTGATCCTGGACCTCGGGCTCGGCCATCGCTGACCGCCTCCTCGTGCTCGGGCTTTCCCTGAGGTGTCCTCAGCGGCTGTCAGTTGATCATCTTGCGGCGGCGGGGTTCATGGCGCGTTCGGCGGCGTTGGCGGTGTCGTGGCGGCCGGAGACGAGCAATGCGTATTGCATCGGTCCTCCTGTCACGGGTCGGTGCCGGTTCGGGGTGGAGACATACGGCGTCGCCGGGACGGACAGAGTCGGTGGATGAAATTGTCCGGGTGGGTGTCCGTGCGGGGCTGGGTCGTTCGTCATTGCTGCAGATCGGCCACCGCCAGGAGGACTCGCCATGCTCAGCAGCCTCGCCGCGTTCGTCGCAGTATCCGCGATCGTCGCCGTGACCCCCGGCCCGGACAGCCTGCTTGTGCTCCGCCACACGTTGCGCGGCGGTCGCCGCGCCGGGGTTTACACCGCGCTCGGCGCGGCGAGCGGCTCGCTGGCCTGGGGGCTCTGCTCGGCGGCGGGTCTCACCGCAATCCTCGCCGCCTCGGCGAAGGCATTCCGTGTCGTCGAGTTGGTCGGGGCGGCCTACCTGCTCTACCTCGGCCTGCGCGGTCTGCGGCGGCCGACCGACCCGTCCAGCCCGACCCCTGGCGCGCCCCGCGACGGTCGGGCTCGCGGATTCCGGGCCGGGCTGGTGAGCAACGTCCTCAACCCGAAGGTGGGCCTGTTCTTCCTCGCCGTCATGCCGCAATTCATCCCCGCGCACGCAGCCGTCCTGCCCTACGCGCTCGGCTTCGCCACGGTCGACGCGCTCATCGCGTTCTGCTGGCTGACGACCGCCGCCTGGATCGGTCACGCGATGAGCCGGTGGATCAGCCGCCCGCGCGCCGCCCGCCTCGCGCTCGACCGCGTCACCGCGTCCGTCCTCATCGGCCTCGGCGCGAACGTCGCCGCCGAAGCGCTCACCGCCTGACGGTTGGCGTCGGACGTGCGGCCGCAGTATGAGCGCAAGCCGGCGGGGTCGATCGTGGACGTGGCGGAACCGCGCCAGGCGTTCCGTGGCCAGCCAACCGGCGGCACATGGCTGTGCCCGACCGGGGTCGTGGTTCCGGGGCTCTCAGGTCTCGCTCCGGTCGAGTCGTTCCGTCAGCCGCGTCACCGCCGTGCGAAGCAGCGCGATCTCTGCGGTCAGGTCCGCAACGTCCGGTGGGGCGGACGCCGGGGTCTCTGGCATTGCGTCTCTTGCGGGCTCGCCCGGTTGGTCGCCGAGGCGAAAGAAGCTGGCCAACGAACCCGCCAGCAACCCCAAGACCGAGATACCGGTGATCATGATGGCAACACCGGCCCACCGGCCGGCACTGGTCTTGGGCACGATGTCGCCGTAGCCCACGGTGGTGAGCGTCACGATGCCCCACCACAACGCATCACCGAACGTGGCAAAGCCAGGGTTCGTCGGGTGCTCGGCGCCATACGCAACCGCCGAGCCCACGACCACAACCAGCACGGCCACGATCGCGACACGTCCGAGTCTGGCAAGAAGCCGGCGCACGCCTCGCGTCGCGATCAACAATCGGGCCAGTCGCGCCAGGCGAAGCACGTTCACCAATGCGCCGGCCGAAGCGCCCGGCAGCAGGTACCACGGCGAGGTCAGCAGCACAACGATCAGGTCGAAGCTTCCCAATCCGGTCCGCAGGTACCCGCGCGTCAGACGGAGGTGCACGACGAGGTCGATCAGGAATACCAGCCACGTGATCACCCCGACCAGCACCCCGGGCAGGGTGCCCGACTGGGGCACCACGATCAGCGGCAGAATTGCCGAGACGACGATCGGTAGCTGCATGTACCGGTTGAAGCGATCCAGACGAGCCGCGTCTCGCTCGCTCTTCGGAACACCACGCGCCACAGCAGACGCACCACCTGCAACCATGCAGGCATACTGCCGCGCCATCCCGCGCCAAGACCGTAAGCCGGCGAAAGGGCATGTCGGT
>DATFRC010000191.1:0-14335 GCA_035263725.1 Jatrophihabitantaceae bacterium | reverse complement strand
CCGCCGACCGGGTGCGCGAACCACGAACGAACCGTCGGACCGAGCAGGATGTACCCACCACTGTTGATCAGCACGCCGTCAACGTGCCGCCACGCCCACCACTTCGCGGCTTGATCTGCCAGCACGACGGCCGCGATGACGACGGGTAGCCGAACCCGGGCCATCCCTTCAATCTACGAGTGCACGGGCTTACTTGTAGTCGGGCTGTCTAGTCGGCGCCACCAGACCTTCCCCGATTGAGCAAGAATCCTTCGTCCCAGACGAGGAATTCTTGCCCAATCGGTAGGTCGACCGCGGCTGACGACTAGTTGGACACCTGGACCGAGATCGAGCCGGACGTACCGACGTTGCCTGCGGCGTCCAGTGCCGCCGCAGCGAGCGTATGGTTGCCGTTCGCCACGGTGGTGGTGTTCCAGGTCAACTGGAACGGCGCAGCGGTCAGCGGCGGACCCAGGGGCGCTCCGTCGAGGTAGAACTGGACCGACGCCACGGCCTTGTTGTCGGCCGCCGTCGCAGCGACGGTCACGCTGCCACTAACCGTCGAGCCGGTGATCGGAGTTGTCAACGCGATCGTGGGCGGCGTGATGTCTGCCGGCGGGTTGTTCACGGTGACGGCGGCCCCGGCCGACGTTCCCACGTTGTTGGACGTGTCGATCGCGCGGGCCGAAACGGTGTGCGCGCCGTTGGTGAGCAGAGACGTGTCAACGGAAACGCTGTACGGCGCCAAGGTATCCGGGTTGCCCACCGGCAGTCCGTCCACCAGGAATAGCACGCTGACGACGCCGGCGTTGTCGCTCGCCGTCGCGGTGAACGTCTTCGTCCCGGTCAGGGTCTGGCCGCTCGTCGGCACGGTCAGCGCGACGGTCGGTGCCGTGCTGTCGGGCTGGACGGCCAACAGCTCCACCGCCGCGAAGTTGTAGCGATCGGTTGTCGGGGACGTGTCGGCGATGCGCACGGCAGTGCCCGCCGCTGCGACGGGTGCGGCCAGCGACTGGGCCCAGTACGTGTCGCCGATCCCGAAGTCCCGGTACTGGTGCACGATGACTTGGCCGCTCACCGGCGTACGGACGAGAGCGCGGTCCCAGTCGTTGCCGGCGGCCATAACCATCGAGCCGGGCCGAGTGGTGGTCAGGCGCACCGCGGGCGCACCGGACACGGCGGACGCAGAAGCGGTGGCACCGACACCGGTGGCGTTTTGCAGTGCGCGAACGGTGAGCGAGCCGCTGTACCCGCTGAAGCGCGGAGTGGCCCGGAAGGTGAGGCCGACCAGCCGCTTCGGCGCGAAAGCGGTCCATACCTCGGCGGTGCCGTGCTGCGTATTCGTCCGGCGCGCGAGGTGCCAGGTCACGAAGGCGCCCGCGACGGTGGCGGTCTGCGCTCCCGTCGCCGGGCCGCTGTAGCTGACCATCGCGACGAGCGTCTCGCCGGCGGCGGCAGTGGTCATCTGCGGCGTGGTCAGCAGGTTGCGGCCGTTGACGAAGACCGTCGCGTCGGTTCTGATCGCCGGCACGACAGGCGGCGCGGGCGTGGTGATGCGAACGTTGCGGATGATGTGCTGGTCGGTCAGTCCGCCGGTCCCGGCGGTGAAGCCCGGCCGCACCGTCGCAGGCAGGTTGATCGGCTGGTCGATCTTGAGATCGCCGTCGACGATCACGCGCAAATGGCCGCCGTACACGTTCACATCGACGTCATGCGTCCCGCTCGTCAGAGGACCGACGTTGGAGGATGTCGTCACGTAGTCGAGCGCGTCGGTCGCACCGAGCGTGCCGGTCGCGACGCCCACGAAGTTCGACGTCGGATCGGTCGCGTTCGCATGCGTGTCGAGGGCGACGGCCACGGCGTTGGTCAGCCCACCGTAGCCGAGGCCGCCACCGGCGGCGCCGAGTGATGTTGCGGGCGCTGAGGCTGGTAGGAGGGTGAACGTGAGACCGTCCGCACCGCTGCCTCCGCCCAGCTGCGCGGTGAAGTGCGCGTCGAGCCCGTCACTGGGCACGGTCGTTGTCGAGAAGGCTGATCCGGCGAGGTACGGCTGAGCGGGCGTTAGCACCAGATCACTGCCGCTCACGGTGGTGGACCCGTTGCGCGACCAGCCGGTGCCGGTCGGAGCGGGTAGTGCGCTGCCACTGATGCCGCTGCCGGTGAGCGTGACGGTCTGCTCGCCCTGGCCGTCGTCGGCGGTCACGAGATAGGACGCGCTCGCCGTTCCGAGGGCCGTCGGGGTGAATGTCACGAGCTGGTGGACGACGTCATCCGGGCCGATGGTGATGCCCTCGGACAGCGGGCTCGGCGACGTGAACACGCCCGCGGGCGCCTTGGCCTTCGTGATCGTGAGCGGGATGTTGCCGGTGTTCATGATGTCGAAGCTCAGCGTTCGGGAGGTACCGACCACGACTCGGCCGAAGTCGGTGGTCGAGGGCCGGAAGGCGAGATGCGCCTGGCCGGTCTCGCCGCTACCGGTTAGCGGGACGGTCAGCGTGCCGTGTGTCGAGGTGATCGCCAGCGAGTCGGAGTTCGTGCCGGCGAGGGTCGGCGCGTAGGTGACGGACAGCGCGAGTGACTGCTGGGCGCCGATTACGGTGCCTGCGGCGGGTGCACCGGTGACGGTGAACGGCGCGCCGGGAAGCGATGTCGAACTGACCGTCTCACTCGTCGTGCCGGTATTGGTGATGTTGAGGCCGTACGTCTTCGTCTGCGATGTCGGCACCGGGCCGAACACGAGCGGACTGGGCGACGCCGCAAGCCCCGGCTGGGTTCCGGTGCCGTGCAGGTCGAGCGTGACCGGGCCGAGACTGGTGGTGAGCGTGAGCGTGGACGCGGCGGTGCCCGGCACGGTGGGCGCGAACGTGATTGGGACGTCGATCGTGTCATTCGCGACCAGGGTGCGCGGTAACCCGCTGGAGTCGGCGGTGAACGGTGCGGTCGCGGATGCGCCGTTGACCGTGATCGCGGTCGACGCGGTGAGATGTGCGGACGTGGTCACCGACCCGCCGACCGGGACCTGACCGGCGTCGACCGTGGCGCCGAACAGCGCTACCGTCGCCGGCCGCCCGAACGCGAACAGCTTCCCGTCGCGCGTCCCGACGAACACCCGACCGCCGCTCGTCGCGGGCATTTCGAACTTCGACGCGTTGCCGATCGCGGCGGACCACCGCAGATTCAGCACGCCGTTCGACGGCACGGCGTCGTAGGCGCGCAGCTGGCCACCGCTGCCGGTTGAGCCACTTGAGTAGACGACCCACACCAGAGCTGAGCCTGCGGTCGTGCCGTCGGAGGTCACGATCGGCGAGCCGGACGTGTAGCCGAACGTGCCGCTGCTCGCGCCGACGGCGGTCAGCGCCGGGTCGCCCCCGGCAGTAACCCCGCGCTGGTACGCCCGAAGCGGACCCTCGTTCTCGACGTAGTAGACCCAGCCGCCCTCGGCGCCGTACACCGCTGGATGACCCCAGATGCCCTTGAAGGGGCCGACCGTCTGCACCACCGCGTCACCGCCGCCGGGGCCCTGCCCGCGTCCGCCGAGGTTGTCGCGGTCGAGCAGAAACACTCGTCCGTCCTTGCCGTCCTCGACCAGCAGGTGCGGATGCGACGGCGTGCCGAAGCTGTCGGGCAGTGCGGCGGGTCCACCAGACCCCAGATCGGCGTCGTTGAGGTCGAGCGTCGGCGCGTTCGACGGGGCGAAGAAGTCCGCGGCAGCGAGATGACCGCTTGCGTTGAGCCCCACCCGTACCACCGAATCGCCGAGGTAGGGCGACGGGCTGGTCCCGGGGCCGACGGCCGGCGACAGGCCGTTGCCGGTCGCGAAGAACACGCGCGGGTTGCCGTTGGCATCGTCCCCGTCCGTCACGAGCCCGCCGCCGCCGGCCCAGACGCCCGCCCCGCCACCGTTTGCCGCCTCGGTGACGAATAGCGATTTGATCGCAGGCGTGCCGGTGACGCCGACGGCCGCGATCCAGCCCCGCCACGCCCCGAGGTCACAGTGCGAGCCGAAGCCGATGTAGACGATGCCGTGCGCGAACAGCAATCCGGCGCGTTGCATCTGGAGGTACGGATCGAATGTCACCGTGGGGTCGTTGTCGGCGGCACCCTGCAGGACGATCGGGAAGCCGGCCCGCTCCGAACCGTCGGCCGGGTTGATGGCTTGCAGGTACCAGTGCGGGTGCTGGGGATCGACGCCATCAGCAACCTTCGTAGTGAGATACACGGTGTTCGATGCCGGGTCGTACACGGGCGTGGACGTGGAACCGAGATCGGGCGTCAGGTCGCCGCACCCGATCGTCGACGACTGGAACGGCGCGCCGAACGAGCGCTGCCAGAGGATCGAGCCGGTTGCTGCACTGATGCCGTAGGCGTTCGCCTTCTCCGTGGTGACGACGACGGTGTTACCAACCACCAACGGCTGCGAGTAGACGCTGCCGGCGAGCTGCACCGAGAACTGCTGACCGAAGTCGCTGGCGCTGACCTGGGCCGGCGCGAGCGCGGGTTCGTTAGAGTCCCAGCCGGTACGCGCGACATTGCCGGAGACCGTGACGTTGTCAGCCTTGGCCGCAGGTGCGACGGCGAGACCCGCCACCAACACGGCGAAAACTGTCGCGGCAAGCGTGAGCCGGCGCAGCGCGACGCGATGCATCAGTGCCCCCGTATCCCCCTGAAAGGAGCGACTTTAATCCAGCCGTCACGTCACTGGAAGGCTCATTGACGGGATATGCCGGGAAATCCATGATGAGTCAGGCCGACGGTCAAGGCCGTCGGTGGAACGCTCCGCGAGCGCGGCCGGTCAGGATTCCCCCGCAGTGTGGTGGACTGTTTGGATGCTGCGGGGTGACAAGATCGGGCTTCGGGCACGACACGAAGCCGACGTCCCGGTACTGCAGAGTGAGCTCTACGACGACGTCGCAACGCGCTCGAGGGCCGACTCGCGGCCGTGGCGGCCGATCACGCCAGGTTCTGCGGCGTCGCCCTTCGCAGTTGCCGATCCCACCGACGACGCTGCGTGCTTCTCGGTGGTGGATCTGGCCGATGACACGTTGGTGGGCGATGCCCTCCTCTGGGCAATCGATCACCACAACCGAGCGGCCCACATCGGCATCTCGCTGCGTCCGAGCTTCCGCGGACGAGGCCTGGCCACCGACGTCGTCCGAGTGCTGTGCGAATACGGCTTCCAGGTCCTGGGCCTGCATCGACTGCAGATCGAGACGCTGACCGACAACGAGCCGATGATACGAGCGGCCGCCCAAGTCGGATTTGTAGAAGAAGGAAGGCTACGTGGCTCCGCGTGGGTCAGCGGAGACTTCGCGGATGAAGTGATTCTCGGCCTGCTGGCAGCCGATTGGAACCGGCCCCAGGTCAGTTGAGCGCGCTGGGGTGACTCTGCGCTCGCAGCAGGGTTCCGGTTCGGTCGCGGCGCCGGGTGGCCTCGTCCTCGCCGGGCGGCCCGGCGCAGAGGTAGAGGGTTCCGTCGTCGGCAAGCGCACAGGCATAGCAGCCGAGTGGGCTGGTGGAAACGCGGTGCGTGATCTCGCCACCGAGGGCTGTCCGGAACGCCTGTTGCCCGAACGGGTCGGCGACCCAGACGGCGCCGGTTGGGTCGGCGGCGATCCCGTCGACCCACCTGGCCACCTGCCGGACCACCTCAGGCAAGGTCTTGGCAGTAGCGGGGTCGCCGAACCGGGCCCAGACCCGACGGTTGGTAAGGCTGCCGTCAGGGTCGATGGTGAGCGCGGTGAGTCGCTGTCCGGCGCTCTCGGCAACCAGCAGGGTCTCTCCCTGGTCGATGAGTCCCTGGCCGTTGGGTAGTAGCAGCTGTTCCGCGGCGACTCGGACCGAGCCGTCTACGCCGACGTGGAGCAGGGCGCCGGTGGCGAGTCCGAACACGCCCACGTAGACGTCACCGGACGCGGTGACGGTGAGTTCGTTCAGCGGCGCGGGGCCGAAGGAGGTCAGGTCGGCGAACTCGGTCCACGCGTCGCCGCAATGCAGGATCCGCCGTTCGCGGGTAGCCACGAGCAGGCGCCCATCGGGCAGCCAGCCCAGCCCGGTCGGGGTACCCGGCACGGCAAGACGCGTCTCCACCTTGGCGTCGCGGTCGAAGCACAAGACCTGCTGGGCATATAGGTCGACGGCCCAAAGCCGGCCTTCGTGCCACCGGGGCGATTCCAGGAAGGCGAAGCCGTCGGCCAGTCGCTCAGTCGCGCTCATCCGGTCGATAGCGGCCATCGACGCTCATGCTGGCACGCAGCAGGCCACCTTGCCAGGATGCGGCAACGTGCCTCCAGCCGATGACCCCAAACACGACGACACGGCGTTGCCCGTCGACGGCGCCCCGGGCGTACCGGCACAATTGCGACGTGCATCGGGGAATCAACTTCGCAATCATCGCGACTGTGGCGTTGCTGGCTGCGACGTCGGCAGCGTGCACCCGGGAGCCGGTGCTCCCGGCGCGCCCGTCGAGCAGTCCGGCCAGTTCAGCGGCATCACACTGGCCGGCCGATCCCCCACGACTACGCCGCACGACGACCGCGCGGTCGACGCCGGCTCGCCCCGCCCGGGCGAATCGACCGCCGACCGGCCGGGCACCGGCTCGGCAGGCAGAGCTACCGCGCGGGGGGCGGCGCATCCTGCCCGCCTACCGGGTGGTCGCTTACTACGGCGCGCCGGGCGGCGGGCAGCTCGGTGTGCTGGGAATCGGCACGCCCGATGAGGCCGCCGCGGCCGTGGCCCAGC
Source organism: Jatrophihabitantaceae bacterium (assembly GCA_035263725.1). Lineage (GTDB taxonomy): Bacteria > Actinomycetota > Actinomycetes > Mycobacteriales > Jatrophihabitantaceae > DASXRA01. The sequence continues at coordinate 7,618 of DATFRC010000191.1, read as the reverse complement.
AGGCCGCCGCCTATGCCCGTTACGGGCGGCGCATCCAGCCGGCGATGGAGCTGATCGCCACCGTGGCACAGGCCCGGCCGGGCCCGGATGGGCTGTACTCCGCCCCCATCCCGTCCGCGGCGATCGACAGCTACCTGGCCGCAGCCCACCGGCACCGGTTGCTGCTCATCCTCGACTTCCAGCCCGGGCGCGGCGAGTTCCTGCCGCAGGTCGAGGCCGACGAACAGTTCCTGCTCGACCCCTCGGTTAGCGTCGCGCTGGACCCGGAATGGCATGTCGGCCCGACGCAGGTGCCGGCAAAGGTCATCGGCTCGGCCTCGGCATCGAGCATCAACACGGTAGCGGGCTACCTGTCACGGCTGGTGGCCCGGCGCCACTTGCCCGACAAGCTGCTCGTCGTTCACCAGTTCACGTCGTCGATGCTGCCCGACCGCGACGACATCGTCCGTCCCAACGGGCTGGAGGTGGTCCTGCACGCGGACGGCCTCGCGACGCCGGCGGAGAAGATCCACGTTTATAACCAGCTCGCGTTCCCGGCACCGCCGTTCCACGCCGGGTTCAAACTGTTCTACCAGGCAGACACCGGGCTCATGACGCCGGCGCAGGTCATGGCCCTCAACCCGCAACCCGAGGTCGTCACCTACGAGTAGTCGCTCGCGCGGAAGCATCCGTGGACGTGGTCGTTGACCACGCCGGCGTTCTGCATGAACGCGTACACACTGGTGGGCCCGACGAAGCGGTACCCCTGCGACTTCAACTGTTTGGCGAATGCCTCGGCTTGCGGAGTCGACGTGGGTACGTCGGCAATTGACCGGGGGGCTCGGGTGCGGGCGACCTCGAAGGACTTCGCAAGCGCCGCGAGGCTCGGCGACGCAGCCGTCATCGCGTGCGCGTTGTCGACGGTGGCCTGGATCTTGGCGCGGTTACGGATGATCGATGCGTCTTGCACCAGCCGATCGACGTCGTGCTCGGTCATCGCCGCAACCTTCGCGACATCGAAGCCGTGGAATGCCTTTCGGAAGGCGTCCCGCTTCCGGAACACGATCGACCAGCTCAGCCCGACCTCGAACACGCCCAGGGTCAGCGCCTCGAACATCGCGGACTCCTCGTAGCTGCGGGTACCCCAGACCTCGTCGTGGTAGCGGACAGAAGCAGCATCGCCGGTGCCGACCCAGGCGCAGCGAGGCTTGCCGTCCTGCCCGGTGATCACGTCGCCGCTCATCCGGCCCTCCAGCGTCACGCTCCACACTGAGCGTCGAGGTCGACATCAGCCATGACATCACACGAACGAATGGTGGACGTGCGCGATCGCGGCCGGTGGGGCAGTCGTCGCCGCCCTGCTGCTGCGCCCAGGTCCGCTGGTCAGTCCGGCGGTGACCACTGCGGAAACCCGCCCGCTGACCGCGCGCGCCACGTCGCCGTCAATCGGCGATCAAACCCGCGCCGTCACGTAGCGGCGCAGGTGCTCTACCCGATACGTTTCAGGCGATCGCCGACGAGGGAGGGCACGTGACCGAAGAGGATGCCGTCAACCGTCTCCAGAGCGTCGACCTGTTCCGGCTTCTTGCGCCGTTCGAAATCCGCAGGCTGGTGCGGGCGTCGACGACCAAGCGCTGGGGGGACGGCGAAGAAATCGTCTCGGAGGGTGGCGCGCCGACGGGGTTCTTCCTGATCCTCGAGGGCACCGGCAAAGTGACCAAGCACGGCAAGCAGGTGGACACCGTCTCGGCAAACGACTATTTCGGCGAGATCAGCCTGATCGACGGAGGCGCCCGCACCGCAAGCATCATGGCCGACGGCGAGGTCGAGACAATGGAGATTTCGCAGAGCATGTTCCGCACTGTCATCGATGCGTACCCCGGGATGTCGCACCAGGTGCAACTGCTGCTCTGCCGCCGGATCCGCGACCTTGAGGCGTCCGACCCCAACAGCAGTGCGCTCGACTGACCACCAGAACGCGCGTGCCGGGCCGCCGCCGACCTGGCGAGAACACTGGTTCGAGCACAACCAACTGCTTCATCTGGCGGGCGCGACCAGCCACGTGGCGGTCTACTTCGACCCCGATGTGCCCGACGACGCCGCGCGGTGGCTGGTCCCGTATCTGGACGACGTCTGGCGCTACACCAAGCAGACGTACGGGGATTTCGGGCCGGACCCGCTGCTCTACCCGATCTTCCACCAGGGCCGTTATCCCGGTGGCCACCCGTCGAGCTACCAGGACGCGAGCCACGACTATCGCAATGTCACCGACTGTGGCCCAGGGCCGTACCGCGCAGACGACAGCAAAGTTCACGAGGTGGTCACGCACGAGATTTCCCATGTGGTGGAGGGGGCGAACAACGGAGCCTGGGGTTCGCCGGCCTTCCCCATCTGGGGTGACAGCAAGTGGGCCGAGTTCTTCGTGCACGACGTGTACCTGGCGCTGGGGCTGAATCGGTGGGCAGCCGACGTGGCTACGACCTTCGATCGAAACGCCGACTCGTTCCCACGACGTGGCACGCATTGGTTTCGCGACTGGTGGCGTCCGCTGCGCGCCGGCACCGGCGGCGGCCCGCAGGTCATGGTGCGCTTCTTCCGGTTGCTCGCCGAGCACTTCCCCCGCGGCGCAGACACGCATTACCTGCGCGACCTGAACTGGGGCGAGTACCTCCATTTCACCAGCGGCGCGGCCGGGAGCGATGTCACCGACCTGGCTCGGTCGGCCTTCGGGTGGCCGAAGCGATGGACCCACGAGTTGGAGCGGGCTCGATCGGAATTCCCACGCATTACGTACTGACCGGTCGGATGACACAACGATCGACGCCGACCGTCCACAGTGGACAGTCGCCGGTCGGGTGATCGCGAAGCCGGGCTGAGGTTCAGTGGCCGTACTAAGACGCTCTCGCGCACGGGCAAAGGGTGTCCGGATGGCTACGGCGTGCTGGTTCCATCGCCGCCCGGATCGCCTCTATGGTCGAAGCTTTCCCCGGGGGGGTGCCAGGGATGGGCCGACATCAGGCCGACAGTATGTCTGTAGATCGCCAGCGTGGCAGCCGTCGCTGGACGTGGCTGCTGGCAGCCGTCGGCGTAGGTGTGTTGGTGGGCGCCACGCTCGCCGCCGTGTTTTCCGGGCGGCACGACCCAACCAGCGCTCAGCATGCCGAATCCGGCCAGGTGATCAGCGCTGCCAGTGCGGCTCACACGGCAACGTGTTCACACGGCGTCACCGTGGTCACGGCGACATCGTTCGCGACCGCGCTGCGCCGGATCGCCGGCCCGCTGGCCACCGCGCCGCAGTGCGTGGCTGTGCGGGTCATCACCGCCGATGGCCGTTTCGCCGCGCCGGCGGCGGCAGCGGTCGGAGCCGACGCCTGGATCCCCGACGACACATCCTGGTCCACGGTATTCAACCCGGTTGCCCTGCCTCGCGCGTCCGGGGAGGTCATCGCCACCAGCCCGCTCTATTTCGTCACCCGCCACGGCAGCCCGGCCCTTCCCGCGAGCGCCCGGTCGTGGCTCGGCCTGGGCCGGATGTTGGCCGCGCCGAACGCTTCATGGCACCTGGTGCTCGCCGACCCGGCCGGTACCGGCGACGGCATGGCCGGCGCGGGCGGGCTGGCCGGAGCGATCCTCGGTGCCGACGGACCCCTCGTCTCGGCGCTGGATCTGTTCCGAATCTGGCGCGCCGCCGCCACCACGACCGGTGCAGTGCCGGCGCTGCCGATCCACGCGAATCAGGTGGGCATCGTGCCGGAATACGCGCTGCTCGCCTCCGGTCACGCCCGCGACTACACGGTGGTCGCGCCCACCGACGGCACGACCCTGCTGAACTACACGTGGTTCCCCACCGCCGCCGGACTGGCCGACCCGGACAAGGCCGTATCACTGCACCGCTTGTACCAGGCGCTCACGTCTCCCGCCGCAGCCCAGGCCCTCGCCGGGTCCGGACTGCGCGGCGCCGACTGGCACACCTCCTCACCTCAAGGCCTCGCCACGGCCGGCATGCCGACGCCCACCGCTGCCGCGATGGGGGCGATCCCGGCACACCTGGCCTACCACGTGTTGTCCACTTGGCACCCTGACCTACGCCGGTCCAATATGCTGATCGTCCTTGACGTCTCCGGGTCGATGAGCGACCCAGCCCCCGGCACCCGCACCCCCAAGATCGTCCTCGCCCGGCAAGGCATCGCTCAGGTCAACGCCCTACTACCTGACAGCGCGCAGCTGGGCCTGTGGCAGTTCGGATCCCGGCTCAGCCCACCCAACGACTGGCAGGTCCTGGTCGCCCCCGCCCCGCTGACCGCCCCCCAGCGCGCGGCGATCACCACCAGCGCAAACCACCTACAGGCCCGCCCAACCGGCACCGGCCTGTACGACACCATCCTGGCGGCCTACCGGTACCAGCAAGCCAACTACAAACAGGACATGCCCAACGAGGTCGTGCTATTCACCGACGGCGTGAACGAGGACGACCCCGACTCCATAAGCCTCGCCCAACTCCACACCGCGCTCGCCGGCACCGACCCGAACAAGCGCGTCCAGCTCAGCATCTTCGGCATCGGCAGCGCCGTCCCCGCCGATCTGCTCCAGCGCGCCGTCACCCCCGTCGGCGGCCAAGTCGACACGCTCACCACCCCGGATCAGGTCATCGGCGCGTTCGTCCACGCCGTATCCGGCGCGCTGTCCGGCGTCCCCGGCTAGCACCTGCTCCCAGACGCACCTGGCACGGAGATCAACCACCTAGCACGTGGCGGAGGAACGTGTCTATCGCGCTCTTGATGCGCGGGCCCTGCGACCCGTCGAGCAGCGCAAGGGCGTGCTCGGATCCCGGCACGACCAGCAGGCTGCTCGGGCCGGCGGTGTGCGCTCGCGCGATCCGTGCGCTCGTGCCCTGAGGGAACACCGAATCGTCCGCGCTGCACACGAGCAGGATCGGCCCCGCGAACCGCGCGAGCGACGCAATTGTCGGGAAGCCCTCGATGGCTGACGGCCCGCCACTGACCGAGAAGACGCCGACGACCCTCCGGCCGAGCGACGGGGCTATGCCCAGCCCGACCAACGCGCCCCGCGAGAAGCCGCCCACCACAACCTCGCGGGCGCCATTGGTCAGCAAGACGCGCGCCGCGGTGGTCATCTCGCCGGCATAGTCAGCAATCCAGTCGAACACCGCGACGTGGTAGCCGCGCGCCGTCAGCGTCTGCGCGTAGTCGAGCGTCTGGCAGATACCGCCGTTCGCCTGGGCGCCGACGACGACGCCGCGCGGCCCACTGCCGAGCAGCAGCACGTTGGTCTGCCTGCTGGCCGATATCGGCAGGTAGCGGTGCCGCCCAGCGATGGGCACACCGCACTCCGGCTCGGTGACGGTGCTCGATGCCGTGCTCGGTGCGGTGCTCGCTGCCGCGCTCGCTGCGGCGCTTGACGCGGGCGAACCCCCGTCGCGCTTATCTGCGCCGCGCGTACTACAGGCCACGGTGCAGAGGAGGATTGCGAGTACACCGAGCAGGATGCAACGGCTGCTTCCTGGCACCATGATGACCTCTCGCTCGGCCGATCGAGTATGTATAGAGATACATAGTGACGTCAAGGGAGACGCATGAGCCGGGCACGCGAGGGTGAATGGCCAACCCTCGCGTACGCGCTCCTGGCAGTGCTCGCTCGCGGCGAGACGACGGGCTATCAGCTCGCCCGATTCATGGAGAAACCGGTCGGGTTGTTCTGGCAGGCGCCGCACAGCCAGATCTATCCGCAACTCGCCGCGCTGGAGCGCGACGGGATGGTCACGTCTAGCGCCGAGCGCGGACCGGGGCCACGCGCCCGTAAGACCTACGCGGTCACCGATGCCGGGCGGGCGCTGCTGCGCGACTGGGTTACCACCCGTCCCGAGCCGCGAGCCGTGCGCGACGAGGTGGTGCTGCGCAGTTACGCCGCGTGGACTGCCGACCGGGCCGAGGCGGCGGCGTTGTTCCGGGCCGAGCAGGAAGCCCACGAGCAGCGGCTGGCCGAACTCGAGCAGATGGCCGAGAACCTGTCTGCCAAACACGGCGCCCGGCTGAGCGATCCAAGCGAGCCGATCTTCGGGAACTGGGCGGCGCTGCAGCGCGGCCTTGGCGCCGAGCGCGAGTATGTGCGGTGGTGCGCGTGGATGGCCGATCAGCTCAGTCGGTGAGCGGCAGGCCATCAGAGCAAGCGTGTCCGTCCGCGCGTGTGCCGTTCGTCCATGAGGTGAAGGCAAGAATTGGCACACCGTTCTCGAAAGGACACCCAACATGGCCAAGTTCATCTACCTCTACCGTGGCCCGGCAACGCCGGTGTCCGGCCTCACGCCCGAGCAGGGCGCCGCGCGACAGGCCGCGTTCGCCGCGTGGATGCAGAAGGTTGGCAAGGCGCTTGTCGACGTCGGCGCCCCGTTCGGGACGAGCACATCCGTCCGCGACGACGGTACGGAAGGATCAGCGGGCGACCTGAGCGGCTACACGATCGTCGAAGCCGACAACCTCGTCGCCGCGAAAGCGCTCACCGACGGCCTTCCGTTCCTGTCCGGCACGGAAGGGAAGTGCGCGGTCGAGATCTTCGAACTGCAGCCGATGTAGGGGGAGCGCTCAGCTAGCGCGTCCGACAACCCGGGCCGCTCGCGGGCTCGTCTAGGTCGAGCAACACGGCTTTGTGGTCCGCGACCTGGCCGGTCGTCCACAGTGCACTGATTTCCGCGTGCAGCTCCGTCCTGGCGGCCCAACGAGCAAGGCCCGTGTAGGAGGTGCGCTGGATCAGCCAGGCTGAATATTCACCGTCTCTGTCGAAGCCGAATCCCGTCGCGACGTGCCCGACGAAATCGTGCACCGCCCGGAAACGGTAATAGGCGCCGCCCACCGCGCCGTCGAGCAGGGGGTGAGCACGATCTGCCGCGGAGGTGGTGACTTCGAGGGTTCGGGTGGCGAGCACCGACGCGATGAGTTCCTCGGCATCGGCGTACGGCGTGAGCTGAGCCGTGCTCACGACGGTCAGGCGGTACGGTCCGGACGGATCGGTCAGCGCCTTGTATTGGCGGTCCGTCTGCATCTCCAACTGCCAGTAGGCCAGAGCGACGAATGGGTCGGCCGTGGTCCGGGCGGCGATGAATGCCGCAGCCACGTCTTGTGTTTCAGTCAGGTTGACGTGGTGCAGCGCCGGTCTGGTTCTCGTGATGCGGAAAGAGAAGCGGATCGCGGGATCTACCAGGCCGGCGAGCAGCATCGGCGGTCGGGCAGTCATCAGTCGTTCCATGAGGCGGGGTGTGCCGTGACGTCAGTCTGCGGCCGACCCGGCTGCGGCCGCATCCCCCGGTGCCATCCACCGCACTTCCACCTTGCTGTCGCGCACCCTCACCTCAAGCGCAGGCTGGGGATGGGCGGTGGGGCCGCTGAGGGCAGCACCGTCGGAGAGGCGATAACGGCTCGAGTGCCAAGGGCAGACGACGCAGCCGCCCTCGATCCTGCCTTCGTGGAGCGGACCGCCTTGATGCGCGCATCGCTCGAGGAGCGCATACAACGATCCACCCTCGCGGACCAGACAATCTCGACGTCGGCGGTCTTCACCAGCAGCGGCTCCGCTTCCTTCACGCTCGCTTCGTCGGCGACCGGCGTCCACTCCTCGGGCGCCTCCA
>DATFRC010000190.1:0-2665 GCA_035263725.1 Jatrophihabitantaceae bacterium | reverse complement strand
GCCATAGCTCGTACAGCCCGGCCAGGGAGAGGGTGCTGGCGTCGGCGGGGTGGATGTAGTAGGGCTGCTTGCGGACCTTGCCGTCGACTTCTTCGGGTTGCCATTCGTAGTAGCCGCGGGCCGGGATAACCACGCGGCGTTTGGCGAACGCCCGGCGAAACGCCAGCTTCTCCGCGAGGGTCTCCATCCGGGCGTTGATCAGCCGTGACCCGATCTTCGGGTCCTTCGCCCAGCAGCGAACCAGACCCCAGCGCACCACCCGCAATTGCCAGTGCAGCCCAGCATCGCCGCTGCCGCGGCCATCGTTGTCGTCGCTGGTGTTCGTGTCGGGGCGCTCGAGGATGACGTCGATGTCCTGGGTCGGGGCCACGTTGTACGACGGTGGCGCAGTCGGGCATTTCGGCCGTCGCGTTATAGAGTTCGATCAGTTCCGAGCGCTCCGCCACCGACTCGTACCGGCCCACACATCGCTCCGACCGTCGCTCACGCGCGCTTGTCCGCAGGTTCTCCTTCGACGGTAGCCAGCCACCGGGACATTCCGCCCAACGTCACCTTCATCCTGCTTGGCTCGGCTGAGCTCGGTGCGAGTAGGAGATGGTCACGAAGCTTGGGGCTGGTCCGGCATCGTCATCGCGGCCCTTGCCTGGTGTCACGGTGGCGCGCACAGTTGTTGCGGTCTTTCCGGTGCGGAACCGGCCGGCGTCTGCCCGCCGAGGGGGTCTGGTTATGGGTAGGTACCAGCAGGCGTTTCTGCAGAGCATCACCGACCCGGACGCGTTCTGGGGTGACGCGGCGGAGCTGATCTCGTGGTATCGGAAGCCGACTGTGATCTTGGACGACTCCTCCGCGCCGTTGTACCGCTGGTTTCCGGACGGCGTGCTGAACACCTGCTACAACGCACTTGACCGCCACGTCGAGGCGGGGCGCGGTGAGCAGGCCGCGCTGGTGTACGACAGCGCGATGACCGGCCGCCGCGCGAGCTACTCCTACACGCAGCTACGCGACGAGGTGGCGCGCTTCGCCGGCGCGTTGCGCTCGCTCGGCGTAGTCAAGGGTGACCGCGTCGTCATCTACATGCCGATGATCCCCGAAGCGGTCATCGCCATGCTGGCCAGTGCGCGGCTGGGCGCGGTGCATTCGGTGGTGTTCGGCGGGTTCGCCGCGCACGAGCTGGCCTTACGCATCGACGACGCGCAACCCAAGGTGCTCGTGTGCGCGTCGTGCGGACTTGAGCCCGGCCGGATCGTGTCGTATAAGCCGCTGGTGGACGGCGCCATCGAGGAGGCCGCCCACCCGCCGCAGACGTGCGTGGTGTTTCAGCGCCCGGAGGCGCGGGCGGTCATGGGGCGGGGTGACGTCGACTGGAACGACCTGATGGCTAACGCCGAACCGGTCGCCTGCGTGCCCGTCGCGGCGACCGATCCCCTCTACATCCTCTACACCTCGGGCACGACCGCGCGGCCGAAGGGTGTCGTGCGCGACAACGGCGGGCACGCCGTAGCGCTGCGGTGGACGCTGCCCAACGTCTATGACACCCATCCGGGCGACGTGTACTGGGCCGCCTCCGACGTCGGCTGGGTCGTCGGGCACAGCTACATCGTCTACGGCCCGCTGCTAACCGGGTGCACCACCGTGATGTATGAAGGCAAGCCGGTGGGAACCCCGGACGCCGGTTCGTTCTGGCGGGTCATCAGCGAGCACGGCGTGCGGTGCCTGTTCACCGCACCGACCGCGTTCCGCGCGATCAAGAAAGAGGATCCGAACGCCGAGCAGCTGGCCCGCTACGACGTGAGCTGCCTGGCGTACCTGTTCCTCGCCGGTGAGCGTCTCGACCCGGACACCTATTACTGGGCAACCAAGACGCTGGGGGTCCCGGTCATAGACCACTGGTGGCAGACCGAGACCGGCTGGCCGATCACGGCGAACCTGATGGGCCTCGAGCCACTGCCGATCAAGCCGGGCTCGCCCACGGTGGCAGTGCCAGGCTACGACGTGCGGGTCATCGACGGCCAGGGCGCCGAGGTGCCGCCGGGTACCGAAGGCGCGATCGTGGTCCGGCTGCCGCTGCCGCCCGGCACCCTGCCGACACTGTGGCAAGACGACGACCGCTACGTCGAGAGCTACCTGAGCCGGTACCCCGGTTACTACCTGACCGGCGACGGCGGCCACATGGACGAGGACGGCTATCTGTTCGTGATGGGCCGCATCGACGACGTCATCAACGTCGCGGGGCACCGGTTGTCGACCGGCGAGATCGAGGAGGTGATAGCCAGCCATCCGGACATCGCCGAATGCGCGGTCATCGGGGCCCGCGACGACCTGAAGGGCCAGGTGCCACGCGGCTTCGCGGTGCTCAAGGCGGGAGTCACCCGCGACCCGGCAGAGATCAGCGCGGAACTGGTGACCCGCGTCCGCGAGACGATCGGCGCCGTGGTGTCACTCCGAGAGGTCAACGTCGTGCCCGCCCTGCCCAAGACCCGCTCGGGCAAGATCCTACGAGCCACCATGCGGGCCATCGCCGACGGAGACAAGGTCGTGGTGCCGTCCACCATCGACGACACCCAGGTGCTGGACGCATTACGTCCGATACTGCAGCACCACGACAGCCGCTGAGCGCGTCAGACCCACCTGGTGCGCGGACACCCGTCCAGCCAGCAGCCGGCAT
>DATFRC010000189.1:0-2690 GCA_035263725.1 Jatrophihabitantaceae bacterium | reverse complement strand
CGCCGGCGGCACCCGGAGTCCCGCGTCGTCGCCGTGCACCATGATCAGCCCGCCCACCATTCGCGTCGACGACCCCCACGACGTCGTCCAGGCCAGCTCGCGGCTGCCCTCGGCCGACGTGAACTCGATGCCGAACGCGCGCGCGAAGTTCTGCCCCAGCTCGTGTGAGGTGCCCATCTGCAGGGCCTTGCCGTCGCGGGTCAGCGCCTCGCAGGTCATCGTGTTGATCGCTCCGGCGAACCGCTCCCGCCGCGTCTTCAGGCCGACCACCACGGGTACCGCCAGGACGTTCACCATGAGGTCCTCGTAGGCCTCGTGCAGGATGAGCTGCGCGTAGTCGCGAGCGTCCTCGCGGGTGGCGTGCGCGGTGTGGCCTTCCTGCCACAGGAACTCACTGGTACGCAGAAAGATCCGTGGACGGAGCTCCCACCGCACGACGTTGGCCCACTGGTTGAGCAGCAGCGGCAGGTCGCGATAGCTCTGCACCCACTTTGCCATGAACTCACCGATGACCGTCTCGGACGTGGGCCGCACGATGATCGGCTCGTCGAGTTCCTTCCCGCCGGCATGCGTGACGACGGCGAGTTCGGGGCTGAATCCCTCGACGTGCTCGGCCTCGCGGCGCAGATACGACTCGGGGATGAACAACGGGAAGTAGGCGTTCTGCGCGCCGCACGCCTTGATCCGGGCGTCCAGTTCGGCCTGGATGCGTTCCCACAGCGCGTACCCGTACGGTCGGATCACCATGGTGCCGCGCACCGGCCCGTTGTCCGCCAACTCGGCCTTGGCGACGACGTCCTGGTACCAGCGGGGGAAGTCCTCCGCCTGCGAAGTGAGCACGGCTGCCATGCGCCAAATGCTACTGAGACCCGCCGAGCGCATAACTCGGGTAGCGCCGGGCCCGGCCGGGCGTCAGCTGATCACCGTGCCGCGCAGCACGATTCGTCGCGGCTCGTACAGGGTGGACGCATCGACTCGTGGATCCGCGTCGTAGCCGACAAGGTCCGCCGGGGCGCCCTCGACCAGTCCGGGCAGCCCGAGCCACTCGCGGGCTCGCCACGAGGCCTGCGCGATCACGTCGTGTTGCGGGATGCCCGCCGTGGCGAGCGCCCGGATCTCTTCGCGTAGCAGCCCGTGCGGCAGCGAGCCGCCGGCATCCGTACCAACGTAAATGGGCACACCGGCCGCCCACGCCCGGCGCACCCGTTCGCGCGACGTCGCGTGCAGGGCGCGCATATGCGCCGCGTATGCGGGGAACCTCGCCTCACCCTTGGCGGCGAACTCGGGGAAGTTGTCGATATTGATCAGGGTGGGCACCACCGCGATGCCGGCCTCCGCCACGGTGCCGATCACGTCGTCCCCGAGCCCGGTGCCGTGCTCGATCGAGTCGACGCCCGCTGCGATCAGACCGGGCAGTGCGTCCTCACCGAAAACGTGTACCGCGACCCGTGCGCCGAGCTCATGTGCCCGGCTGACCGCCTCCTTCAGTACGTCTTCGGGCCAGAGCGGCGCCAGGTCGCCGACGGAGCGGTCGATCCAGTCGCCGACGAGCTTCACCCAGCCGTCGCCGCGCGCCGCTTGCGTCTCCACCTCTGCGAGCAACCCGTCGGGCTCGACCTCGATGCCCAGGTGGCGCATGTACCGGCCCTGCCGGGCGATATGCCGCCCGGCACGGATGAGCCGGGGCAGGTCGTCTCGCGCCTGTACTCCCCTGTTGTCGACCGGCGAGCCGGCATCGCGCAGCAGCAACGCACCGGCGTCCCGGTCCGCTAGCGCCTGCGCCGCCTGCCCGCCCGCATCCGCGACGAAGCGGTCGGGAGCCAGCCCGACGTGACAATGCGCGTCCACGAGCCCGGGGGTGACCCAGCCGCCCACGGTGATGGTCTCAGCTGCGCCGCCATATCGCTCGAACGTCAGCCGCCCGTCGACGATCCATGCGTCCCGTTCGACCTCTTCGGGCAGGAACACTCCGCGCAGCCGCAGCACCGTCATGCACCGGCACGTTACCCAGCTCTGTCAGACGCGGAGGCTCTCCTCAGCTGATTCAGCGACGGCCAACGGCTCTGGCCACTGTCCGGCCGATCCGCCACGTCCGAGAGTCAAGCACGGCGGCCAGACGCCGGTCGGACTCGTCCAGTCGCCCCTGCAACTCGGCGATCTCGGCCTCGAGGTCCCGGGGCTGTTCGGGCTCCGGAGGCGTCGTCATCGCGTCGGCCGGTCCCATGTTCGTATAAAGTGGCCTGACATCAGGCCACTTCTCAAGTACGGCCTCGCGCGCCACGTTGAAGGCGCGATTCACCTCGGCGAACAGTGAGTTGTGAAATGCAGCCGCATCGACGACAACGTTCACCAAGCCGGCCGCTGCCGCGCTGAGCGCCAGGTCCGCTCCGTCGAAGTGGAAGCCTAGCTGCGGATCGGCGCGCAGCCCGCTGTCGCGGCGAACCGCGAGCAGAATCTCGTCGAGACCATCCACGACGGCCGGGAGCTCATTGCTGAAGTCCAGCAGCCGGTCCCGGTCAACGACACGCCCGTGGTGAGTCGGCTCGCCGGCGCGGTACCGGATGCCGAACAGCCCGACAACGCCGAGCCGTCCGAACTCGCGCTCGGCCCGTGCGACCTGCGCAGCGAACCGGCCATCCCAGCCGACCGGCAGGTACATATCCTGCTGCACGAGCACGACAAGATCGTTT
>DATFRC010000188.1:0-3094 GCA_035263725.1 Jatrophihabitantaceae bacterium | reverse complement strand
ACCGGGACGAGCGTCGTTCCCGCCTTCTGCATCCGTTCGAGCAGTTGACGGCGGGTCGGGTCGGCGTTGCCCCAGCGGGCTTCCGGGAGTATCAGCGGGGCGCTCGCGAGCTCCGTGGGCGTCAGGGGGCGCCGTACGTGTGCCGGGTCGGTGCTCAGGTAGACCGCCTCGCCGGTCCACACCACTGGGCTCACGTCGAGTCCGCGGTCGTCGACGGGCAATGCGATGAGGCCGGCCTCGAGCGTGCCGGCCCGGACAGCGTCGGCCACTTCGGAGGAGTTCAGGCCGACCGCCCGGACATGCACGTGCGGGTACCGGGCCCGGAAGTCGGCAATCAGCTCTGTGAGCAGCAGGTGCTGGGCGCTGCTGAAGCTGCCGAAGGACACCGTGCCCCCGGTAAGCGTGCGTACGCCGTGTACCGAGTCCGCAGCGTCGCGGGCCGCCGCGAGGGTGCGCTGCGCTTCCGGCAGCAGGAGTTGTCCGGCCTCGGTCAAGACCAGTTGCCGGTTGGTGCGGACGAACAGCGTGACGCCAAGCTCGTTCTCCAATCGCTTGATCTGCTCGGAAAGGCTGGGCTGTGCGATGTAGAGCGCTTGCGCAGCCGCAGAGAACGAGCCGTGTTCGACCGCAGCGATGAAGTAGGCCAGCTGCTGCAAGGTCATGTCGCCCTCGGTCCGTCTCGTGCAGTGGGGCTGCTAAAGGGAAATCCTATCGGTACTTCGTAGATCGAGGCTTTACCAATTAGGCCGGCTATAGAAGCCTCGCGTTATGACTCCATCGCGCTACTGCGTCATCGGGGCTGGCGCCGCTGGTGTCTCGGCCCTGCAGCAGCTCCGGCAGGCGGGCTACCACGTCGAGTGCTTCGAGAGGTCCGACCGGGTCGGCGGTCACTGGCACACCGACTACGAGGCGCTGCACCTGATCACGTCCCGAGACATGACTCACTTCGAGGACTTTCCGATGCCCGCCGACTACCCGCACTTTCCGCGGCGGGACCAGGTACGGGCATATATCGAGTCCTATGCCGCGCACCACGGGCTCTACGACCTGATCACATTCGACACCGAGATCGTCTCGGTCAGCCCGGAGCCCTCGGGCCAGGGCCCGGTCGGTTCCGCCGGCTGGCGGGTGATCAGCTCCCGCGGCGACGAAGGCACGTTCGACGGCGTCGTCGTTGCCAACGGGCATTTGTGGGATCCGTACTTGCCGCCGGTGCCGGGCGAGTACACCGGAAGGCAGCTGCACTCCGGCGAGTACCGCAACGTCGCTGATCTTGACGGTGATCGCGTTCTCGTGGTCGGGGCGGGCAATTCCGGTTGCGACCTCGCGGTCGACGTCGCCCAGCACCGGCTGGAGGTGGACATCGTCGTGCGACGCGGCGTGTTCTTCCAGCCCAAGATGTACTTCGGGCGCCCTCGCCAGGAGGTGCCGTTCCTGCGCGAGTTCAGCCCGGACGAGCAGGACCTCATCAACCGGCTGCTCGCCCGCGTCGCGATCGGGCAGAACAGCGACTACCCGGGCCTGCCCGAGCCGGAGGCACGCACGCTGGCCGACGGGCCGGTCACGGTGAATGACCTGTTGCTCTACTGGATCCACCACGGCCGGGTCCGGGTGGTGCCCGGCATCAGCCGGTTCGACGGCAACGTCGTGCACTTCACCGACGGCACCGCAGGCGAGTACGACAGCGTCCTTTGGGCCACCGGATTCAACGTGCGGCTGCCGTTCCTGGATGAGCAACTGATCACGTGGCGAGACGACGTCCCGGTTCGATACGCGGGCGGCATCCTCCCGGAACGCGCAGAGCGGCTGTACTTCGTCGGACTGATCGCCCCGCGTGGACCGCAGATCCCGATTTACGGGGTGCAGGCCAAGCTCGTCGCCCGAATGATCGCGCTGCGCGAGCGTTCCGACCTGGCACTGGCCGCCTACTTCGCCGGCCTGCAGGAACCGGAAACGCGCATCGACATCGTGCGGCATGTCTGGCTCGATCAGATGGCCGACACGAAGCGACTGCTCGACGCCCTCGAAGCGGTCGGCGCCGGCGCCGAGGAGGCCCGCATTGATCACTAGTCGTCGCCTCCAGGGCAAGACCGTCATCGTCACGGGCGCGGCCCGGGGCCAGGGAGCCTCGCACGCCGAACGACTTGCCGGCGAAGGCGCCCGCGTATTGGCCGGCGACGTCCTCGACGACGAGGGCAAGGCCACGGCGCAACGGCTCCAGGAGGCCGGGCTCGACGTCGAGTTCCTCCACCTCGACGTCACCTCGGCGCAAGACTGGGCTACGGCCGTCGACCAGGTCTGGTCGAGCACGGGGCGGCTCGACGTCCTGGTCAACAACGCGGGCATCATCCACGTCAACCCGCTGCTTGAGGAGCGCCTCGACGACTGGCATGCGACGCTCGCGGTCAACACAACGGGCCCCCTGCTCGGCATCCAGGCCTGCGTGCCCCGAATGCGCGCGAGCGGCGGCGGTTCGATCATCAATACTGCGTCGATCTTCGGAGTCGTCGGTGCCGCCGGCTACGTTGCCTA
The DNA here is from genome assembly GCA_035263725.1 of Jatrophihabitantaceae bacterium. Taxonomy (GTDB): domain Bacteria; phylum Actinomycetota; class Actinomycetes; order Mycobacteriales; family Jatrophihabitantaceae; genus DASXRA01. The sequence goes on along the minus strand of DATFRC010000188.1, from coordinate 562 downwards.
CTGCGCCAGCAAGGGTGCCCTGATCGCCCTCACCAAGACGGCGGCGCTCGAACTTGCAGCCGACGGTATCCGCGTCAACGCGATCTGCCCGGGCGGCGTCAGCACTCCGATGAACGCGAACGAGAAGGAAGGCGGTGTCATCCCGCAGACGCCGCTAGGCCGCCGCGCGCACGTCAGCGAGATCTCCGGCGCCGTTGCCTTCCTCGCCTCGGACGACTCGAGCTTCACCACCGGGGCGGAACTGATCGTCGACGGCGGCTTCCTTGCCCACTGAAACAGTGCTCGTGACCGGAGCGGCCAGTGGCATGGGCCGCGCAGTCGCTGAGCGCTTTCTCGACGAGGGATGGGACGTCGTCGGCGTCGATCTGAACGCCGACGCGCCGGCCGAGCTGGCCGCCCCGCGCGGGCCGGCCTACCACCCGGTACACGCGGACATCACCGACCGCACTGCGCTGGCCATGGCCGTCAGCCCGCTGCCACGCCGACTGCGAGCCGTCGTCAACGCCGCCGGCATCTACCCCACCACGACACTGGCCGCCTACGACGACGCGATCTACCGCCG
>DATFRC010000187.1:0-20602 GCA_035263725.1 Jatrophihabitantaceae bacterium | reverse complement strand
CATCCCCGGCGCGCCGGGCTACCAGGCGAACCAGGCGATCCTGGCCCGCTACGGAAACGGCGGCCCGGGTTATCCGGAGGTCGTGCTGGTCCGGCTGCCGCCGGGCGTCAGCCCCAGCGGACCCGCCGGGCGCGCCGCGCTTGGCCGGGCGTTCACCGCCGTGGCCCGCGAGCTCGGGTTGCGGGTGGCCGACTACGCCAGCACCGGCGACCGGGCCTTCCTCGGCGACGACGGGCACACCAGCTACGGGCTGGTGTTCACCCCGTACACCGGGGAGCTGTCACCGCCCAGCCTGGGCCCGGAGATCACCGCGGCGATGCGCCCGCGGTTGCCTGACGGCAGCCAGGTCGCGGTGACAGGGCTGAACGAGCTGGTGAACGGCGGCCAGGCCAAGGAGGGGTTCGGCATACTCGCGGAGATACTGCTCGCCGGGACCGCCGCGCTAGCCGTGCTGTTCTTCGTGTTCGGCTCCGCGCTGGCCCTGCTGCCGGTGCTGATGGCCGCGGTCACCCTCCCGGCGTCCTTCCTCGCCCTGTACGGCCTGACCGAACTCACCCCCGTCAGCGTCGTGGTGCAGTATCTCACCGCGCTGATCGGCCTCGGCGTGGCCATCGACTACTCGCTGCTGTTCGTGACCCGATGGCGCGAGGAACGCGACCATGGCCGGGAGAATCACGATGCCGTTGTGGTCGCTATGCAGACGGCCGGCCACGCCGTCGTGTTCAGCGGGGTGACCGTGGCGATCGGCCTGCTGGCGCTGATCGTGCTGCCCGTGCCGTTCATGCGCAGCATGGGCATCGGCGGTGCGCTGATCCCGGTGGCGAGCGTCCTGGTCACGTTGACGCTCACCCCGGCGATCCTCGGTGGCATCGGGCCCCGCGTCGACTGGCCCAAGATTCGCCACGAGAACCGGGCCAGCCGCGGCTGGAGTCGGTGGGCCGCCGGCGTCGTCAAGCACCGCTGGCTCGCGGCCATTTCCGGGCTGGCGGTCCTGTTCGCGCTGATCGGCGTCTTCTTCACCGCGAAGATCGGCGTCGCCTCGTCGGATTCGCTGGCACACAACGGCAAGGCGTACGACACCCTGCAGGTGCTTAAACGCGGCGGTATGCCCACGGGTGCCTTGACGCCGATGGAGGTCCTCGTCTCCACCGACCAAGCACGCGCCGCCGCCGATCGGCTGCGCCAGATCAACGGCATCGAGGCCGCGTTCGTGCCGAGCGGACCGGCCGGCAACCGCGACGGGCAGAGCATCGTGGTGCTAGTACCGGAAAAGGAAACGGTCAACTCCAAGAGCGTCGCCGTCGTCAAGCAAGTAAAGCGCGTCGCAAACCATCTACCCGGCGTGGTGGGTGTGGCCGGCCTCGGTCCGGCACAGATCGACTTCATGCGCGCGGTCTACGGCAACTTCCCACTGATGCTGACGATAATCGCGCTGCTCACGTACGTGTTACTGATGCGGGCATTCCGCTCGACACTGCTGCCGCTAAAGGCAGTTATCCTTAACATCCTCTCGGTGGGGGCCACGCTCGGGTTAATGGTGCTGTTCTGGCAATACGGCTTCGGCTCCCAAGCGATCTTCGGCATTCACTCGACGGGCGCGATCACGTTCTGGATCCCGCTGATGGTGTTCGCGTTCCTGTATGGGCTATCTATGGACTACGAGGTGTTCATCCTGTCCCGTATCCGCGAGGAATACGACGGGGCGCGTTCCACGAATGCCGCGGTTATCGAGGGCATGGGCCGGACCGGCCGGCTGGTCACGAGCGCGGCGCTCATCCTGTTCCTGGCGTTTGCCGCCCTGGCCTCCGGACCGGGTACCGACCTCAAGACGCTCGCCACCGGACTGGGCTTCGGCATCCTCCTCGACGCGATACTCGTGCGCTCGCTGCTCGTCCCGTCGCTGGTGTCGCTGTTCGGACGGTGGAATTGGTACCTGCCATCCCGCGTCGCCCGCGTCCTGCGCGTGCAGCCCTCCCACCCGCACCCCGAACGCCCCGAGCCCCGCGAACCGGAACGCGCCGCCGTCGGCTGAGCCGGCCGGAGCTGCGAAGATCGTGCGCGTCGATCCGTTCACTATCCAGGTCGCCGATGACGTTCTCGCAGACCTCCGCGCACGAATCTCGAACGCCCGGTGGCCGGACGACGCGCCGGGTGAGGCGTGGAGTCAGGGAACCGACCTCGGGTATCTGCGGGCACTTGCCGGGTATTGGGCGGACGGTTTCGACTGGCGTGCGCAAGAGCGCCGGCTCAACGGGTTCGCTCAGTTCCGCGCCGAGATCGACGATGTGCGCATCCACTTCGTACACGAGCGGGCACGCCGTGGGGAGGGGATCCCGCTGATCCTGACGCACGGCTGGCCGAGCACGTTCGCCGAGTACCTTCCGCTAGTTCCGCTGCTGACCGATCCGGAGGCGCACGGCATCGATGGGCCGGCCTTCGACATCGTGATCCCATCTCTTCCCGGCTACTGCTTTTCCGAACGCCCAGCCCGTACGGGTGTGACCACTCGCTCCACCGCGCGGCTGTGGCACGCGCTCATGCGCGGCCTCGGCTACGCGCGCTTCGGCGCGTGCGGCGGCGACTTCGGTGCGGGCGTCGCGACCTACCTGGGGCTCGACCAGCCGGCCGACCTGCTCGGTATCTACCTGACGACCCCCGAGGTTCCTCCGTACACCGGTTCGGACGCGCCTGCGCTGTCGGCGGCGGAGCAGGCCTACCTCGCGCAGACGCGGCACTGGGCGGAATCGGAGCGAGGCTACAGCGCTATCCAGTCGACCAAACCACAGACGCTCGGGTACGCCCTCAACGACTCGCCCGTCGGCCTGGCCGCGTGGATCGCCGAGAAGTGGCGTTCGTGGAGCGACAGTGCTGGTGACGTGGACGCACATTTCACCCGCGACTTCCTGCTGACGACGGTGACCCTCTACTGGGTCACCGGCACGATCACAACGTCCATGCGTGATTACTTCGACAATCGCTGGTCGAACGCGCCGATCGGACCGGACGACTTCGTGGACGTGCCCACTGCCATTGCGGTGTTCGCACATCAATTCGTCGACGAGGGCGAGCCGCCGCGCGAGTGGACACAGCGCCTCTACGACGTGCGCCGATGGACAGGGATGCCTAGCGGCGGCCATTTCGCCGCGACCGAGGAGCCCGAGACCGTCGCTCGCGACATAGCGGCCTTCTTCGCGCAGCTGTAGCGGCCGCGCCTGCCTCGTCTTGATCAGAGCTGTGAGTACCGTGTTGGCGTCGAGTCGGTGACGTCGTCGATGAGGCTCACCACGACCGGCTCCTGTAGTGAGACGAGGGCGGCGATCGCGGAGCCGCGGGCGCCGGCCATGTCGAGGTCGGGCACGAGGGTGAGGGTGCTGAGGCGGCGTTGCTCTTCGCGGAGTTCGGTGTTCTTGCGCGTGGTGGTGAGGAACCACTTCTGCAGCCGTGCTGTTGTTTCGACGACGCCGCCGCCTAGAAAGTAGGCGGTCGGGTCGGTGAAGTTCGCGATGATGGTGAACAGCCGGCCCAGCGCGACGGCCTGCTGGTTCAGGATGCTGAGGGCCATCGGATCATTCTGCTCGGCGTACGAGCGAACGAGTTTGGCGGCCTGAGCGGTGGAAGCCATGTCATTCAGGTCGTGGTCCGGGTAGCGACGCAGCCAATAGGGCAGCAGGTTTTTCTCGATGCCCTTGAGCGACGCGACGCTTTCGGCGTCACCGGTGAAGCCGCAGTTGCATTCCGGCAGCGGCTGGTCGTCCTCGAGCAGCCCGGCCATGGGGATGTAGACGTGGCCGAGTTCACCGGCCATACCGGCTACACCGCGAACCACCTGACCGGCGACGATGACACCTGCGCCGAGCCCGGTCCCGACTATCACCGACACCGAGGACTGATCCGCGGCCTGCCGGCCGAAGAATTGGTAATGCGCATAGACCGCGGCCGCGTTGCCGTCGTTGTTATAGACGACCGGTAGCTGCAGACGATCTTCGAGTCGGGACCGGACGTCGAAGCCGCGCCACGCCGGTTCCGAGAAGTTGGTCGAACCCTTCGAAGAGATGACACCGTCCGCACTGGTCGGACCGGGAGTATCCAAGCCCACCGCCCGCACCGCGCGCCGATCAGTTCCGGTCAGTGCAAGGACGCTTTGGAACGCGGAGACCAACGCGTTGAGGGCTGCCTCGGGCCCGTCCAAAACGAAGGAGGCGTTCTCCACGAGCCGATCGACGAGGAAGCGGCCCTGCGAGTCCAGCACCGTGGCGTTGTTACTGGTTCCGCCGTTGTCGAGGCCCACGACGACCCAGTGCTTCGCAACGCGCATCATGCGCTCCCTGCCGGTCGGACCCGGATATCAAGTGTGGCACGGGCCCGCCAGTCAATTGCTGGCCAGGCAGTGGCGGCGTCAGCGAGTGATCGGTCACGGGGCCTCGTTCTGGAATTGGAACTGCACGCGGACCGAGCCGTCCAGCGGCACGACAAGCGTCGAGTTGCTTGCCGACCAGGCATCCGGGACCAGGAACAGGCGGTCGTGACCCTGGATCAGCAACCGGAAGTGGCGGTAACGAAAGCGATAGACCTGGCCCACACCTGTCGGCAGCGCGGTCTCTTCGATGCATGCGCTGCCCGGATCGCCGCGCCGTTGGCAACCGTCGGTCAGGTAGAGGCGCTCCTTGGTGTCGAGGATGACGCTCGGAAAGCGATCGAGGTGACGTGCGTCGTAGCGGGCGATGCCCCGGCCCGACCATTGGGCGACGGTGGCGGTCGCCCAGAAAGTGCTCGCGACGATCACGATGCCGAGCAGCACCGCAATGGCGCGACGTAACGGGACGCCGCCCGCAGCGCGCACCGAGGCCAGGTTCACTACGTAGGAGGCGTAGCAGATCACGGCGGCCCCCGCCCCGATGATGAGCGGCGTCACCAAGTTGTAGAGCGACCAGTCACGAACGTACGGGTAGGCGAACAGCAGTACCACACCGGCCCCGAGCGTGATCACGCCGGCGCCGACGGCACGCCGGGCAGTCTGACGCAGCCTTGCAAGATCGGACGTGGAGTCGGGTCGCGAGCGGGACACGGCGCTCGCGATTCGGCTGCGGATCGTAGTGTGCAGCGCCAGACCGCCGACGCCGACGAGTGTCAGGACGAGGAGCGGAACGAGCAACGGCTGTGGACTGCGCATCACGTAGTCCCGGGTGCTGAGCCCGATCGTGTCCACATCCACGCCGAAGTACTGGTACTGCTCCCGGGACGACACATAGCCGAAGTAGAACAACACGGCCGACAGCACCGTGATCGGCGCGACGATCGTCGCTCCAAAGCTGACCCATCGTTCGACTTGGCTGCGTTGCGGCGCGGGCTGGTCGGCCACCAAACTCAGCTCGACTCAGCGGCGCTCGACTCGGATGCGCTCGACGAGACCACTCCCGGCTGCGCTGTGAACGAAATCTGGCTGCCGCCGGCTTTGGTGATCGCGTCGCACGAGGCCTGCTGCTCGCAGTGCACAGCGCCGGCAAGGTCGAGGGTGACCGTCTCCTCGGAGTCGACGACCTGGGTGACCGTTACCAGGCAGCCTGCGGTGGAGCCTGGGCTCCATGTCCATGACGACTGGCAGGCCACCTCGTTCGGTATGCCGCACCCCGCGGGATCGCCGCCGAATTGAAATACGCCGTCCGGATCGAGGCTGAACCCGGTTACCGAGATCGTCACGTCCGACGGGAACGGGTCGGGCGCGCCGATCAGGTTGACGTCAGCGCACTGCACCGCGCCGGCACCACCGCTGTTCCCGCCAATCGGCAACGACGCAACCGATACCGAGATGCCGCCTCCGCCGCCCTGCTGAGGTGCTTCGGTCGTCGACGTCTCGGTCGCAGGCGCCGTATCGATGGCGACCGTCGACTGCGTCGCACTATCCGGCGACGCGTGATGGGTGCCGCAGCCGACCAGCAGCAAGGCAGCCAGCACGAGGAAAGGACTGCAACGGCGCACGACACGCCCGTCCATGAGCAACCACCCCCGATTGTGCGCCTTGGGGCCATCGGTCTTCAGGAGGCACGTACTCGCTCGGAAATACAGCTGGCCAGGTGTACTGGACACCCGGGGCGTGTTCGGTTAGCGAGTTTCGGTAGCGGGGCTGAGGACGCCGACCTCGACGAGACGCTCGCGAGCCGCGTCGACACCAACTGCGCGAGCGGTGGCAAAGCCTGCGGCGGCGGCGCCCGCCACATTGAGCGCGTTGTCGTCGAGAAACAGCACCCGCTCGGCCGGTACGGGCAGTGAAGCCGCGACCTGGGTGAAAGCTGCGACATCCGGCTTGAGCATGCCCATCTCGAATGACAGGAACAAATGGTCGAACAGGTCCATCAACGGCCAGGTGGAGATGTGATCATCCCAATGCAGCGCATTGGTGTTGCTGAAACAGCCCGTACGGACTCGGGCGTTGGTCTCCGTGACCAGTTGTTCAGCGCCGCGCAGCGGCCCGTTCGGCCAGTTGCGGAAGGCGTCGAGGAATGCTGCCGGGCTAAGATCAAGCTGCCATTCCGTGACTACCCCGTGAGCGAACTCAGCCTCGGTACAACGGCCGCTCTCGAAGCGGCGAACCCACTGGGACATCAGCCAGCGCCGCCACAGGTCGTCCTCGCTCGCGATACCCGTCAGGTTGAGCATCGCTTGCACGCCGGGGACGTCGATGAGCACGCCGCCGAGGTCGAACAGGACCAGATCAACGGGTTCGGCCATGCCGGCAACTTATCGAGCGGTGCCGCGTCCCATCCTTACCGGCGGGAAAGCTCCGTGTACGCGGCCGCACGAAGGCGTACCGCGAGTGCGGCGTCGTTCACGTCGGTCACCATCCGCTCGAGCGACGGCTGCCGCGAGACTGAGCCGCCGCTAAGTACCGCCGCCCGTACGTTCGCGCAGGTCTGCCGGATAACGCTGGCCCGGTCCGCATGCGCGGACAGTAGGCCCGCCCGCACCGCAGCGTCGGGCTCGGTCGCGATCACGCGCAGATCCAACTGGACATCGCGTGCGTGCTCGGCGAGCAACGCGACGCTGCCCTCCAATTCCTGGACCGGGCGACCGGCCTGCGCGGCCGCGCGCACCGCGAACACGGCGCTCGCGACGTCACGGTCCAGATCGCGACACAGCACCCACACCGCCCGCGCCGGTCCGGGCAGCCATGCGCGAGCCGACACGTACGCGCCACCGGCGAGCGCACTTAGCCCACCCGAACTGGTGCCGTGCGGCGGCGACCAGACACCCAGCGGCCCGTCCGGCCGACTAGACACGGCGCGCCGCGCGGCGCGCATGCCAGCCGCAGCGAGACGCCTGCGCGCGGTGCGACGCAGCCGCCGCACAGCGCGCCAGCCGATCACGACCCCGAGCACAATCAGGGCGAACGACACCAAACAACTGATCAACAACACTTCCAGCATCGTCTGCATCAGCCGCCCCGTCCTCCGCCTGGCAACTCCGTGCAACAGATCGCCCAGGCTACATTGCGATCCGGTAAGCGGGCGACGGCGACGGCGTCAGCTGAGCGCTCTCGGCCTGCCCCGCCCGGCCTGGCGGCTAAGACCCGGGACAAGGATCGGCTGATGAGCGCGTGGCGACATCCGAACCAGCGAGTCGTCTCCGAGCTGCCGCTCCAGTTGCGGCGCACCGGCGTACCGGTTGCGGTGCGTGCCTGGGTTGGCCGACGCTGTGGCTCCGCAGTCGTCGATGTGCATCGGCTGCCTGGGGCTTCCTCCACCGCGGTACATGCGGTCCGCCTGGCCGACGGGCGGCGGCTGGTGCTTCGGCGTTACGTCTGGGAACAGCTTCGACGTGAGGAGCCAGAGGCGCCGGCGCGCGAACTCGCCGCACTCGATCTTGCGGCTGGCCAGCAGCTGCCGGTTCCTGTGGTGGTCGCGGCGGACGTCACGGGCCGGGAAGCCGGCGACGGGGCGCCGGCGATCCTGATGACCCGTGTCGCTGGCCGGGCGCACCCGTCGCCGGACCCGTGGCAGCTTGCCGCACTCGCCGCCGACGTTCACAACGTCTCCGCGGCCGGGTTCGAGCACCACTACTTCCCCTGGTGCCGCGCCACCTGCACCAGGCCACCAGCAGGGTGCCGTGACCCAGACCTGTGGAATCGCGCTCTGCACGTCTGGCACACCGGCGAGCCGCCGTACGAGCCGCGGTTCATCCACCGGGACTTCCATCCCGGAAACGTGCTCTCGCGACGTGGCCGGCTGACCGGCCTGGTCGACTGGGCCCACGCCTGCACCGGACCGGTGGGCATAGACATCGCCACCTGCCGCTTCAACCTCGCCGAGTGGGCCGGTCCAGCGGTCGGCGATGCCTTCGTCGCCGCCTACGAACAACTCTCCGGACAGCACCACCACCCCTACTGGGACATCGCAAGGCTCGTCGAGGACGACTGGGACCTCATCGATGCGCCCGACCGCGTCGCGCAAACCGAGCTACTCCTCAGCCACGCCATGCAGCGCTGGAACCAACGCACCTGAGTGCTTCGCCGCACGCTCAGACTGCGTAGGACCGTCCGCTCAGGTCGGTCATGCGGTACTTCCTCCCGAGATGAAGTACTTCGCAAGGGGGGTTCCGGCAAACTTCTCGCCCAGGAGGTCGGCGAAGAGCAGCACCGAGCTGCGGGGCCGATAGCTGGCCACGATGTGCTGGGTCTGCCCGCTGGCGTTCCGGGTTACCAAGTTGATGCAGCCAATGGGCTTGCCACTGACCTGGGCGATGTAGTCCTCGAGCCAGCCGTTGTCACCGATGGGGCCGACGAAGTGGAATTCCTGGGAATCGCCGTACACCGCGCGGATCGCGACCACGATGGCCCGGGCGGCGTCTGCGCCCTGCGCGGCGCCGTCCAACATCGAGCCCTCGATGGTGACGTCGTCAGCGAGGTTGTCCAGCCAGGCGGGGTAATAGTCGGCGAGGGTGGGATCGCCACTGGCCAGATATCTCGGCGCGCCGTCCTGGACTACTGCATCGCTCTTGTCGGACATGGGGAATTCCTCCTTCGCTCGGCAGGGCGCCTTACTTGGCCTGGGGATGCAGGTCAAACCATGCGCTTACGCGACGGCCAGTCGCGCCCCCGCCTGCCGGGTGAGGGGTTCAGGCCCGGCGCGGGTGGCGGACCAGGGTCACACAGGCGCGAAGCAGGCCTGGATCCTGGGATCATCTACAGCCGTAACAGACCGTGTCACCCGAGCGAAGGGAGAGCAATCGTGAACGTCAATCTCGAGGTCGTCACCATCCCGGTCTCGGACGTCGACAAGGCGTTGGGCTTCTACCGCGACCAGCTTGGCTGGCGTGTGGATGCGGACATCAACCGCCCGGAGTTCCGTATCGTCCAGATGACCCCGACCGGTGACGGCCACGTCTCGATTGTGTTCGGCCGCGGCCTGTCGCTGGCGGCCGAGCCGGGCTCGATGCGGCACCTGGAATTGGTGACCTCAGACATCGTGGCGACGCGGGCGGAGCTGGCCGAGCGCGGCGTCCCGATCACCGAGGTCTACCACGGGGCCGGCGCACCGTTCTTCGCTGCCGCTCGCATCGCCGGCCCCGATCCCAACCGCACCAGCTACTCGTCGTACGCGTCGTTCACCGACCCGGACGGCAACGGCTGGACGCTGCAGGAGGTCAGCGACCGCCTTCCCGGCCGCGAACCCCGCAATTAAGTCGACTGCCGTGGACAGTTTCCTATTTGAACACTACAAAGGGTTTGCCACCGACGTGGCTGCATTCCCCGCCGAAGAAGGGTGAAGCCAATGCGATTCAGATTTCCGTTCGGCCGGCGTGGACGCAAGGCCGACGTGCCACGATCCGCCCGCCAGCAACGAGGCAAGGCGCAGAGTGGACGCCCTCACCCGAAGCGGCATGCCGAACCCCCGGCCGGGGATCCGATCAAGAACTGGGAAAGCCCTGACCAGCAGTTCCTTCGTCAGGCCGGCGACCCCTTCCTCGACGGCTGACCATCGGCTGACCAACCCCAGCCGGCGCGACGAGACGGCGACTACGGCCGTGGGCGCAGGCCGGATGTGGTGCTGCTTGTGAGCCGCAAACGCCTCCTTATTGCGGGTGGTGTGGTCGTGGCAGTCTTGGTCGTCGCGGTCGTAGTGTCCTGGCCCTGGATACGCATCTATACGGGGGCAGCGCCGCCGGACCAGTTCTATCGTCCGGTGTCGGCGCCGGCCGGGATCCCTGCCCGACAGGTACTCGGTGTCGCGCACAACGCCGGGAACAACGTCGGCACGACCGCCGCCGCGCTCCGGTACGGCGCCGATGTCATCGAAATCGACGTGATATCGGCACGCGGCAGACTCGTCGCCGGACGTGCCCACGGCTGGCCGTGGCTGGCCGGGCTCGTTTTCCAGGGTCCGACGCTTGCCAGCGCCTGGCAGCACGCGGCCGCGGCGAAGATCATCAAACTGGATCTGCAGCAGACGGGCCGCGGGCTGTTGGACTCCCTGGTCAGATTCCTGGACGAGCGTCGCGGCCATTCGGTTATGATCTCGACCCGCGATGCCGCCGCGATCGAGTACCTGCGTCCCCGCCTGCCCGCCGGCATTACACTGCTGTTCAGCGTCGCATTCCCGCAGGCGGTGGCCCAGATTCAAAGCGACCGCGCCCTGACAGATGCCGTTGGCGGCATCTCGGTGTTCCAGGGTCTCGTCGACAGCAACCTGGTGCGCTGGGCGCACCAACGCAACCTGCTCGTGCTGGCCTGGACCGTCAACGACGCCGCACACCTCAGTCAACAACTGGAACTAGGCGTGGACGGCATCACGACGGCCAACCTGGCCATCCTCCAAGCGCTATCCGGCTGAGCGTCCGGCACCGGTAGCGCCTCCTTGCCGCATCGGCAAGTTCTTGGGGCTGCGGCCGTGCCGCGCCGGGCTGTGAACCGCATGGGTGCCGGCTGCGTGTCAGTTGTTGTCGGGGCGACTCCGGGGGTTGCCGCCAGCACCGACTCACACACCGCGCTGTCGCTGGCGCGCGCGGGTTTCCATTCGTGTCGCACGTCGGGCACCTGCCCGGCGTGGAAGGGGACTTGCCATGCGCAGAATCTCGTCCAAGATCGCTCTAGTCGCCGCCGTAGTGGGCTTGGGGGTTGGGCTCGGCGTCAATGCCGCCACGAGTACGGCCACGCCAACCCGGTCCACGGCGGACTCGCCGTTCGAACAACGCGGTGACATCCGAAACCTGCCCACTGCCCTGCAAGATCGGCTGGAACTGTTGGCCAACCGGCCCAGCACGTTCGCGCCTATGACGGCCTTCTCGGAGGCACCGACACCGAGCAAGCTCTTTCAGTACTACCTGCTGGACACCCGCCACTTCCAACCCAACGTGTTCACCACCACGATTCCAGGCATCAATGACGGGGTGGCGCCGAGTGCTACTGGGCCGAACGGCGACCTGCCCACTCTCGGTGCGACGCGTGTCGTCGTCGAACCCAAACCCGGACTGCCGACCGATCCGAATGACCCGGGCGCGTTCGTCGACATGTTCACCGACATCTCCGGGCTGTTCGTGATCAACAATGAGTCCGGCTGGTACGAGGGATGGATGATCCACGACGTGATCGTCCCGAACGTGGCAGCACCGCGCAGCGACGGTAACGCTGCTTTCGGCACGATCACCGCGGCCGACGCTGCCAAGCTCGCCGACATGGGCTCCCACAACAACCGCCCGGGCAACATGTTCACCGTCGACGGCAAGGCCCCGCACCTGCCGGCCGCAACCGACCACTGGCCCGACCGGGTATCCAACACGGTGCCCTTGCAGCTGTCGCTGGGCGCTTACAACGCCACACAGCAAAGCGATCTGCACTCCTACTGGGAGCTCAACCAGTACACGAACTGGACCCCGCCGACATATGAACTGCCGTTCACGGGCGGCATTCCGGGCACCTTCGAACGGGGTCAGATCGGCGCGCGGTCATCACTAATTCCCGGATCCGGGCCTTCTGGTATCAGCAACAGCCCCCAGTCCGAGGGCGACAACCCGAACATCCCGCGCGACCCCGACCGGCTGCTCAACACCGATCCGTCCGACCCGGACCGTGGGATGGTGAACAACGACGACCACAAGGAAACCCGGCTGCGCTTCCTGCCCAGCGGACTGGCCAACGAGGTATTGCTCGACGTCTACGTTCGCCCGACGTCATTCGAACCACACGTGCACAGCCTCACCCAGCGCATCTTTGATGCATACGCCGCCGAGGTGGCGCGCGTGGACAGTAACCACGACGGTGTCGTCACGGCCGTCGAAGCCGACCTCGAAGGCACCTCCGACGGCGGCCAGTCCAACGACCGCCTCTTCCTACCTGCCACCGCCTATAACCGCATCGCGGTCAGCCGCGAGATCAACGACGGCATGCTCTCACCCCGCTTCGCACCCAGCCAACGAGCATGGGTCCTGAGCGGAACCATTACCCGCGTCAACCCCTCGGTGGACGCATCCATCCCACAAGATGGCGACAACCGATAGCCCATATCAAATCGCGACACCGCAGGCGCCTCCGACGGCGCCTGCGGTGTCATCCACGGGCAATCGATCGTTTGGTACTGAATTCGCTCTCCAATTCGTGATCCGACGATTCACCGCCCGCGATCTACGGATCATCTACGTGATGTTTATGTGGGGCCGGCAGCCTTGGACGTCTAGGCACCATTCTCCATGCAGACGGAGCACGGCATGTCCGACCCCAACTATTACGGCAGACTCGCCGGTGACAGCTACGGCAGATTCGACGACGAGCGAGCGCCCCTCGTGCTGCTGCACGGTCTGACCTTCGACCGCCGGCAGTGGGGCCCGGCCGTGAACGAACTGCGGCTGATCGATGGCCATCGCCGAGTGCTGGTCGTCGACCTGCCGGGGCACGGCGACTCGCCCCGTTTCGCCTCGTACGCCTCGGACGAGGTCGTCGACACCATCCACCAGACCATGGTCGCCGCCGGCATGGGCGAGCCCGTCGTGGTTGGGCACTCGCTCGGCGGCATTTTGGCGACGATTTACGCCGGGCGGTATCCGGTCGGCGGCGTCGTCAACGTGGACCAACCGCTGCTGGTCGGCGGCTTCCGAGATTTCTTGCGCCGCGCCGAGTCCAAGCTGCGCAGCCCCGCCTACCTGGAAGTGTGGCAATCCCTGCTGTCGGGCTTGCGGAGCGACCTGCTGCCACCGGAAGCGCAGGAACTGGTTCGTACGGCGACGACACCACGGCAGGATCTCCTGCTCGGCTACTGGAACGAGATCCTGTTGTCCTCCGCGGACGAGCTCCGGGACCGGCAGCTGCGCAACCTGGACGCCATCCGCGCCGACGCGACGCCGTATCACTACGTCAGCGGGGACCTGAGCCCGGAGTATCGGCACTGGTTCGAGACGGTGCTCCCCGAGGCGGCCATCACGGTTCTGCCGGGCAGCGGACACTTCCCGCACCTGGCTCACCCGGCCGAGTTCGCCAAGATCCTGGCCGGCTCACCGTGACGCATGTGGCCCTGCCGTTTAATTCGCGTCCGGGTGTGGGATGCCTTGTTCGTGCGGACGGGTGGCGCTTAGCCCGCCCGGAAGGAGAGCGATGTCGTCCACACCGCAAACGCCCGAACCCGCGGAGTCGCCCGGGCCCAAGCCCGAGGGTAGGTCGAGACTCCTGGATATACGCAGGCGTCGGACAGGAGCACTGCCGCGCCTGGAAGACGTGCGATCAGTAGACCCGGAACACCCCGAGCACAGGCCGCGTAGATCAGTAAGTGCCGAAGAGGCAAGGATGATCGCGGCGGGTACGCATCCCGATCTGCTGCATCACAGGGCGCAGCGAATCAGGCGGCGGTTCGGCCGGGGACGCCGGCACAGCGACCAAGGCGACTGACTGCACGGCGATAAGACATGCGCCCACGTGACCGCGAACCCTATGCGCGCGTCCGCGAGAGGGCGTGCATCGCCTCGGGCGGCATTTTCCGGTTGTTGATGGCCGGTGGTTCAGCGAGACTGGCCGGAGACGATGCCGTGCCTGGCGGACGCCAGCCGGAGGCTGCATTCGATGAAGTCGCCGTTGACCATGACGGAGTATCGGCCCGCGGGCCGGCTCGGTTTGTATGTCCGCGCCTTCCAGGTGTTCTCGGCCGTACACCACGACGGGGCGTCGGTGCTGGACTTCGGCGGCGGCGACGTGTCGGTGCCGGTCTGCTTCGGTGACAAGGTGCTGGTTGACGACTGGGGCGCTGTAGAGGTGCCGTCCGCAGCCGTGGTCGGGCCGCGAAGACACGCAGTGTGGCTGCGGTTCCAGGCTGTGGTCGACCAGGTGAACGTCTCGTTCTTCCCCGGTGCGGCAAGTGCGTTCGTCGATGCGGCCATGCCGGAGCTCGTCGACAAGATGGCGACGCCTGACGAGGTCTGGCCTCGCGACTTCCAGGAGGCCGTGGCCGAGCTTGAGCCGCTGCCCATCGACCAGCGGATCTCGGGGCTCGGTGACTTACTGTTGGGGAGGCTGGAGCCGCGCCGGGAACCGAGCCCGCGGGTTCGTGAGGCCGTGCGGCTGATCCGGACAAGCCGCGGCGGGGTAACGGTGCGTTGGCTTGCCGATCGGCTGGACGTCAGCGTGAGCCAGCTCGAGCGCAGCTTCACCAGGCAGGTGGGGCTCGGGCCAAAACTGCTGGCTCGCCAGACTCGCGTCTGCGCGCTCGCGGCGGAGGCGGTGACGCAAGCGAACCCAGGCTGGGCGTTGCTGGCCGTCAAGTATGGCTACGCAGATCAGGCGCATCTCGCACGTGAGTTCCGAGACCTGACCGGGCTCACGCCGTCTCGGCTGCCGGGAGTCGGCTCAGATGCCGATTATCTTCAAGACGCCCTGGCCTGTTGTCGGAGAGGCTAAGACCGTCAACCAGATCAGGGCGCGGTGCGGTCGGTGCCAGCACCAGCCGACCGGATGCTCCCGTCGGGTACGCCCTTTGTTCTAGTCAAGTTGCACAGACAGGAGTAGGAGCCGTGCCGCAAAGTTCAGAGCCACCAGCGGTTAGGCTGGCCCGCGCCCACGTAGCGGCGTGGAGCAGAAAGAACTGGGACCACGCGCGCAGCATGCTCGCGCCCGATGTCCACGTCATCGCGACGAGCACCAACCCCGCCCTCCCGCACACTGATCTGACCGGCGCCGACGAGTACATGAAGGGCCTCGTCGAATTCGCCGAGCCGATCGTGCCCGGCAGCGTACGTGAGCTGGCCAGCTTCGGCGATGACCGGAACGCGTTGCTCATGATGGACCTGCGAGTGGCGGGCGGCCCGTTCGGAGCGGGAGCAGTCGCCCCGTGTGCCCGGCTCTATCTGGTCGAGGAAGACAAGATCAAGACCGAGCTGGTCATCTTCTACGTTGGCGAGGCGTGACGCTGTTACGTTGCGCGCATCACGCCGCGCCGACCGGATCAATTCGCGGAGCTGATTCCGGTCTGGTACGCCAGCACGACAGCTTGCACGCGGTCACGGAGGTTGAGTTTCTGGAGGATGTGCGTGATGTGTGTCTTCACGGTGGTGTCGCTGATATAGAGCTGGCGGGCGATCTCGGTATTGGAGAGGCCGTTCGCGATTAGGCGGAAGACTTCCTGCTCGCGCGTCGTCAGTTCGTCGAATTCCTTGGGCGGGGTGGGGCGCGGGATGCGCGTGAATTGCCTGATAACGCGTTTGGTGACCGTGGGGGAGAGGAGTGCGTCTCCGGCGGCGACGGTGCGGATTGCGGCGATGAGTTGTTCCGGTGGCTCGTCCTTGAGCACGAAGCCGCTCGCGCCGGCGACGAGGGCTTCGTAGACGTACTCGTCGAGATCAAATGTGGTAAGGATCAGGATCCGTGCGGTGTCGTCAGCTGCGAGGATGTGCCGGGTCGCCTGGAGGCCGTCGAGTTCGGGCATGCGGATGTCCATCAGGACGACGGTCGGGTGAAGGCGCCGAGCCTTTTCGACGGCGTCGCGGCCGTTGATCGCTTCAGCAATCACTTCGATGTCCTGTTCGCCCTCGAGGAGCATCCGGAAGCCGGCGCGCACCATCGATTGGTCGTCGGCGACGAGCACGCGAATCGTCATGGCCGCTCACCACTGAGCGGGAGGCGTGTGCTGAGGACGAATCCGCCGCTGGCTGCCGTTGCGGTAGTCATCTCGCCGCCGTAAATCTTCACGCGCTCCCGGACGCCGACAAGTCCGTGGCCGAGCCCGTCAGTGCTCGTGCTACCGCAGCCGTCGTCGCGTATTTCGATGTACAGATCCTCTGTGCCGTAGCGGATGGTCACCTCGGCGTGCTTGGCTCGCGCGTGTTTGAGCGCGTTGGTAAGACCCTCCTGGATGATCCGGTAGGCGGAAAGGTCGATTGCGCGCGGAAGCGCAACGAGGTTGCCGTCGAGGTGAAGCTGTACGGGCAGGCCAGCGCGGCCGACCTCCTCGCGCAAAGCGTCGAGACGGTCGAGACCGGGTTGCGGAGTCAATTCGACGTCCTCGCCGTCGTAGCGCATTGCGCCGAGCAGCCGGCGCATTTCCGAAAGTGCTGCCCGGCCGGTCTGTTCGACGCCTTGCAGTGCGTCTCGCTGCTGGGTTTCCGCCAGGTTGTGCCGTACGGCGCCGACCTGAAGCACCATCACACTGACTGCGTGCGCGACGATGTCGTGCAGCTCGCGCGCGATGCGGGCGCGCTCCTCGGCGACGGCGATGCGGGCGGCCGTCTCCCGCTCCCGCTCGGCACGGTGCGCGCGTTCCTCGGCCGCCTCGGCTTGGACGGCCCGCTCGCGCAGTGCGAACCCGGCCAGCCAGGCGATCGCAAACAGGCCCGGGGTGAAGATGAAATCAGCAGCAGCGTGGTTCGGATCGTTATAGACGATGATCGCGGCGCCGCTGATCACGACAGCCAGGCCCAGCCGCGACTGCACTGGATCCCGGAGATTGCCGAGCAGGTATGCGGCGACCATCCCGGCCACGACACCGGCGGCGGCGAAGGAGATCAGGCGCCCATCGACGAATGAGACGGCCGCGCCGAGGAGCCAGACGAACACGGGCGCGGCGAACGGGAAGCGGCGGCGCCCGAGCAGCGGCAGTATCACGAGCGCGATTGCCGGCACCGTGAACCAGTGCGCGGTGCGTGGTGCTTGGTCAGGATCGTGGCGAAGCGCGACTTCCAGTACCGCAGCGATCGCTGCGAGCACGATCAGCGCGTCGAACCCGTACCGGCGCGCGAGGAAGCTGATGCGGCTCACGCGCTGAACGTACGGCAGCCGGCGGCCAGGTGCCTCCTCCGCAAGTAGGAGTCGCACTCGTCGCCGCCGACGAGGCACGAACCCCCTTTCCGACGACGCGCTAAGCCCCGCCGCGCTCCTAGCGTCTGCGCTCAACTCGACCAGGAACGAGGCGGCCATGGACACTCAGACGACCCGCATCTTCCGTCCTGCACGAATCGTCGCTCTCGTGCTCATTACCTTGGCGGCGCTAGCTCTCGGATATCTCCACTTCGCGCCGGGCAAGAGCGCGCTTTCGGTTCCCGCAGGGGCGAAGGCCGGCGATCTCACGCTCAAGCCGTGCCGGTACGGAACCGAGAGCGGGAGATATGCCGCCGACTGTGGCACGCTCGTCGTGCCTGAGAACCGGGCGGCGACACAGTCGCGCCTGATAGCGCTTCCGGTGATCCGGATCCGGGCGCGGTCCGCGCATCCGGCAGAGCCGATCTTCCGCCTCGAAGGCGGTCCCGGTATCACCAACATGCGGTTCGGCAAGGCCAGTCAGCTCGCCGACAGACACGACGTCGTCCTCGTCGGCTATCGCGGCGTCGACGGCTCGGTCCGGCTCGACTGTCCCGAGGTCGGCTCGGCAATGAAGCGGTCCGGCGATCTGCTCGGTGAGAAATCCATGCGAGCGCGCGCCGATGCCTACCGCCAATGCGCCAAGCGGCTGCAGCGCGATGGTGTCGACCTCGCGGGATACACGCTGCCGCAGCGAGTTGATGATCTCGAAGCTGCCCGGCGCGCGCTCGGCTACCAGCGCGTCGATCTGCTCAGCGAGAGCGCCGGCACGCGCACCGCGATGATCTACTCCTGGCGTTATCCCAACAGCATTCAGCGTTCGGTGATGATCGGTGCCAACCCGCCCGGTCACTTCCTGTGGGATCCCCGGACAACGGACGAGCAGATCCATCGCTACGCCTCCGTCTGCGCTCAGGACGCAAGCTGCCGCAAACGGACCGACGACCTCGCGGCCTCGATGGAGCACACCGCTGCGCACCCGCCAAGCCACTGGTGGTTCCTGCCGATAAACCAGGGCAACGTCCGCATCGCGTCGTTCTGGGGACTAATGCACGCGACGTCGGCGGCCGAACCGATCTCCGCGCCGATGATCCTCGGCTCGTGGCTCTCAGCGGCGAAGGGCGATGCGAGCGGATTCTGGTTCCAGTCGCTGCTCGCCGAGCTCGCGTTCCCCGAGGCGCAGATATGGGGCGACGTCGCGGCCGTCTCGCGGGCGGATGCACATGCGGCGCGGCACTACTTCTCGGCCGGCCGGGACAACTCGATCCTCGGTAACGCCGGCACCGAGTTCCTCTGGACCGGTGGCCGTCTGCTCGGCGCCTGGCCTGGCAACGCAGGCGAGGACCAGTACACCCGGGTGCAGACGTCTCAAGTCCGAACATTGCTGATCAGCGGCGAGCTGGACTTCGCGACGCCTCCGGAACTGGCCACGAAGGAGCTGCTTCCGCACCTGCCCAACGGTCATCAGGTCGTCCTACCGGGGATCGGCCACACCGACGACTTCTGGAGCTACCAGCCCGAAGCCAGGAGTCGCATGCTCAACGCGTTCTTCGACAGCGGCACCGTCGACGAGTCCCGGTACCGGCCGGAGAAGGTCGACTTCACGCCTGACGTGACACAGACGGCGCTCGGCACGGGCATCGGCGCCACGATGATCGGCCTCGCCGCGCTGGTTGTCCTGACTCTCCTGTGGATGCCGTACCGCGTGCACCGGCGCGGTGGCTTCGGACGCAAAGCTGGTGTATTGCTGCGGCTGCTGTACCCGCTGGTGCTCGGCCTGGGCGGATGGTTCGTCGGCGCCATCATCGTCATGACGTCGATGCCGAGTGTGCCGCTCGACAACGCGTTGCTCGCAGTGCTCTGCGTCGGCATCCCGATCGGGCTCGGGATCTACTGGGCCTGGGTCCGGCGCGACTGGTCCGCCAACACCAAGATCGCCGGACTGGTGGCGGCCGCGGTCGGCGCGCTTGACGGTGCCTGGCTCGGCTTCCAGGCAACTACCGGCCTGCTAGCGCTCGTCACCGCGATTGTCGGCGCAGCCGCGGGCGCGAACCTCGCGCTCATCCTCCTCGACGTTTGCCGGGAGCACCGCGCCCGGCGGCCCGTGCTTACTGATCACCCTTCCCGAACGGAGACTTCCATGTCCACGAAACGCACCTCCCACCTCGCAGCCCGAATGGGTCACTGGAGCGCGACCCACTGGAAGACCGCGGTCTTCGGCTGGCTCGCGTTTGTCGTTGCCGCCACGGCCATCGGCATGTTGGTCGGGCAGAAGACCACGTCGATGCAGTCGACGAATGTTGGCGAGTCACACCGGGCGGACCGGATTCTGCAACAGGCCGGATTCACGCAGTCCGATCCGCTCACCGAGATCGTCGTGGTCCAGAGCCAGAGCGCCACGGTGCGGGACGCGAGTTTCCGCTCCACCGTGGACGATGTCGTCCGGGCGGTCACGCCGTTCGCGACGATCCATAACATCCGCTCGCCGTTCGATCGCGCCAACGCGGGACAGATCTCGGCCGACGGTCACACTGCACTTGTTGAGTGGGACATGAAGGGCGGCGAGCAGGCCGCCGCCAAGAACATCGATGCCTTGACCCGGACGACCGCGTCCGTTGCCAAGGCTCATCCCGGATTCTTCGTCGGCGAGGCCGGCACGGTCAGCTCGAGCAAGGCGATCTCCGCAATGTTCGGCAAGCAACTCGCCCAGGCCGGCGAGCGGTCGATCCCCCTCACCCTGCTCGTGCTGCTACTCGTCTTCGGCGGCCTCGTCGCCGCCTCGATTCCGTTGCTGCTGGCCCTCTCCTCGGTGATCGCGACAACCGGGCTGATCGCACCGATCAGCCACCTCATCGCAGTGGACGGAAACGTCACCGCGGTCATCCTGCTGGTCGGTCTCGCAGTCGGCGTCGACTACACGCTCTTCTACCTCAAGCGGGAGCGCGAAGAACGCGCCGCCGGCCGTGCAGCCCGCGCCGCGCTGGAGGCGGCCGCGGCGACGTCCGGTCGCTCAGTTCTGATCTCCGGCCTCACCGTGATCGTCGCGATGGCCGGGATGCTGTTCACCCGCGATCAGACCTTCATGGGTTTCGGCATCGCGACGATGCTCGTGGTCGCCGTCGCAATGATCGGCTCGCTGACGGTGGTTCCCGCACTGCTCGCCAAATTCGGCGATCGCGTCGAGAAGGGCCGTATCCCGGTGCTTGGCAGGTTGCGCCGGCCCGGCGGCAACAGCCGGGTATGGGCCAAGCTACTGACGCCGGCGCTGCGGCATCCCGTCGTGTCGACGCTGGTAGCCGGGGGCGTACTGGTCGTACTGGCCCTCCCGGTTTTCAGCTTGCACAC
>DATFRC010000186.1:0-21426 GCA_035263725.1 Jatrophihabitantaceae bacterium | reverse complement strand
TCTGGATGGGTAATACGCAGACCGGGCTGCATAAGACCACCGTGCCAAACGGATCGTTCACTCGCCCGTCATGGGCCGCCGGGCTGCCGGAGGCCTGGGTAGCGAAGGGCGCGACGCTCTATCAGGTCACCAGTCCCCGCGACTTCACCGCGCTGCCGCCCTTCCTGCCGTCCGGCGACAGCATTTCCGCGCTGCGGCTGAGCCCCGACGCCTCGCGCATCGCCATGATCGTCACGGGCCCGACAGGGATCGCCCAACTGTGGGTCTGCGTCGTGGTACGCAGCGCTCCGGTGGACGGTACAAGCTCGGTCCACATCGCCAACCCACTGCCGATCATGCCGCCCAACTACCATCTGAGCGACGTGGCGTGGGACGACAACATGACCCTCTGGGTGGTCGGTACCGACGCCTCCCAGCGGAATAGCCACGGTATCTGGTCGCTGACCGTCGATGGCGCCAACATCGAGGCGCAGTCGACGTCGGGCCTCCCACAGGGCGCCGCCGACAGCATTGCCACTGGATCGGGCGTGCTGCCGTGGGTGTCCACCGGCGGGTATGTGTTCAAGCTCGGCGCTGACTGGGAGGGGCCCAACCACCACATCACCGCCGGCAAATCGCCCGTCTACCTCGAGTAATCCACAGCGGCCGCGGAAAGCACAGCGCGCCCGTTCGGGACAGGCCATTCTCGGCAATGTGCTGCGTGCACTCGCGGACCTTCTCCTGCCCTGCCGTTGCGCCGGCTGCGGCGCTCCGGGCGAGCTGCTGTGTCCTGCCTGCCGGCCGCAGCAGCCGATCCGGGTCCCCGGATGTGCCGTGCCCGTCGTCGCGGCCGGTCGCTACGCCGGTGGGTTGCGGGTGGCCGTTCTCCACTACAAGGAGCGCGGCCGGCACGACCTCGCGGATCCGCTGGCCGCACTGCTGGCGGGCGCCGCGGCCGGCCTCATAGCGCCCGGCACTGGCACGGTGCTCGTGCCGGTGCCGTCGTCTCGGGTGGCTGCCAGGCGGCGTGGTGGTGACCACGTACACCGGCTGGCTCGGCGGGCCGGCCGCCGCCTCGGCGTCCCGGTCGTCCCGGTGCTGCGCCTCGTTCGTGCGGTGCGCGACTCGGCTGGGCTCGGCGCGGGTGAGCGGCAGGCGAATCTCTCCGGTGCCATGGCGGCGCGTCCCGCGGTGCCGGGTGCGGCGGCAGTGATCGTGGATGACATCGTCACCAGCGGCGCGACCCTGGCCGAGTCGGTACGTGCCCTCCGCTCGTCAGGATGGCTCGTCGCTGGCGCTGCGACCCTTGCGGTGACCCCGCGGAGGTGACCACCGGGCGAGGACCGCTCACGCGAAGAGCACATTGAGTAGCGCGCGACTCCCAGCTAGCGTGTGCATGACCTGACCGAGTTGGCGATCCCTCGCTTCGCGCATGGTCCACCGACGACGCCTGGCGTGCGCGGTGCGGTTGGACGCTGAGACCAACCGTGGAGGGCGCATGGACGTGGTGGTGCACGGGCGCAACGTCGAGGTCCCAGAGCATTTCCGGGTACACGTCACCGAGAAGCTCGGGAAGGTCGAACGGTACGACCAGAAGATCATCCGTGCCGACGTGGAGTTGCATCACGAACGCAACCGGCGGCAGAACGGCAGCTGCCAGCACGTCGAGATCACCTGCCGTACTCGCGGGCCTGTGGTACGCAGCGAAGCCTGCGCCGAGGACTTCTACAAGGCGCTCGACGCGGCAAGCGATCGGCTCGAACGCCGCTTCCGGCGGGCGGCGGACCGCCGCCGGGTCCATCACGCGCGACGCACCCCCACCTCACTGGCCGCAGCCACCGCCCGCAGCGCCGTGGCGGCGCAGGAGGCGACGCCCGCCTTGACGGACGAGGACGAGATCGACGACGGCCCGGGCCGCGTCGTCCGGGAGAAGGAGCACCCGGCCAAGCCGATGACCGTCGACCAGGCGCTGTTCGAGATGGAGCTCGTCGGGCACGACTTCTACCTGTTCTCCGACGTGGACACCGGCCGGCCCAGCGTCGTGTACCGGCGGCGCGCGTACGACTACGGGCTGATCAGGCTCGCCATCTAGCGACGCCGCTCCGCAAGGCGCGGGTTCAGCAGCATGAACCGGACCTCGTCGCCGTACGAACCGTCCGGGTTCGGCAGCCGCGCCTCACGCACCCCGTCCGGGCCGAAGCCGCCGGCGAGCGCCGCCTTCTGCGAGGCCACGTTCGCGGCTTTCGCGCCGAGCTCGAGCCGGCTGATGCCGGCCTGTTCGAACGCCCAGCCGGCGAGCAACCGCAGCGCACGCGCTGTATAGCCGCGCCCGCGAAACGCAGGAAGCACGCCGTACCCCACGTTGGCGACGCCCGGCGGTCCGAAGCGGCGTAGCTGGATCGTCCCGGCCACCGCCCCGGTCGCGGCATCGACTATCGCCATGTCCGCGGCGGGGCCGGTCAGCCACCGCAGTCCGGCGTGTGCCACCTTCTCAGCGGCCCGGGCCGGGTCCGGCTCGGTCGCATCGAACGCGAACCGCCGCGCCTCGGCGTTGGCCATGTCCTCGTGCACGGCAGCCGCGTCGCCGAGTTGCAGCGCCCGCAGCGTGATCGTCCCGTCGGTGAGCCCGCCGGGCGGCAGTAGCGGGTAGGCGGGCGGTACGGGCGCGCCGTCGTCGCTGGCCAGCCGGCCGAAGATGGCGCCGTCGGCGGGCCCCTTCGGCGTCTGCTCTTTGCCGCGCAGGACTCCCTCGAGCCGAAATCCGGCATTGAGCGCGGTCTTTGCCGATGCCAGGTTGCCGACCGCGCAGTAGATCTCGGCGCGGTGCAGGCCGTTGGCGAATCCCCAGTCCGCCAACGCCCGGCTGGCCTCGGCCGAATAGCCGCGGCCTTGCGCCGCGACGGCGACCCAGTAGCCGACTTCGGCGGACAGCCGCCGGGCGCCGGGCAGCTGCAGCTCCGCGGCCCCGACCAGCCGCCCGGTATCCGTCTGGACGAGCGCGCTCGCCAGGCTGGTGCCGTCCTGGCGGCCGCGTACCCCGAGGTCGGTGACGAACGCCTCGGCGTCGGCGCGCGTGTACGGGTCGGGCAGCGGCAGGAAGGCGTGCATTGCCGGCTCGGCCATGATCGTCTGCACGTCGTCGGCGTCGTCGGGGTGCCACGGCCGCAGCGTCAGCCGCTCGCTCGTCAGCACCACGTCGTCGAGCTGGATGCCATTCCACAAGCCCACCGGTTCACCCTGCCAGACGGCACTCAGCGGGATCGCTCAACCACGAGCACGTACCATGGCGGCCGTGGTTCTTGCCAAGATTCTGCGCGCCGGTGAAGGCAAGATGGTTCGCCGTCTGGCGACCGTCGCCGAGCACATCGAGACGCTCGAGGACGACTACGTCGACCTGACCGACGCCGAACTGCGCGGGCAGACCGACGCGTTCAAGGAACGCCTCGCCGACGATGAGAGCCTCGACGACCTCCTGCCCGAGGCGTTCGCCGTTGTGCGCGAGGCGGCGCGGCGCACGCTCGGGCAATTCCACTACAAGGTGCAACTGATGGGCGGCGTGGCCCTGCACCTCGGAAACGTCGCCGAGATGAAGACCGGTGAGGGCAAGACGCTTGTCTCGACGTTGCCGGCTTACCTGAACGCGCTCGAGGGCAAGGGCGTGCACATCGTCACCGTCAACGACTATCTGGCTGGACGCGACGCCGACTGGATGGGCCGCATCCACCGCTTCCTGGGCCTTTCGGTCGGCAAGATCCTCGCGAACCAGGCGCCGGAGATGCACCGGGCCGCATACTTGAACGACATCACCTACGGCACCAACAACGAGTTCGGCTTCGACTATCTACGCGACAACATGGCCTGGTCGCTCGACGACCTCGTCCAGCGTGGACACAACTACGCGATCGTTGACGAGGTCGACTCCATCCTCATCGACGAGGCCCGTACCCCGCTGATCATCTCCGGGCCCGCCGAGGAGAACCAGCGCTGGTACGTCGAGTTCGCTCGCCTCGCGCCCCGCATGACGCGCGACGTCCACTACGAGGTGGAGGAAGGCAAACGCACCGTCGCGGTAACGGAGGACGGCGTCGCATTCGTTGAGGACCAACTCGGCATCGACAACCTCTACGAGGCTGCCAACACTCCGCTCGTCGGGTACCTCAACAACGCGCTCAAGTCCAAGGAGCTGTACAAGCGCGACCGCGACTACATCGTCAGCAACGGCGAGGTCCTCATCGTCGACGAGTTCACCGGCCGCGTCCTGCAGGGCCGCCGCTACAACGAGGGCATGCACCAGTCCATCGAGGCCAAGGAGAGCGTGCAGATCCAGCAGGAGAACCAGACCCTCGCGACGATCACACTGCAGAACTACTTCCGCCTTTACGAGAAGCTCGCAGGCATGACGGGCACCGCCCAGACCGAGGCGGCCGAGCTGCACCAGATCTACAAGCTGGGCGTCGTCCCGATCCCGACGAACATGCCGATGATCCGAGCCGACGAGACCGACCTGATCTATAAGACGGAGGACGCGAAGTTCGCCGCCGTCGTCGACGACATCTCCGAGCGCCACGACGAAGGCCAGCCCATCCTGGTGGGCACGGCGAGCGTCGCGAAGTCGGAGCGCATCGCCGCACTCCTGCTGCGTCGGGGCATCCCCCACGAGGTGCTCAACGCGAAGAACCACGCACGCGAGGCAGCGATCATCGCCAACGCCGGCCGCAAGGGCGCGGTCACGGTCTCGACGAACATGGCCGGGCGCGGCACGGACATCATGCTCGGCGGCAACCCGGAGTTCTTCGCCGACGTCGAACTGCGCGAGCGTGGGCTGACCCCGGAGGAGACGCCCGAGGAGTACGAGGCCGGCTGGGCGGACGCGCTGGACACGCTCAAGGCCGAGACGGCCAAGGAGCACGACGAGGTCGTCGAGTTGGGCGGTCTCTACGTGCTGGGCACGGAACGGCACGAGTCGCGGCGCATCGACAACCAGCTGCGCGGCCGCTCCGGCCGGCAGGGCGACCCGGGCGAGTCCCGCTTCTACCTGTCGCTCGGTGACGAGCTGATGGTCCGCTTCAACGGCGAACGAGTCGCGCAGATGATGAACTTCCTGCGGCTGCCTGAGGACGTCCCCATCGAGCAGCGGATGGTGTCGAAGGCCATCCAGTCGGCTCAGACGCAGATGGAGCAGCAGAACTTCGAGATCCGCAAGAACGTCCTCAAGTACGACGAGGTCATGAACAAGCAGCGCACCGTCATCTACGCGGAGCGCCGGAAGATCCTCGAGGGCGCGAACCTCTCAGACCAGATCCGCGGCATGGTTGCGGACGTGGTCCGCGGCTACGTCGAGGGCGCGACCGCGTCGGGCTACTCGGAGGAGTGGGATCTCGAGCAGCTGTGGTCGGCGCTCAAGACGCTGTACCCCGTCTCGCTGACTATCGACGAGGCGATCGAACAGGCAGGCGGCCATAAGTCCGATCTCACCCGCGGGTATCTGGTCGAGGAGCTGACCGCCGACGCAGAGTCGGCTTACGACGCCCGCGAGGAGGAACTCGGCAGCGACGTGATGCGCGAGTTCGAGCGGCGCGTGCTGCTCTCGGTACTTGACCGCAAGTGGCGTGAGCACCTCTACGAGATGGACTACCTCCAGGAGGGCATCGGGCTGCGAGCCATGGCGCAGCGCGACCCGCTGGTGGAGTACCAGCGGGAGGGCTTCGACATGTTCGGCGCCATGATGGACGGGATCAAGGAGGAGTCCGTCGGCTTCCTGTTCAACCTCGAGGTGCAGGTCGAGGAACCGGCGCCGCCGCCGGATGTAGTAGAGGAGCCGCAGCTTGACGCCGCGGTGCTCGAGGCGGCCGAACCCGCTGTCATCGGCGAACTGAAAGCACCGCACATATCGGCGCGTGGTCTGGACCGCGACGCGTCCGCACGCCCACTCCTCTACAGCGCGCCGACGCTGGGTTCCGAGACGCCCGAGGTGCAGATGAGCGGGGGCGACGGAGCGGCGGGCGCGTCGAAGTCGGCCAAGCGCCAGCAGCAGTCGCGCGCCAACCCGAATCGGGGCAGCCGCGGCAACCGGGGCAGCGCCCCCCGCCGCCGCAAGAGGTAGCTCAGCCGAGCTGTAGCCGAACGCAGCGCCAGCGGCCGTCGAGCCCCTCGAGACGCGCGGCAACAGCACGAAACCGCGGTCCGACCTGGACCACCGCCGAGATTTCGGCGACACCGTCGGCCGGTTCGCACACCCGCAGTGAACGCAGCGTGGCCGGTTGCGCCCACGTCGTGCGCTGCGAACCGGCGAGCATCCCGCTCAAGACGGCGTGACTGAGGTGTGGCGCAAGCTGCTGCGGTGAGCGCCGGCCGCCAAGTGCCTCGAGTGCTGCGATGAGCAACCGGCGGCCGAACCACCGCGGATCCGGCAGCTCACCGCGTCCGGTCGGCCGAGCCGCGAAGAGGTCACGCTTGTCGGTGAGGCGGCGTTGCGACGGCACGAACGGAAGCGGGCGATCGTGTGGGCCGATCAGCTGCAGGTACCGCTCGGGCAGTTCGTCGTCGAAGGGTGGCTCGCGACGTGGCGCCGGGCGAACGGTGATCGGGCGTGCAGCGGCGGTGGCCGGATCGGCGCGGGCGGCGGTCATGTCGGGCTCCTGTGGCTTGAGCTAGCCGGCGTCGGGTGCGCGCAGCACTTCGCCGGGACGGATCAGGGCAGGGTCGTCGCCGATTACCTGGGCGTTGGCCGCGTACCAGCGGGGCCAGGTAGCGGCGATCGCCGAGTCCGAGGCATGCTCGCCCAGCCGGCGGGCCGCGATCACCCAGAGCGAATCTCCGGGCTGGACGCGGACGGTCGCCTCAGCGCCCGCGGGAGTGGGGGGCGAGGCACTTTGTCCCTCGTCGGGGCGCTGCGGAGGTGATGTCGCGGCGTCGGTCGGCCAGCCGATGTGCACTCGGCCGTGCTGCGGATCGACGGGCCAGCTCGGTGCCGGAACGGCTGTACCTGGGTGCGCGCCGTCTCGAGGCGTCGTCGCGCTCGCTGTGACGGGGGCGATCAGGACGCTGACTCCGGCGACTCCGGCGACGGTCCGCATGACGACGGCAGGCAGCAGGCGCGCGGCAACTGCCCTGGCGAGAGCACCGCTGCGCCCAGGCAGCGCGGACGCGCTCGCGAAGCCCAAGGCGATCGCCAGCCAGAGTGCCGCGCACCACACAGCCGCACCGACCACGGTCAGCGCGGCCTCGTCGGCGCCGACGCGGGCGAGCCAGCGGTGCGGCGCCCCCAGATCGGTGGCCAGCTGCGTCCAGTCAGGCGGCATCGTCAGCAGCACCGCGCTGTCAGCGGCAGCGACGATTGCCAACCGGATCAGTCGCCCACCCATCTCCGTTTCCTTTCATTTGTCTTCATTAGCTTTCATACGCCATAGCTAGCGTTCAGTCAACGAGGTGCTCTAATAGGCGGGTGGCGACGCGCTGGCAAGCGCTCTTCGCGGACCTGGAGGGCCAGGCCGCCGCGCTGGATACAGCCGAGCGCGCAGTCGAGGTCGAGGAGCGCACCCGGATCGAGATCGGCCGGGCCCGCCTGCTCGATCGGTTGCGCCCCGCGGTCGGCGCGATAGTGCGGCTGCGCTGCATCGGCGACGACGGTGTGACGGGCCGGCTGACACGCGTCGGACCGGACTGGCTGTTGGTCGTCGACGAGACGGGCCGCGAGGCGGTGGCCGTTACGGCGGCCGTGATCAGCGTGTCGGGGCTCGGCCGCCTGTCCGCTGTGCCGGAGTCCGAGAGCGTCGTCGAGTCATGCCTCGGGTTGCGTCACGCGCTGCGCGGAATCGCTCGCGATCGTTCCGCGGTGCGGATCAGCGTGATCGACGGCACCGCCATAGATGGGACGATCGACCGGCTGGGCGCAGACTTCGTCGAGGTCGCCCAGCACGCGGCGGGGGAACTACGCCGCCGGGATCAGGTGCGCGAGGTCGCCCTCGTGCCCCTTAGTGCGCTCGCAGTGGTGCGCCGTAGCACGTAGCCGCCCATCACTCGGCGTCGATATAGGGATGCTCGGAGACGAACTGCTTCGTCTGGTCGTACATCCGGGCGATGTAGCTCTCCAACTTGTCGCGCTCCACCCGCCACTGGCCGCGTCCGCCGATCTTTATCGCCTCGAGTTCGCCGCTTCGCACGAGGGCGTAGGTCTGTGACGGCGAGATATTCAGGACGTCGGCGACGTCGGCGAGCGTCAGGAACCGATCGCTGGGCATTGGCGTGATTCCCTTCAGCCGACCCGACTTGCGTGCGGAGGCTGCCAGTATGGCGCGATTGCGCCGACTAGCCCGCGCGCGTCCACAGGCTGGCATCACACGGTGAGACCGAGCTCAGAGGTCTAGTACGCTCTGCCGGTGCTCACCCGGTTCGACCCGTTGCGGCATGTCGTGACCGACATCGTCCCTACCTGACGGTCGCAACCAATGGCTACGCCTTCCCCCACGCCGCGGCGCGTCAAGACGCCGTCTTGGTTCGATCTGCGACTCGTCGCAGGCGTAATGCTGGTGCTGATCTCAGTGGCCGCCGGGGCCCTCGTCGTCGCCAGGGCGGACTCGACGCATCCGGTCTGGGCGGCTCGGCGCAGCCTCGCCGCGGGCACGGTCATAGCCCAGGACGATCTGCAACCGATCAAGGTGCGTCTAGAAGATCGCAGCCGCTACCTGCCCGCCGGCAGCAGACGCCCCGCGGACAACCCGGTGAGCAAGACGCTGTCGCGCCCCGTGGCCGCCGGCGAACTCCTGCCCCGCTCCGCGATTGCCGCCACACCCGCGGGGACCACGCTCACCGTCCCGCTCACCAGCGATCAGGCGCCGCGCGTCGCGCGCGGCGAACAGATCGAGTTGTGGCTATCGAGCAAGACATGCCGGGCGGTCGTGGTGCTACCCGGCGTCACGGTGCAGGACGTCCAGTCGAGCGGCGGCGGCTCGTTCGGCACGAGTAGCACCGAGAATGTCGTGATCCGCGTCCCGCCTGATCAGGCAACACGCGTAATCACAGCCCTGGGCCTGGAGGGGACGACGATCCGCGCCGGGCTGTTGGGTGGCGACCCCGAGCCGTCCACGATCTTGCCGAATCTCGAGCGTTGCGGCGTGAGCTCGTGAAGCTGCCCATCCTGACCGCTGCGGACGGCGCAGGGTGGGAAGCCGGACTGCTCGTCGCACTGGAACGCGGTGACCATGGCGTGGCGGTGGTACGCCGCTGCGTCGACGTGGTCGATCTGCTGGCGGCGGCCGGTGCCGGCCAGGCGAAGGCGGCGCTGGTCGCGGCCGGGCTGCGGCGGTTCGACGCCGACGCCGTCGACCGGCTCAACGCCGCAGGCGTCGTCCCGGTGGGCGTAGTGCGCCGCGCAGACGGCACGGCCGAGGATCGGCTGCGCGCAATGGGAATCGAGTTCCTGGTCCCCGACGACGCCGAGCCGGGCGTCGTCGGTTCGGTGATCTCCGAGGCCGTGGCCGTTGCCGACGGCTGGACGACGCGGCTGCGGCTGACGCGCACTTTCGGCGATCCGGCAACCGCAACGTCGCAGGTAATCCCGCCGATGGGAACTGAACCGGCACCTGGGCAGCCGACCAGGCGCGGCTCGGTCGTCGCCGTGTGGGGGCCGACCGGCGCGCCGGGCCGCACCACCGTCGCGGTTGCCCTGGCCGACGAACTCTGCCGGCTCGGTTGTACCGCCCTCCTCGTGGACGCCGACGTGTACGGCGGGGTGATCGCCTCGGTGCTGGGGTTGCTCGACGAATCACCCGGCCTCGCCGCGGCGTGCCGGCAAGCAGCGTCGACCCGGCTGGACGCGGCGACGCTCGCCGGGCTGTGCTGGCAACTCAGGCCGACGTTGCGGGTGCTCACCGGCATCCCACGTGCGGAACGATGGCCGGAATTGCGCGCGACCGCGATCGGGTCGGTGCTGGGCGCGGCGCGCGGGATAGCGGACTTCACCATCGTCGACTGCGGCTTCTCCCTCGAATCCGACGAGGAGCTCTCTTACGACACGCTGGCGCCGCGCCGGAACGGAGCGACGCTGGCCGTCCTCGACGGGGCCGAGGTGGTGCTTGCCGTCGGCGCGGCCGACCCGATCGGGTTGCAGCGGCTCGTCCGCGGGCTGGCTGAGCTCCGCGACGCCGAGGTCGCCGCCCCCATCTGGGTGGTGCTCAACAAAGTGCGCCGCAGCGTCGTGCCCGGCGATCCGCGTATCGAGCTCAGCGCCGCCCTGGAGCGCTTCGCCGGACGCCAGCCGGCGGCGCTGCTGCCCTACGACCCGGAGCCGCTCGATGCCGCACTCGTCGTGGGCAAGACGCTCGGCGAGGCGCGTCCGAACAGCGTGCTGCGCCAGGGCACCGTGGAACTTGCGGCGGCCCTGGCCGGCGCGCCGCACGCGAAGCACCGGCGGCGGCACGGCTGACGGCGCGCCGAAACCGGTGCGGCACGCGACGTGCTCAGGTATGAAGACGCCTACGAGATGCATGACCACGCAACAACTCCGCGCAACAATGGCAGGCACCGCCGTCAAGGAGCCGACTAGATGCCCGACCGCCTCTCGGCCTCAGATGTGTCGTTCCTCTACCTCGAGGGGCGCACGACACCCATGCATGCCGGGGGGTTGGCGATCTTCGCGGTGCCGACAGACGGCTTCGACTACGAGCGACTTGTCGAGCTGATCGAGGATCGGATCAGCCTGGTGCCGAGGTATCGGCAGAAGGTGCGCTTCGTACCCGGGCACCTGGCCAACCCTGTGTGGGTCGATGACCCCGACTTCGACATCACCTATCACGTGCGCCGTTCCGCACTGCCCAAACCCGGCTCCGACGAGCAGTTGCGCGAGTTCTGCGCCCGAATTCAGTCGCGACCGCTCGATCGCAGCCGGCCGCTGTGGGAGATGTACCTCGTCGAGGGGCTCGAGGGAGATCGCTTCGCGATCATCACGAAGTCACATCACTCCATGGTGGACGGCGTGCGGGGTGTCGACATCGGGCAGGTCATCCTCGATACGTCGCCCACCCCGCGGGCCGTCCCCGACGACTTGTGGATGCCGGCCCAGGAGCCAAGCTCGACAGAGCTGGTGACCGCCGCGGCGAATGAACTGCTGCGCCGGCCCAGCGGCCTGCTCGATACGGTGCGCCTGGGCACGCGCGATGTGCGCAGCCTCGCCGGCCGGGTGCTGGAGATGGCGGGCAGCCTCATCTCTGCGGCGGGCGCGATGGTGCGCCCTGCCCCGTCGTCGCCGCTGAGCATGCCGATCGGCGAGCAGCGCCGCTTCGGCGTGGCCCGCACCTCCCTCGACGACTACAAGGTGGTGCGCCGGCGGCACGGCGGGGCGATCAACGACGTGGTGCTTGCGACCGTGGCCGGCGCCCTGCGCGGTTGGCTGCTGTTCCGGGGTGAGCCGGTAACGCCGGCAACCACGGTGCGGGCGATGGTGCCGGTGAGTGTGCGCTCGGCGTCCGATGTTGCCGATCTGGGCAATCGGGTGTCGGGACTGATCGTCGACCTGCCCGTCGGCGAGCCGAACCCGCTGATGCGGTTGGCGCAAGTGAGCTACGCGACGAAAGCGCACAAGGAGTCGGGGCAGTCGGTGGGCGCCGACGCCCTCGTGGCGTTGTCCGGGTTCGCACCGCCGACGTTGCACGCGGTGGGCGCCCGCCTGGCCAACGGGCTCACCCGCCGGATGTTCAACCTGGTCGTCACAAACGTGCCCGGCCCGCAGGTGCCGCTGTACGTGGCGGGGGCGCGGATGCTTGAGATGTTCCCGGTCGTGCCGCTCGCCAGCGGGCAGGTCGTCACGATCGGCCTGACCTCCTACGCCGGGGGCGTCTACTACGGCTTGAACGCCGATCGCGACGCCATGGCCGACGTCGACGTGTTGGCCGCGCTGATCGAGGAGTCGCTCGCCGAGCTGGTGATGGCGAGCATGGAGACGACGCGGCGCCGCTCGTCCGCGCTGCAGGAGCCGGTGCCGTAGTGCTCCCGGAGCCGTGCAAGTGAGCGCCTCGCCACGGCGTGCCGTGGTGCTGGGTAGCGGTGGTGCGCTCGGTTTTGCGTGGACGATCGGGGCGCTGGCCGCGTTGGAGACCGAGGCCGGCTTCGACGTGCGCACAGTGCAGCAGCTGGTCGGGACCTCAGCCGGCGCGGTGGCCGCTGCGTTGCTGGCATGCGGGGCGTCGGTGGATGAAATTCGCCGTCACCACCAGGGTGTTCCGGCGCCGACCGATCCCCCGATTGCGTTCGACTACACGGCCGGTACCGGGCGCGCCTTGCCGCGGCGACCCCGGCTGCTAGTTCCAGGTTCACCGCGCCTGCTCATGGACGCGGCGCGGCACCCGCGGCAAGCGCGCCCGGCGGTCACCTTGGCGGGTGTCTTGCCGGCGGGGCGAGGCACGCTCGAGCCGGTACGCCGGCTCGTCGCCGAGGTAGTCGCGAGCAGCGGCCTCGAGTCGGGCTGGCCGGAGCGGCCGCGGACATGGGTCGCAGCCACCGATTACCGGAGTGGACGGCGGGTGCTGTTCGGGCGC
Organism: Jatrophihabitantaceae bacterium; assembly: GCA_035263725.1. Lineage (GTDB taxonomy): Bacteria > Actinomycetota > Actinomycetes > Mycobacteriales > Jatrophihabitantaceae > DASXRA01. Next base: position 8,917 of record DATFRC010000186.1, on the reverse strand, counting down.
GATCGCGTGGTGCCACTCGCAGACGCGGTCGTCGCCTCGTGCGCAATCCCGGCGTGGTATCCGCCTGCGACGATCGACCGCCGCCCCTACATCGACGGCGGCGCCGTGTCGAACACGTCCGTGGACACTCTCATGGGCGAGGACATCGATGAGGCGTACGTCCTCGCGCCTATGGCGTCGACCGACCTCGACCGGCCGCGTTCACCGGTCTCGCGCATCGAACGAGCCCTGCGCCGCGCGATCACGCGCGGCCTGGTCGCCGACGTTGCCGCTCTCCGGGCATCCGGCATGCGCGTTGTCCTCGTCACGCCTGGTCCCGCGGACCTCGCCGTGATCGGCGCCAACCTGATGAATCCTCGCCGGCGCACCGAGGTGCTCGAGTCGGCGATGCGCACGACCGCAATCCGACTCCGAGCGGACCTTGCGGCGCGACCGGCACGGCCCCGCCGGGCATCCGGGCAGCCGCTCGGGTGAGGGTTTACCTGCCGGCGACAACCCCGGTGCTGGGCCAGCTCGTCGAGACCTCCGAGTTCGGGCCCGCGCCGCTCACGGCATTCGCAGTGACGCCAGGGCTGCGGGAATGGTATGTCGACGATGACGTCGAATCCCTGGAGTACGCGGCGATGCTCGAGGCGGCGCGCGCCTCGCTTCGGCTGCTTGCGGCCGATCCGGCCGCAGCAGCGCGCCGCGTGGTGATCGCGGCTGAGTTGCCCGACGCTGTCGTGACGGTGCGCGACGACCTCGATCTGGGTGTGGTGCGCGTTGCCTACTCGGTGTCGTTGCAGCAGGTCGTGTCGGTTCACGTCGACGATCGCGATGCCGAGCCGGTCGTCCGCGCGGCGACCACCCTTATCGATGCCGCCGACCTCGGTGATTCGGATGCATCCGACGCCGTCGACGACACCGAAGGCTTCGAGCTCGCTTGGTACGCCAACCAGGAGATCGCCGCCCTGCTCGAGTCGCTGACAGCGCCAGGCGAACCGTCATCAGGGTAGCCGCGCCCGGGGGCGCAATTACCATCGAGAAACCGGCAACGATGCCGCGCCACCCGGGGAGGCCCGCCATGGACGCGATCACGCACCCACCCATTCCCGCCAACGAGCCGCCGCGCAGTTACGCACCCGACAGCCCGGAGCGCCGCTCACTCGCGTCCAAGATCGCGAATCTGGCGGCCGGTGGCACGGACCTGACCATGACCGTCGGCGGCGTGCAGCGGATGGCCGGGGGGCCGCGTGTCGATGTCGTGCAGCCGCATCGGCACCGCGCGGTGCTCGGTGTGACCGCGCAGGCGACCGGTGCAGACGTAGCGGCCGCGATCGACGCCGCGCTCGCGTCCGCAGCTGCGTGGCGTGAGCTCCCGTTCGACGAACGGGCGGCGATCTTCCTGCGCGCCGCGGACCTGCTCGCGACCACCTGGCGGGACACCCTGAACGCGGCCACCATGCTCGGACAATCCAAAACCGTGCAGCAAGCCGAGATCGACTCGGCGTGCGAGCTGATCGATTTCCTGCGCTTCAACGTGCACTTCGCTCGGCAGGTCCTCGAGAACCAGCCGGCGAGCGCGCCGTTGACGTGGAATCGATCCGACTATCGCCCGCTCGAAGGCTTCGTGCTGGCCATCACGCCGTTCAACTTCACCGCGATTGCCGGCAACCTTCCCACCGCGCCGGCATTGCTCGGCAACGTCGTCGTATGGAAACCCTCGCCGACGCAGCAACTTGCGGCCCACTGGACGATGCGGCTGCTGGAGGCCGCCGGGCTGCCACCCGGCGTGATCAACATGGTTACCGGGGACGGCGCCGCGGTCAGCGAGGTTGCGGTGCCGCATCCGGCGTTGGCCGGCATTCACTTCACCGGTTCGACCGCCACGTTCCAGCACCTGTGGCGCAGCGTGGGCTCCTCGATCGGCTCCTACGCGGCCTATCCGCGGCTGGTCGGCGAGACGGGAGGCAAGGACTTCGTGGTGGCCCATCCGTCGGCCGAACCGGGGCCGCTCACGGTGGCCCTCGCCCGCGGCGCGTTCGAGTACCAGGGACAGAAGTGCTCAGCGGCCTCGCGTGCCTACCTGCCCCGGTCGCTGTGGGAAGCCGGGCTGCGTGACGAACTCGTCGCTGTCACCGAGTCGTTGACCTACGGTGATGTGACCGACTTCGCGAACTTCGGGGGCGCCGTGATCGACCGTCGCGCCTTCGATCGGCTCTCCGCTGTGCTGGACCAGCTGCATGGCGAGCCGTCGGCGACCGTGCTCGCCGGCGGAAAGGCCGATGACAGCGAGGGCTACTTCGTGCGACCCACCATTGTCGAGTCCACGGATCCGACGCACGAGCTGTTCACCCGCGAATACTTCGGCCCGCTGCTGGGTGTCTACGTCTACGACGACGTGACCCATCCGGCCGACCAAGCATGGCGGGCAACCATGTCGCAGCTGGAGGCCGTCTCGCCATATGCGCTCACCGGCGCGGTATTCGCGACCGACCGTGCCGCCATCGACGAGGCGACGCGGGAGCTCCGCTTCGCCGCCGGCAACTTCTACATCAACGACAAGCCGACCGGCGCCGTAGTGGGACAGCAGCCGTTCGGCGGGGGTCGCGCGTCCGGGACGAACGACAAGGCCGGGTCGATCTGGAATCTGCTCCGCTGGCTATCACCCCGCTCGATCAAGGAGAACTTCGCTCCGCCGACCGACCACCGGTATCCCCATATGGGCTGACCGTGGGCGGCGCACGGCGTCACGGCAGTGCCACCTGGATCGGCAGTACGGCAGCTCCCCCGCTGATCGCCTGCAGCTGCGCCTGCTCGACGACGAGCACCCCGCGCCCTGGCGGTTGCGTCGAGTACGTCCGGGGCAGGCGCAATCCCAGCAACTCGCCGTCGCCGGGCTCGGGCTGCAGCAACAGGCCCGCCCGGCTGCGCCGAGCCTCATGGCCGACGCCCCGGTACGTCACTGCCAGCTCGTCGCTGCGAGCGGCGACGACTGCGGCGAGTCCCGATCGGCCGCTTCGCAGCAGGTCGGTCAACGCGTCACCGATCTGGGTGTCGAGGAACGTCTCACTGTCGTCGACGAGCAGCAGCTGGCCGCTGTACGGCCCGATCGCCGTGGCTGGATCGTCTGGCGTCACCACGCGGATGCGCAGTGTCTGCGCGGCCTCGACAAGCGGGGATCGTCTCGGCGCGGCGACCAGGACGTCGCGATTGCGCAGCTGATCGAGCACCAGTCGCAAGACGGTGCTACGCCCTGACCGCCGAGGTCCGGCGATGATCAGCCGAGCGTCTCCGGTGAACAGGTCGATCGCTACCGGGCGCGACTCGTCGCCGCCGACTCCCAAAACGGTCATGCCCTGCTTGACCGAGCCGAGCGCAGCTAGCTCGACTCGGGTTGGCAGTGGCCGGATTCGGATCAGTCCTCGGTGGGGTTCCGGCGAGGACATCGCCGAGAGCTCGCGAAGCGCCCGTTGCTGACCGGCCGCGCTCGGGTCGGCCCCGAGGAAGGCAAGCTGTACCTCGGCGCCGGTCTCGGCACATATGGCCCGGCCCGGTGGCATGGATGTGGGCACTGCTCTCGGAGGGAGGCCGGCGAGGGCATAGTCAGCGCGGTCGGCGAGGCGCAACACGTACTTGCGCGCCACAATGCCGGCGATGCGGGCGGTGAGTGTCGCGCGGTCGCCGGCGATCGCGATCGTGAAGCCAGCCGCTGCCGAATCGCGGATCAGCGCGAGCAGCGTCTCGACGCTGCGTCCGGCGTCGTGCTCTTCTGCAGCCGCGACGAAGCCCTCCCAGCCGTCGACGATCACCAGTACGAAGGGGATGGCGTGTCCGCACTCGCGTGCTTCGGCGACGGAGCTCACGCCCAGTTCGATCAACCGGGTCTGCCTCTGCGCGATCTCTGATGTCAGCCGGGCGAGGAGCCGTTCTGCTGTACCGAATTCGCCGCGATCGATCACCGCGCCACAGTGCGCCAGATGCGCCAAGATGCGTTGGCCGCCACCCCCGCAGTCGATGACGTAGAGGTGCAGGTCGTCGGGCGCGAGACCGGCGGCCGCCATGCCGGCGAGCGTCCGAAGCGTCGTGCTGCGGCCAGATCGCGGGCTGCCGACGATCAACATCGGGCCGCTCACTCGCAGATCGACAGACAGCGCCGCCTGCCGCTGCTCGCCGGGCAGGTCGATCCGCCCGACCGGTATCACCGCGGCATGGCTACGCGGCTCCAGATCAGCGGCCGGAAGGCGGGCTGGGAGCGGCTCCCGCCATGGAGCCGCCGCCGCGGTGACCTCCGTCCGGGCCGCCGCCTCACAGATCGCGTCCACGAGCAGCTGCAGGTCGGTCTTCTCGCCATGGGCCGTGATATCGGGGCCGACCGGGCGTCCCCAGTCGTCGAGCGGCAACACCCTCACCTGGGCAACGCCACTCGGTGCCGCACCACTCACCCGTGCCGTCTGGATCTCGGTGAGTGCGGTGCCGGTGCGCACGAACGCGCGCCCCGGCCGGTGCTTGTCAATCGTCGCGGCGACATCGGTGCCGATGACGTCCGTGGACTCACCCGGATCGGTGACGCGCAGTGCGATGCGTAGCGCGGAGTTCGCCCTGATCTCAGGGGAGATCACCCCACCCGGTCGCTGTGTGGCGAGCACCAGGTGCAAACCGAGCGAACGACCGCGCTGCGCTACGGCGATCAGCCCCGTGATGAAGTCGGGCAGCTCCTCCGCCAGCGCAGCGAACTCGTCGACGACCAGCACCAGCCGTCCCAGCGGGCTGCGTGCCTGATGTGGGGACGCTCGGTACACGGCGAGATCCTTGGCTCCAGCCGCGGCGAACAGGGCCTCGCGGCGCCGCAACTCGGCGTCGAGCGACTGCAGCGCGCGGCGCGTCAGGTGCGAGTCGAGGTCGGTGACCAGGCCGACGCTGTGCGGCAACCGAGCACAGTCGGCAAATGCCGCACCCCCCTTGTAGTCGATCAAGACGAACGAGACCGCTTCGGGGGAATTGGCTGTCGCGAGCCCGGCGATCAACGACTGGAGGAGTTCGGACTTGCCCGCGCCGGTAGTGCCGGCGATCAGTGTGTGCGGGCCGTCGCGCTCGAGATCGATCGCGACTGCGCCCTCGGCGCCGACGCCGAGGGTTGTCGCCGGGCGGCACCCGGCACTCCAGCGAACGACGAGCTCGTCCGACGTGGGTTCACTGAGCTCGAGTATGTCGAGCAGCCGACACTGCGCCGGGATCGCCGAAGCGGCGTCAGTGCTTGCATCGACCATGGGCGCAAGGGCGCGAGCCACCCGCTCGGCCCACCGCGTGCCGACCCGGTCGTTGATCACGTCGGTCACCTCGGGGCTACCGGCCTGCTGGATACCAAGCCGGGTGCCGGTGTCGCCGCGCACGCGTGCGACAGCGACGCACGCCGTGGGTAGGCGCCGTTCGTCCTCGTCGAGGCTGATCGCTGTCACGCCGACCGCCGGCCCAGCAGTGAGGAGCTGGGCCAGGCCAGGGACGTCGGCGAGCGCGCCCGCACGGTCGACCACGAGGACGATCCACTGCCCGGTCCAGCTGCTCGCATCGTGGCGCTGTTGTGCGAGCCGGTTGCTGACGACGCGCGAGAGCTCTGCGACGGTACCGGCGTGCTGCTCGGCCGTCACCGCCACATTGCCGCCGAGATGGGGCAGCCAGCGGGCCCACATCCAGGCCTGGGCGGCTGCGTCGGACAGCAGCAGCACGACTCGAACGTCCATCGGCGAGTGCAGGACGGCGACCTGGGCCAGTGCCCACCTGGCAGTGCCGAGCGCGATGCCCGGGGGACCGGCAATGCCGAGAGGACCGGCGCGGAGCGTGACGACCGAGGGCACCAGCTGGACAACGCCTGCCGATTCGACTTGCGCGCCACGGCGAATCCGCAGCGCCGACGGCGCGTCGCCCATGCCGAGGCGTAGGTCGAGCATGTCCGGGTCGGTGCGGCGGCGCTCCCACAACCGACAGTCGGGGATCGTCGCGGTGCGCAGCACTGCAGCCGGATCGGCGTGTGCGCGGCGGCGATGCGTCATCTCGGCGGCGAGTAGCTGAACGCGCTCGCGCTGGGCCTCTGCCTCGCGTCGACGGAAGCCGTGTGCCTCTTGCCGGCGGGTGCGCCGCCAGTGCAACCGGTCGCCCGCGGCGGTGGCCACGATCAGCACAGGAGACAGCAGCGCAAACGCCAGGAATTGCACGCTGTGCATCGCCAGGGCGAGGCCCACGCCGAGCAGCGTCGGCAGTAACGCCGCCAGCCACTGCACCCGCTGCGGTTTGGGAATCAGCTGGCGCACCGGTGCGATCACTTCGCGATCGGGTAGCTGGGGCGCGAGGCGGGGCGGGCGGTTCACGAGTTGCGTGCCGTCCGGCCCGTCCCGGACCGCCGCAGCGGGCTCGTCGGCGCCACTGACGCGCAGCAGGGAATCACCCAGGCGGAGCAACTGGCCGGGCCTGACAGCGGCGCCATCGGCGTCCACCGCGGTGCCATCGAGGTGGGTGCCGTTGGTGGAGCCGAGATCTCGCACGCTGATGCCGGCGGTGGTGACGGTGAGCGCCGCGTGCTGGCGGGACACATCCGGGTCAGTCAGCACCAGGTCGCACGCCGGGCTCCTGCCGACGATGAGGACGCCGCGCGGCAGCGCGACAATCAGGCCGGCGTCCGGGCCGCCGACCACGTGGATGCGAATCACGGCACCGGCCGTGAGGTCGCGCGCGCCAGGGCGCCCCAGTTGCAGCACGCCACCATCGCGCAGGCCGGGCCCGCCGAGTAGGGCGGTCGGTGGTAGGCGCTGCGAGCCACTCCATAACGCGATGGTGCCGTCCGCGCCCGGCATCAGGCTCGCTATGCCATCGGAGACATCGCGCAGCGCCGCGCCCGATGGAGCAGCGAGGGCGACATCGCGTGTGAAGCCGTCCTGGTCGCGGACCGAGAGCCGGATGTCCATGCCCGAAGTCTGCGGCCGCGGTCAGCGGTGTGATGCCCGAATCGGCGGCCCTGTGGATAACCCCCGAGGCTGACGACGGTTATCCACAGGCTGTCCTTCATGGGTCCCGGCAGCGCCAAAGCTGCGTAGCGTTCGGGCACGTCAGCCAAAGCGAAAGCCGTGGATTCGGCCAGTCAGGAAGGATCAGCACATGTCAACGGGCCTCAAAGTCACGCCGGCTCAATTGCAGCAGCTCAGCGGCAACGTCGCGCGCACGTCGTCCGATGTCCGTGGCGCGCACCTGAGCCTCAAGGGGCAGCTGAGCCCACTGTTCGGCGCAGACTGGTCAGGGCAGGCCGCGGCGCAGTTCACGTCCCTATATGAACAGTTCGATCAGCACGCTCGCGGCTTGTCCAATGCGCTTGACGGGATCGGGCAATTACTGGGACGTGCCGGGGTCGCGTACGCGGAGGTCGAGCAGCACATCGCGTCATCGTTCCGATAGGGCCGATGGTTTGGCGGTAAGGCATCTGCCACATTGGGCTCCGCAGCTGGGCTGATCGAGGCAGGATGCTGAGCCACAGCCGCACCGGACGAAGGAGCGCGGACGTGCAGTTCGGCAGGTACTACGAAGAGTTCGAGGTCGGTGCGGTGTACAAGCACTGGCCGGGCAAGACCGTCACCGAATACGACGACCACTTGTTCTGTCTGATCACAATGAACCACCATCCGCTGCACCTGGACGCGAACTACGCCCAGAAGTCCACCGATTTCGGGAGGAACGTCGTGGTGGGCAACTACGTTTACTCCCTGCTGCTCGGCATGTCGGTGCCCGATATCAGCGGCAAGGCGATCGCGAACCTCGAGGTCGAGTCTTTGCGGCATGTTGCGCCGACCTTCCACGGCGACACCATCTACGGCGAGACGCGGGTACTCGACAAGACGCCGTCGAGGTCCAAATCCGACCGGGGTGTGGTGCACGTCGAGACGATCGGCTACAAGCAGGACGGCACGATCGTGTGTACCTTCCGCCGCAAGGTCATGGTGCCGACTCGCGAGTACCTCGATGCGCGAGGAGGCGAGCAACCCGGCCGCCCCGAGCCGGTTGCCCGCGAATGACGCGGGCTCGGGGCTCGAAGGCACAGCTAGGGGCTCGCAAGCCGGATGCGAGCATCCGACCGGGGTGTTGCTCAGCCACGTACGGCGCAGAAGGCCGGTGCGTCGGCTGTCCGGGCATGCGGTTCCGCGGGCCTGCCGGTCACTGGCTGAGGCCCGGGTTTCGGCTCGGCATGCTCGGCATGCTGGGCAGGTCGGGCCCGCGGCCGCTCAGGGTCTCGGCGTACGCCGTGGTGAGGCGGCCCATGCGGGTAAGGAAGTCGTTGATCAGACGTAGTTGCTCGTCGGTGTAGGTGCTCAAGAATTCGGTGGTCGCCTCGATAAGGCCCTGGAACACTTCGCGGCCACGAGCGACCGTGGCCTCGGTAGTCTCCACAACCTGCCGGCGGCGGTCACGGGGGTCGTTGCGACGTCGCACGTAGCCGGCCTTTTCGAGGCGGTCGACGACTGAGGTCAGGCCGCCGGTGGTGATGCCAAGTCGCTGGGCCAGCGCGCTCGGGGCTAGCGGTCCGTTGCTAAGGATGTCGAGCGCGCGCATGTCAGTTCGGTTGAGGCCGAAACGGTCGGCGGCGGCCTGGTCTAGGCGATCGATTTCCGTGCTGAGTGCCCGCATCTTTGCGTAAGCCTCGCCGGCTAGCGACTGCTGCGCCATAGCTTGCCAATCTGATAGTCAGGTCTGTAAGCTATCTGCCAAGCTGCTTACTACTCTAACAGATCCTCTTTGGCTTAGGAGCACCACTATGTCCATCCCCACACGCCTCCTCCTCGGCACGACGGCTGCGCTAGCCATCACCGGCGCCGTAGTCGCGACGCAGGCGAGCGCACACACCCCGAGCAAGCTCAGCTTCACCAGCCATCTGACCGCCATCCAGTTCTTCACCAGC
>DATFRC010000185.1:0-4963 GCA_035263725.1 Jatrophihabitantaceae bacterium | reverse complement strand
CACTACGTCCAAGACGATCTTGTCGCCGTCGGCAACAAGCGCCATCGGACCGCCGTCCCACGCTTCAGGCGCGATATGCCCGACGCACGCACCGAACGTGGCCCCCGAGAACCTGCCGTCGGTGAGCAGCGCGACGTCCTTGCCGAGCCCTGCACCCTTGATGGCCGCCGTCACCGCGAGCATCTCGCGCATGCCGGGACCGCCCTTGGGGCCCTCGTTCCTTATGCACAGCACGTCGCCCTTGCTGACCTCGCCGGCTGTGACTGCGCCGAAGCAGTCCTCCTCGCGCTCGAAGACCCGCGCCGTGCCCTCGAAACGAAGTGTCTCGATGCCGGGGGTCTTCACGACGGCGCCGTTCGGCGCGAGCGACCCGCGCAGGATCGCCAGGCCGCCGTCGGGCTTGAACGGATCCTTGACGGGGCGCACGACCTTGCCGTCCGGCTCGAAGGCGTCAGCCACGTTGTCGCCGATGGCGCGGCCGTTGACCGTCATGGCGCTGCCGTCGATCAGCCCGGCGGAAAGCAATTCCTTCAAGATCACCGGAACGCCGCCGACCCTGTCCAGCTCGCTCATGATGTACAGGCCGGATGGGCGCATAGAGGCGATGACGGGCGTGCGCCTGCTGATCTCGTCGAAGTCGTCCAGGCTGAGCTCGACCCCGGCCTCGTTGGCGATAGCCAGCAGGTGCAGCACCGCGTTCGTCGATCCCGCGGTGGCCATCACGACCGTGGCCGCGTTCAGGAACGCTGCCCTGTTCATGATCTGACGCGGCCGCAGCCCGGTCGCCAGCGCGTTTACCACAGCCTCCCCGGTACGCCGCGCGAGGTCAGTCCGCTCGGCAGAGACCGCAGGCGCAGACGCCTCACCCGGCAGCGTCATGCCCAGTGCCTCGGCGCACGCCGACATCGTGTTCGCCGTGTACATGCCGGCGCACGAGCCGGCCCCGGGGCAGGCGGCGCGCTCGACCGCGAGCAGGTCGGCGTCCGACATGGATCCCGCGGCGTGCTCGCCGACGGCTTCGAATACGTCTTGAATCGTCACTGACTTGCCGTGCGCCCAGCCGGGAAGGATGGTCCCGCCATACAAGAACGCGGCCGGGATGTCCAACCGCGCGCAGGCCATCAGCATGCCCGGCAGCGACTTGTCACAGCCAGCGATGGTGACGAGCGCGTCGAACTGCTCGGCGTTCACCATCAGCTCGACCGAGTCGGCGATGATCTCCCGGCTGACGAGGGACGATTTCATGCCCTCGGTGCCCATGGAGATGCCGTCGGAAACGGCGATCGTGCCGAACTCCAGCGGTACGGCACCGGCCTGGCGGACGCCCTCCTTCGCCGCGGCGGCTAGGCCATTGAGGTGGACGTTGCAGGGGGTCACCTCGTTCCAGGAGGACGCAACGGCGACCTGCGGCCGCTCCAGGTCCTGCTCCGACAGACCGACGGCGCGCAGCATCGCGCGGGCGGCCGCTCGGGACGGCCCGGTCGTGAGTGGGCCCGATCGCGGCCTGGGCAAGGAACTCATACCGCCTCCGAAATCTCCTCGGCGAGCGGCTCCGCGCCAGCTCGCAGCAACCCAAAGACCATGCCATCGGCGAGCGCCTCCCACGAGGCGGTCACAATGTCGTCTGACACACCGACCGTCGTCCACTCCCCTTCGGCGTCCGCCGAGGTGAGCATCACCCGGGTGACCGCGCTCGTAGCGGCCCGGCCATCCAGGATGCGCACCTTGTAGTCGACCAGGTGGATGCTCGCTAGCTGCGGATACACCTCGGCCAGCGCGCGGCGCAGCGCCTGGTCGAGCGCATGGACCGGCCCGACGCCCTCGCCGACTGCAACCAGCCGGTGGTCGCCGAGACGGAGCCGCACGATCGCCTCGCTGCGGTCGGCGTCACCAGCACGCTCGATGACCACACGGTAGCCCTCAAGCTCGAACCACGCGGGCAGAACGCCCGCGCTCTTGCGCACCAGCAACTCGAACGAGGCGTCGGCCGCCTCGAATGCGTAGCCCCGGTGCTCAGCTTCCTTCACTTGGTCGAGCACCCGGCCTGCCAGCGTCGGGTCGGCAGACAGGTCGAGCCCGAGTTCGGCAGCCTTCGCAACCACATTGCTGCGGCCAGCCAGCTCGCTGACCAGCACCTGCGCCTTGTTGCCGACGGTGGCGGGATCGACGTGCGAGTACGCGTCGGGCCGCCGGGCGATCGCCGAAGCGTGCAGCCCGGCCTTGGTGGTGAACGCCGACGATCCGACATACGGCTGCCTAGCCTCGAACGGCAGGTTCGCGACCTCGGCGATCGTCCTGGCCGTCGACGCCAGCGCGCCAAGCCTGCCCGCCGGCAGCAGCTCATGCCCGCGCTTCAGCTCGAGGCTCGCGATGACCGAGAACAGGTCGGCATTACCGCACCGCTCGCCGTAGCCGTTGGCGGCGCCTTGAACGTGCAGGCTGCCAGCGGACACGGCGATGACCGAGTTGGCCACCGCGCAAGCGGCGTCGTTGTGGAAGTGAACGCCGACGGCCGTGCGCGATCTGTCGGCGACCTCGGCGACGATCGTGGCCACGTCCTCGGGCAAAGTGCCGCCGTTAGTGTCGCACAGCACCAGGGTGTCGGCGCCGGAGTCGGCCGCGGCCGCGAGTACTTCGAGCGCATAGCCGCGGTCAGCCCGGTAGCCGTCGAAGAAGTGCTCGGCGTCGAACACGACCCGTCGGCCGGCCGCGGCCATGTAGGCGACCGAGTCGGCGATCATGGCGAGGTTCTCCGCCCGCGTCGTGCGCAGCGCCTCGTCGACGTGCAGCGTCCAGGACTTGCCGACCAGCGTCACGATCGGCGTCTCCGCGTCGAGCAGCGCGCGCAAGCTGGCGTCGTCTTCGACCTTGCGGCCCGGCAGCCGGGTCGCGCCGAATGCGGCCAGCGTCGCGTGCTTGAAGTTGATCTTCTTGGCGCGCTCGAAGAACTCGGCGTCCTTCGGGTTGGACCCTGGCCAGCCGCCCTCGATCACGTCGACGCCAAGCCCGTCGAGGGCGGCGGCCACGCGTAGCTTGTCGGCGACCGTCAGGTCAAGTCCGACCTGCTGAGACCCGTCGCGGAGGGTCGTGTCGTAGATCTCTACCTTCGATGTCGGCGTGCTCATCGCGTTACCCCTGCTTGACCCGCGCGGGCTAGGAGCGCCTGCTCCCACGCTCCCGTGCTCGTTGGCGCGCCCTCGGCCAGCACCGCGTCCACGGCCGCGTCCAGATCTGCGGCCGCGGCGCCCTCGCCGAGGTGCGTGAGCATCAGCCCGGCCGACAGCACGGCCCCGGCCGGGTTGGCCAGCCCCTTCCCGGCGATGTCCGGCGCCGAGCCGTGCACCGGCTCGAATACCGACGGCCCGGTGCGGTCCGGGTTCAGGTTTCCGCTCGGCGCGTAGCCGAGACCACCGGTGAGTGCCGCGCCGAGGTCGGAAATGATGTCGCCGAACAGGTTGTCCGTCACGATCACGTCGAACCGGCGCGGGTCGTCGACCATCCACAGGCATGCGGCGTCGACGTGCGCATAGCTGAGTTGCACGCCTTCCTCAGCTGCGACCTCGGCGGCGACACGGTGCCACAGGTCGCCCGCGTGCGTGAGCACATTGGTCTTGTGCACGAGCGTGAGGCGCCCGGATCGCTGCGAAGCCAACTTGGCCGCGTACCGGACGCACCGGCGCACGCCGGCCCAGGTATTCAGCGACTCTTCGGTGGCCGTCTCGAACTCGGTGCCGCGATGCACTGCTCCGCCTGCGCCCGCGTACAAACCCTCAGTGTTTTCCCGGACGATCACGAAGTCGAGATCTTCCAGCCGGTGCTTGCCAACCGCACCACCGACGCCGGGACGCAGCTTCGACGGCCGCAGGTTCACGTACAGGTCAAGCTCGAACCGCAGCCGCAGCAGCAGCCCGCGCTCCAGCACGCCCGGCGGCACCTCCGGCGTCCCGACGGCGCCGAGCAGAATCGCGTCGGATTTGCGCAGCTCGTCGAGTACCGAGTCCGGGAGCACCTCGCCGGTGTCCAGGTAGTGCCGGCCACCCAGGCCGCAATGACGCCAGTCGACGGCGAAACCGTGTCGAGCGGCGACGGCATCCACGCACGCGCGTGCTACGTCCGTCACCTCAGGCCCCACGCCGTCGCCCGGCAGATGCGTGACGACGTGCGCGCGCTTCGGTTCCGCGGCGACGTCGCCCGCCGCTACGTCACCGGGCGATACGTCGCCAGTTAGTGAATCACCTGGCATTACTCGTCCATCTCCTTCGCGGCCGAGTTCAGCCAGCTCATCATCTTGCGCAGCGGCTTGCCGACCTCCTCGATCTTGGCGGTCTTCGCCTCGGCGCGCAGCCGCTCGAAATTCGGCCGGCCTGCGTCGTCCTCGGCGACCCACTCGCGGGCGAATTCACCGGCCTGGATGTCGGCCAGCAGCTTGGCCATCGCGTCCTTGGTGCCCTGGCCGATCACCCGCGGACCACGGGTCAGATCCCCGTACTCGGCAGTGTCGCTGACCGAATAGCGCATCCAGCTCTCGCCGCCTTCATACATGAGGTCGACAATCAGCTTCAGCTCGTGCAGGCACTCGAAGTAGGCGACCTCGGGCTGATAACCGGCGTTCACGAGCGTCTCGAAGCCGGCATTCACCAGCGCGGTCACCCCGCCGCAGAGCACGGCCTGCTCGCCGAACAGGTCGCTTTCGGTTTCTTCCTGGAACGTCGTGACCAGGGCGCCCGCCTTGGTCCCGCCGATCGCGGCCGCGTACGACTTGGCCAGATCCCAGGCCTTGCCGGTGGCATCTTGAGCGACGGCCACCAGTACGGGCGTGCCGTGGCCCTCTTCGAATTGCCGGCGAACGAGGTGGCCGGGAGCCTTGGGCGCCACCATCGCCACGTCGACGGTCGTCGGCGGCGTGATGTAGCCGAAATGGATGTTGAAACCGTGCGCGAAGAACAGCGCGTCGCCGGGCTTC
>DATFRC010000184.1:0-8032 GCA_035263725.1 Jatrophihabitantaceae bacterium | reverse complement strand
CGTAAATGCGACCGGACCGTGACCCAGGTACGTCAGGATGGGTGTGCAGCACCGCAAGAGCGGAGGGACGGCCACGATGGCGTACTACCGGCAGCGCGGCAGCGTGCCGCCGAAGCGGCACACGCAACACCGCGCACCCGACGGCGGGCTCTACTACGAGGAGCTCATGGGAGAGGAGGGCTTCTCTGCCGACTCCTCGCTGCTGTACCACCGCGAGCTGCCCTCGGCGATCGTCGATGCTCGCGTCTGGAGGCTGCCGGACCTGAGCACGGTGCCGAACGCGCCGTTGCTGCCCCGGCACCTGCGCCTTCACGAGCTGTTCAAAGATGCCGACGTCGAGAGCACCGACACGGTAACCGGCCGGCGGTTGGTCCTTGCGAACGCGGACGTGCGCATTTCCTACGTAGTGGCACAGCGTCCCTCGCCGCTCTACCGAAACGCGATCGGCGACGAGTGTGTGTACGTCGAGTCGGGCTCGGCCCGCGTCGAGACCGTCTTCGGTGCACTCGATGCTCGGCAAGGCGACTACATCCTGCTTCCCCGCGCCACGACGCACCGCTGGCTGCCGGCGCCCGGCGAGCCGCTGCGCGCCTACTGCATCGAGGCGAATTCGCACATCACGCCGGTGAAGCGGTATCTGTCCAAGTACGGCCAGTTCCTCGAACACTCGCCGTACTGCGAGCGCGATTTGCGCGGCCCGAGTGAGCCCATCGAGGTCGACGAGGAGAACGTCGAGGTGTACATCAAGCACCGCGGAAGCGGTCCAGGCGGCATCACCGGCACGGTCTACACCTATCCGCGGCATCCCTTCGATGTCGTCGGCTGGGACGGCTGCCTGTACCCGTACGCGTTCAACGTCTCCGACTTCGAGCCGATCACGGGGCGGGTGCACCAGCCCCCTCCGGCACATCAGGTCTTCGAGGGCACCAACTTCGTCGTCTGCAACTTCGTGCCCCGCAAGGTCGACTATCACCCGCTGTCGATCCCGGTGCCGTACTACCACTCGAACGTCGACAGCGACGAGGTCATGTTCTACTGCGGCGGCGACTACGAGGCGCGCAAGGGCTCCGGAATCGGCCAGGGATCGATCAGCCTGCACCCCGGCGGTCACGCGCACGGGCCGCAGCCCGGGGCGTACGAACGCTCTATCGGGGTCGAGTTCTTCGACGAGCTCGCCGTCATGGTCGACACCTTCCGCCCGCTTGAACTCGGCGAGGGAGGTCAAGCCGTCGACGACGGCACTTACGCCTGGACCTGGAGCGGCCGCGGTCCGGCGAGAGAGCAAGCACCATGATCGACGGCGACCTGGCAGGGCTGTTCACCAGTCTGTTCGACGACGCGTCGATGTTCCCGCCGCAGGACGAACCACCGTCGTCGGCGGTCGCCGACCATCTGGCACACCGCATGGCCTGGTATGCGGACATGGTCGGGCCCTTCGTGTGCTCGGCCGGGCGGCTCAGCACGATAAACGACCTCGCGGCGCGGCACGGCGTCGAGCGGCTGGCCGTTGCGGTAGTGGTGCCCGGAGGGCTGCAGGCGCTGCTCCGGACCGTGGATGCTTCCAGGGAGTGTCAGCAGGTGCGCCTCACGGGCATCGAAGTCCCGCTGGGGCCGCATTCGCTGGTCGACGCGCTGACCCACCTTGTCCCGCTCGTGTCGCAAGGTATCCGCGTCTACCTCGAGATCCCGGTGCACTCGGTGACCGAGCACGACGTCCACACGCTTGCGCCGAGCGGTGTGCGGCTCAAGCTGCGCACCGGCGGCACGTCCATTGAGGCCTTCCAGAGCGAGGAGAACCTGGCTACGCCGATCGTGCTGTGTGCCGCAGAGCGGCTGGCCTTCAAATGCACAGCCGGGCTGCATAATGCCATCAGGCAACGGGACCGCGCGACGTTCTTCGAGCACCACGGCTTCTTGAACATCGCGCTGGCGGCCCGGGTAGCCGCCGCAACGGGCAGCCACGCGGCGACGCGGCGCATGCTTGCCGAGCAGGACCCCCGCGTCATCGCGCGGCAGGTCGGCGCGCTCACTGCGGCGGACGTTCGGGCCATCCGCGCCCTGTTCAATTCGTTCGGCACGTGCAGCATCGACGAACCGATCGGTGACCTGCTTCAGCTCGGCCTGGTCAGCGCGTCGTGAGCGACGCCGATCTGTTCGGCGCAGCGAATTTGCCGTACGGATCGGCGATCTGGCCGGACGGGCGCCGGCACGTGGTGGTGCGGGTGGGGTCGGCGGCGCTGTCGCTCACCGCGGCCACCGCGGCGCTCGCCCCGCACCTTGCGCAGCTGTTCGCCGCGGGATCACTGGATCCGCTGCTGGCGGCTGGCAGGCCGGCCTGGACCGAGGTCCACGAGGTCGTGGCGGCGTGGCTCGCCGATGGGGCGGCGCAGCGGCATGTCGCGCCGCTTACTGACGTCCGGCTCGTGCTGGCGTTCACGGTCGCCGACTACGTCGACTTCTACGCTTCCGAGCAGCACGCGACGAACGTCGGTCGGCTGTTCCGCCCCGGCGAGCAACCGCTCAATCGGAATTGGAAGCACCTGCCGGTCGGATACCACGGCCGCGCCGGGACGGTGGTGGTGAGTGGTACGCCGGTGCGCCGGCCGCGCGGCCAGACCCGGGGGGCACACAGCACGGTGGAGTTCGCGCCGTCCCGAAGGCTGGACTTCGAGGCCGAGGTGGGCTTCGTCGTGGGTACCGGATCTCGCATCGGCGAGTCAGTGCCCCTTGCCGACTTCGCCGAGCACGCGTTCGGGGTGTGCCTGGTCAACGACTGGTCGGCACGCGACATCCAGGCATTTGAGTACGTGCCGCTCGGCCCGTTCCTGGGCAAGTCGTTCGCCACTTCGGTGTCGGCGTGGATCACGCCGCTGAACGCCCTGGTCGCGGCCCGAGTTGCGCCACCGCCCCGAGAGGTGTCGCTGCCGTCCTACCTCGACGACGCGGCGCACCCGTGGGGGCTCGACATCGCGATCGAGGTCTGGCTGAACGGCCAACTAATCTCGCGGCCGCCGTTTCGGGGCATGTACTGGACGCCCGCCCAGATGCTCGCGCACCTGACGGTGAACGGCGCGAGCCTGCGCCCCGGCGACCTGTTCGCATCGGGCACCGTCAGCGGTTCCGGCGCAGACGAGCGTGGATCGCTGCTCGAGCTGGCCTGGGGGGGCGCCGAACCACTCCCCCTGGACGACGGCACCACCCGCTCGTTCCTGCGCGACGGTGACGAGGTGGTGCTGCGCGCCACCGCGCCAGGGGTGAGTGGTGGCCGCATCGGCCTGGGTGAGGTGCGCGGGCGCATCAGCCCTGCCTAGAACGGCCTGCGCATGAGGGAAGGGGCGGCGGCACGGGAGGGATGTGCCGCGCGCCCCTTCGCAGTTGCACTTTATTGCATGTACCTGGGTGCCACGCAAGCAAGACGCGCCACGCCCGGTCGAAGCTCGCTGCCACAATTCGGCCCGCGGGTACGTCTAGTCCACATGGGAGTGGACCATGGCTGACGATGCGGGATTCGCCGCGTTCGTCCGGGCGAACAGCGGCTCGCTGTTCAAAACGGCGTACCTGTTGACCGGCAATGCGGACCGGGCCGAGGAACTGCTGCAAGACACCTTGGCCCGGCTCTACCCGAGGTGGGATCGCGTGCTAGCCGCCGATACCCCCCTGGCCTACGTTCGCCGCTGCGTCGCGAACGCGTTCGTCAACTCGCGACGCAGGCGATCGACGCAAGATGTATCGCTGCACTGTCTGCCGGACCTGCCCGATGAGGCAAACCTGGCCGAGCGAGTTGCTGATCGTGGGCTGCTGTGGCAGTTGCTCGGCAGCTTGCCGGACCGGCAGCGTGCAGCGTTGGTCATGCGGTACTTCCACGACCAGCCCGATGCGCAGATCGCAGCAGCGATCGGTTGCCGCAGCGCGACGGTCCGCAGCCTGATCAGCCGGGGCATTGCGACGATGCGCGCCGAGGCCGCAGCCGCCGTCGAGCAGGCTGCGCGAGAGACATCGCAGGGGACGCAGTCATGAACAAGATTCGCGACTTCGAGAACGACCTGCGAGCCACGCTGGCCGACGTAGCCGCTTCAGCCGAGGAACCACCCGGTCTGGCCGAGCGGCTGGTGACCGGCGCAACCCGCAGCCGGACACCGCACCGGGCGCACGTCTGGCTCGGCCGGCGCTGGGTACCGCCGGCGCTGGCCGCAGCAGCCGTAGCGGTCGTCGCCGTAGCGACGGTAGCAACGGTGACCTCGATCCAAGCCGATCGGCCCACCCGACCGGCGCACCCAACACCGACACCCAGCGCGACGCCTCCGACGACGAGCGCGGCGCCGACATCGTCAGCACCTGCCACGAGCGGCGCGCAGTCGAGCGCGCCGCCCGCCACCAGGACGGCAACGGATTGGGACATCGACGGTGACGGACGCCCCGACCACGCGCACGTCGTCTTCCTAGGCGGCGGCGGACCGAACAACTGGGACCTAGTCGTCGACATGACGAGTCTGGGCCAGCAGGTCGTGCCATTCACCGGTGAGGTCGCCCTGCCCGGCAGCAACAACGTGACGATCCCGGGATCAGTGGACGCTGACCACGACGGCCACGCCGAGATCTTCGTGATGGACCAGTCCGGCGCATCCACCCAGTCATGGACGATCTTCAAGCTCGTCGGCCGGCACATTGTGCACGTCACCGCGGCGTCACAGCCCGTGGACCTGAAGGTGGGCGGGTCGGTCACCCATCTGGATGGATTCCGGTGCACCCGTAGCACGCTGATCACCACATCGGAGACGACCGGGCCACCTGACTACACGACGGTCAGCTTCCGACGGACCAGCTACGCCTGGGACGGCGCCCGATTGCAGCAGACGTCGCAGCAGGAAGGAACCTTCAAAGGCACGACGGCGGCCGGCGTCGCCTGCGGCGATCTGCCGCAGCTCGCACCGTATCAGCCATATCCACCACAGACATCGACCACAAACTCGCCACCGCCGGCTGCATCCGGACGCTGGACCGACAGCACACTCCTCATCACCGCTCACTCACTGGGCGCAGTGACGCGCGGCATGACCCTTGCCCAGGCCAAGGCGGCGGCCGGAACGAGCTTGTCATCCGTCGGTGACAGCATCGAGCGGCCCGCCGATCACACGCTCACGGGATCAACGACGTTGCAATTCTCCTGGGGAGCCACCTGCTTCGATGCCAGCCGGTCCGGCAGCGGACCTGGTACAACGGTCGCGAGCCCGGCCGGCGTTCGTCTCGGCGATCCCGTGAGCCGGATTGCCGCCGCATACGGCGCGAGCGCCAAGCCCTTCACCGCAGATCCCACATGGACCGGCGCCGGCAACATTCCAGCCGGAATCATCGTGCAGCAGGGCGACGGGGTGCTCCTGTTCGTGGGCTCAACGCCCGACGGGCGTGGCGGCACCATCACCTCGATACGCGGTGCCGCAGACGCGTTCCACGCAAGCAGCGTGTTCTGCTAGGACGCTAGTCTCGATGCCGTGAACGGCTTGGTCGGGTCCCCGAATCCCGTGGACTGACCGCGATGGGCGGTCGGACCGTTTCGGAGAGCCAAGCACCGGAGACTGCCCAACCGCCGCGGTACGGCCTCGAAGTCCTGATCGTCCTGGGCGTCTCGCTCGGGATGTCGGCCATCTACGCGGTGCTGTATTTCGTTCGCCAGGAACTCACCGTCAAGGGCGGCATCTCCTCGACGACGGCGACGATCGTCTCCGGACCTTCGACGCCCAACTACCAGTGGCTCGACCTGCTCGACGGCCTGGCTGACGTGCTCAACGGGCTGATGCCAGCGGCGCTCGCCCTTCTATTGCTCTCCAGGGTGCCCGGTGGTCCCGGGTTCGGGATCGGCCTGGACTGGCGGCAGCCGCGGCGCGACCTGCTGTCCGGCATCGGGTTCGCCGCGCTGATCGGCATCCCCGGCCTGGCGCTTGTGTGGACGGCGCACGAGCTCAGCATCAGCGCCCACCTCGCGGTGGTCGATCTGCCCGACGTTTGGTACCGGGTGCCACTACTCGTTCTGGAGGCGGCGCAGAACGGCATCCTCGAAGAGATCGTCGTGGTTGGCTACCTGCTGACTCGGTTGCGTCAAATGGGCTGGTCGAATGAGCGAGCGCTGGGGGCAAGTGCGGCACTTCGTGGCACCTATCACCTGTACCAGGGTTGGGGCGGCTTCTTCGGCAACCTCGTGATGGGGCTGATCTTCGGCTGGTGGTTCCAGCGCACCCGCCGCGTGCTGCCGCTGGCCATCGCCCACTCGGTGATCGATGCAGTCAGCTTCATCGGATACGTCTACCTGCACACCCACCTCGACTGGATCTGACGCAGCCCGGAGTCGACAAACATCCTTATCGAGATTGCTACGCGGAGCCGGAGCCGTTAACTCGGCTGCGCGCGGCGTGCAGCGATGGGATCGTGGCGGGCATGACCGGCGTCGACATCGTGCATCCCGTCCCGGTGGAGGAGGTGCCCGCCTGGGCCGAGAGCCTCAGCATCACGTTCCTCGAGGACCCCTCCGACGAGGGCGCGCAGCGCTTCAGCGCTCGAATGCAGCGCGATTGGCTGCCCGACCGGTTCTGGGGGGCACGTGCCGGCGGGCGCTGGGTGGGAACGCTCGGCGCGTGGCCGCGCACGCTCACCGTCCCGGGCGGTGACACGGTGCCGGCCGACGCGCTGACCATGGTGAGCGTCGCCGGGACGCACCGCCGCCGCGGCCTGCTGACCCGGATGCTGACGGACTCGCTCTCGGAAGCCCACCAGCGCGGTGATGCGGTGAGCATCCTCTGGGCGGCCGAGTGGCCGATCTACGGACGCTTCGGGTATGCCCCGGCGACGATCAACGCCGGCTACACGCTGCACCCGCGCGCGCCCGGCGGGCGGCTTTCGGGCACCGACGGCGAGCTGCAGCGCCTTGACGCCGCTGAGATCGGTGCGATCGCCCCCGGGATCTTCGACCGGGCCGCCCGGCAGCGTGCCGGCAACATCGACCGCCCGCCCGCATGGTGGAGCGGCACCCTCGGCCTGGACGGGTATCCGGACCCGCGCTTCGACGGCAAGCGGCCCACGCATGTGGTGCACGAAGGTCCCGACGGCCCGGACGGCTACATCGCCTGGACTGCCAAGGACGGGGGCGTTGACGTCCTGGATCTGTGCGCCGCCACCGACTCGGCTTATCGCGGTCTCTGGGGCTACGTGTCCTCGCTCGACCTTGTCGAACAGGTCACGCTGCGCCGGCGCCCGGTTGACGAGCCGGTGCGCTGGCTGTTGCCGGACGGGCGGGCGCTGGAGCAGCACGAGACCGTCGACGGCATCTGGGTGCGGCTGCTCGACGTGCCGGTCGCGCTGGGCGCGCGCCGCTACAGCGTGACCGACCGGCTCGTTCTCGACGTGGACGACGGCGACGTCGGCGGGTTCGCCGCCGGACGCTATGTGCTCGAGGGCGGCCCGGACGGCGCAAAGTGTCTGCCATCCACTGAGGACAGTGCGGATCTGCGGGTGCATCAGCGCGCTCTTGCCGCGGCGTACCTCGGCGGATACAGCCTGCATGCGCAGGCGATCACCGGCCGGGTGGCAGAGCTGACACCGGGTGCGCTCCGACGCGCCGATGCGATGTTCGCCACGCCCCTGGCCCCATGGTGCGCCACAGGTTTCTGACTCATCCGCCGGGGCGTGACGCTCGGCACGGCCCCCAAGGGGCGGATACCTCGCGCCACTCCGCGCCTTCGGCGCGGGCCGCGTCGCGGCCGGCGGCTCTTCGCGCGGGCGCTCATCGCGTCAATCTTCGGGTGCCCAGCGCTCCTCGATGCGGCCGTATCGCCAGATCAGCCAGGACACCGCCCACGTCGTGACGAAGACTCCCCCCACGATGTAGCCGGTGTACTGGAAGTTGCCGACAGTGCCGAGGACGTTCCACAACCCTCCGGGCAGGTCGAGCTTGTCGGACAGCAGGCCGATCAGCTCGATGCTGCCGATCACGAGCGCCACGAGCACGCTCAGCGTGGTGACCGTCAGGTTGTAGTAGACCTTG
>DATFRC010000183.1:0-6527 GCA_035263725.1 Jatrophihabitantaceae bacterium | reverse complement strand
GCGCAAGCGCTCATCGCGGTAACCCTACGATCGGGAGCATGAGCGATCAGGAGTTCCGCATCGAGAAGGACTCGATGGGTGAGGTGCGGGTGCCCAAGGACGCGAAGTGGCGCGCGCAGACCCAGCGGGCAGTCGAGAACTTCCCCATATCCGGTCGGCCGATCGAGCGGGAGCTGATCGCCGCCCTGGCTTCGATCAAGGGCGCGTCGGCGCTGCTGCGCGCGGACGACGGAATGCTCGACGCCGACAAGGCGAAGGCGATCCATGACGCGGCGCTGGAGGTCGCGCGCGGCGACTGGGATGCCGAGTTCCCAATCGACGTGTTCCAGACGGGGTCGGGGACGTCGTCGAATATGAACGCGAACGAGGTGCTGGCCACCCTGGCGGCCGACCGACTCGGGGCGCCGGTACATCCGAACGACGACGTCAACGACCCGTTCTCGTCGAACGACCAGTTCCCCTCGGCGATTCACATCGCGGCCACCCGCGCGCTCACCGTGAGCCTGCTGCCAGCTCTCAGTCACCTCGCTGACACTCTGGCCGCCAAGGCGGAGGAGTTCGAGTCGGTCGTGAAGTCGGGACGCACGCATCTCATGGACGCGACTCCCGTCACGCTGGGGCAAGAGTTCGGCGGGTATGCCGCCCAGGTCCGATACGGCGTCGACCGGTTGCGCGAGGTGTTGCCGCGCCTGGGCGAACTGCCGCTTGGCGGGACCGCGGTGGGCACGGGCATCAACGCCCCAGCAGGGCTCGCCGAACGCGTGATCGCCCGGCTCGCGGACGACCTGAAGCTGCCGCTGACCGAGGCGCGCAACCACTTCGAAGCGCAGGGCGCCCAGGACGCGCTGGTTGAGCTGTCCGGGATGCTGCGCGTCGTTGCCGTCGGGCTGAACAAGATCGCGAACGACTTGCGCTGGATGGGGTCGGGACCGCGCGCAGGGCTGAGCGAACTCTTCCTGCCCGACCTGCAACCCGGCTCGTCGATCATGCCGGGAAAGGTGAATCCCGTTCTTTGCGAGGCCGTCTGCCAGGTGGTGGCACAGATCGTCGGCAACGACGCGGCCGTGGCCTGGGGTGGAGCGGCCGGCAACTTCGAGCTGAACGTCATGCTGCCGGTCATAGCCCGCAACGTGCTCGAGTCGATCCGACTGCTGGCCAACGTGACCCGGGTGTTCGCCGACCGGTGCGTCGCTGGCATCGTCGCCAACGAGGAGCGGTGCCGCGAGTATGCGGAGTCGTCGCCGTCGATTGTCACACCGCTGAACCACTACGTCGGCTACGACGAGGCCGCCAAGATCGCCAAGCAGGCGCTGGCCGAGCGCAAGACGATCCGCGAAGTCGTGATCGAGCGTGGCCACGTGCCGTCGGCGATCAGCGAGGAGGATCTCGACCGGGTCCTCGACGTGCTCTCGATGACACGGGCACAGTAAAGCCATGGACTACAGGCTCGAACTTGTGCTGATCCCGGTCAGCGACATCGACAGCTCCAAGACGTTCTATGCCGACCAAGCCGGCTTTCGTCTCGACGTGGACCACCGGTCCGGCGACGAGTTCCGGGTCGTGCAGCTCACTCCGCCCGGATCGGCGTGTTCGATCAGCTTCGGTCGCGGGATTACCGACGCTGAACCTGGTTCGGTGACGGGCCTGCACCTCGTCGTCGAGGACATCACGGCGGCGCGCGATGAACTCGTGGCACGTGGCATCGCGGTCAGCGACATCCGGCACATGGGCCCGGACGGCTGGCGGCCCGGCGCCGATCCCGAGCACAGCCGGTACAACTCGTTCGCCGACTTCAACGACCCGGACGGCAACACCTGGGTCTTGCAAGAGGTGCCAGCCCAGCACTGATCGCCAATTGGCTCGGCGTGCCGTGCGATGCTGAGCCCATGGGCAAGGTCTACGACGGCATTGACGACAAGCTGCGCACGTGGATCGCAAAGCAGCCCGTGTTCTTCGTCGGCACGGCGCCACTCGGCGCCGACGGGCGTGTGAACGTCTCGCCCAAGGGGATGGCCGGCACGTTCGCGGTGCTGGGTCCGCACCGTGTCGCCTACCTCGACTATGTCGGCAGCGGCGTCGAGACGGTAGCCCACGTGCGCGAGAACGGTCGCATCGTGATCATGTTCTGTGCGTTCGAGGGACCGCCGAAGATCGTCCGGTTACACGGTCGCGGCCGTGTCGTGCTGCCGGCGGAGCCCGAATTCGCCGAGCTGCGCAAGAGCTTCGCCAAGGAACGCACCCACGCACAGCGGTCGCTGATCGTCGTCGACGTGCACCGCGTCAGCGACTCGTGCGGCTACTCGGTGCCGCGCATGGCATACGTCGAAGACCGCAACATCCTCGACCTGCACCAGCTCAAGAAGCCGGCGGCGTACTACGACGAGTACTGGGACGTGCGCAACGCGGCGAGCATCGATGGGCTGCCGACGCACTGAGGCCTACGCAATCGGCACGTGCGCAGAGATGTCCGCCAGGCAGGCGTCCTGCCGCTCGCCGAGTATCGACAGGATGAATACCTCCAGGTTGCCAGGACGCTGCCTGCTCATCCGTGGACGTGCATTGCGGGGTAGCTCGTAGCGGATCCCGGGCCGAGGCGTGACCTCGAGGATGCGGGAAAGCGGTCCGTTGCCGACGACGAGGCCATGGTCGAGGTCGGCCCAGGGCAGTTCGGTCACCTGGTCGCGCCAGGTCACCACGAGCCGATCGGGCGCAACGGTGAGGGCGTACCGGTGCCGGCGCGTGCTGGTGATGCCCTGCCTGATCAACAGACCCGCGCCGCCGACAACCACGCCGACGATCAGCAGGACCGCGCCCGGTCCTGCGGCACCTATGGCCGCTGCGGCCACGCCGAGAACGATCACGACCGCGGCGACGACCAGGCAGGTCAGGGCCTTACGGGCCCACGACTGCTGATAGTTCGCGCTAACTGCGTAGCTTCGGATAGATTCTTCGTGACCGTCGGGCACGGGCCCAAACATAGCGGCCGGTTGGGGGGCGCGCGCATGACCGTCAAGGGCGATCCGGACGGCATGATCAAGGTGGCGAGGCGGGTACTCGCTGAGCCCTATGCCTACGTCGAGCGCGCCGAGTCGACGATGGAAGGGCCGTGCCGGCTGCCCGCTCTCGCGTTCGGTGTCGCGCCGAGCATCTTCCTCGCGGGTCCCTACGACGACGCACGAGACGCCGTGGCGAGGGCCACCGGCGCCGGCGCCGACACGCTGAAGTCGATGGCCAGCGGATTCGCCAACGTGGCCGTTGCGATGGGTGGTGCCGAGCAGGCGAACACGCTCGCACCGTCCAGGCCGCCGCTGCCGAATACCGACATCCAGTCGGACGGGTCGGACAGCGCCAGCACCGAGGCCGCTCTCTTCGGCGCCGAGGTGTTCCTGATGGCCGATTGGGTGGCCACCGGCGGCGTCCTGGCCACCTGCGGAATCCTCGCGCCGGCGGCCCTCGCGTCGGTGCTTGCCTGGGCACTGGTCGAGCCCGACGACGCATCTCTCAGCCAGGCGATCAGTGCCTGGATGTCCGCGGGCAGGGATCTTGACTCCTCGTCGAAATACCTGGAGCTCGAACTCGGCCCGCTCGATGATGCATGGCCGTCCGAAGACACCTCACGCCAGGCGTTCGACCGCTGGAAGATTCCGTTCGACCAGGATTTCGAGCAGCTCCAGGGCGATCCCGACAAGGTCGCGGAAGCGCTCAGCGGCGCAGTCGACAAGGTGCACGACGTGCAGACCGATTTCTTCTTCCTGGCCGCGGGCACGCTGGCGGCGATCATCGTGCTGACGGCGCTGGACGCGGTGCCTTTTGTCAACATCGGCGCCGAGGCCACCAAAGAAATCCTCGGCGTCACGCTCAGCATCGAGACCGGCTCGACCGTGCTTGTCATTGCCGGCATCTGCAAGGACGCGTTCGACGCCTTGAAGGGCATGGTCGGAACCCCCGGCAGCTTTGACATGTCCAAGCCGGGTCAGCAGAAGATCCCAGACTTCAAACAGCTTCCGCCCATCCAATGGACCACCGCGTAGATCCCGGAGAAAGGTCAGCATGAACCCGGACAGCTACGACGCGCGACGACTCCTCGACCAGCTCGAGACGCAGATTGCCAGGGCGCAGGAGAATGCGACCGCAGTCGCGGCCGTAGCAGGGTGGGGTGAGGCGGCAAACGGCCAGGTCAAGGTCTGCGTGGGCCCGTCGGGCGTCTTGAAGAAGGTCGAACTCGATCCGCGCGCCATGCGGATGGCCTCCGAGGATCTCGCCGCGAGCATCGTCGAGGCTGCGCGCGGCGCTGAGCGAGCGGCAGCAGCCAGCATCCGGGAGATCTACTCGTCGACGGACACCGGCGGCATTGACGTCGCGGCCGTCGCCCAGGGCGAGTACGACCCCTCGGCGGATATCGAGCAGCGGTTGGCGAAGGCGCGGGAGGCGCTGCGTCAGGCCGGGTAGCGACCGGTCAGGTGCCTGCGCGCTCGGCGTTGCTGCGCTCGATGCAGAACTCGTTGCCTTCGGGGTCCGTCATGACCACCCACCCGAGCCCCTCCACGGTGCGGTGGTCCGCGACGACACTCGCCCCCAACGCCGACAGCCGGGCGACCTCAACGTCGCGGGTGTGATCGGTCGGACCGAGGTCGAGATGCATGCGGTTCTTGACGGTCTTCGGCTCGGGAACCTGGACGAACAGCATTCCCGGCATGGACGCCTCCAGCGGCTCCGGCAGCATCGGCGCGATGAGGCACTCGGTGTCGCCCGGCGCGTTCTCTTCTTCGATGGGCCAACCAGTCAGCGCGCTCCAGAATTGGGCGAGCCCGTAGGCGTCCTTGCAGTCAACAGTGATGTGCCGGATCCGCGCGACCATGTCGCACAGACTAGCGATGACCACTCGCGTCGAAAGGGTATAAGGCGGGGTCAGATCACTCTCGAACTCGAGGGAGCACGATCGCCGAGGCTACGTACCCTGCATACATCCCAAGATGTATGTACACCGCAAGATGTAGGCAAATTCGTTCTGTCGGCCGATGCCGGCCGCATGGCCTCGAATCTAACGTCGACCGTATGAGCACTGCTGCTATACGCGGCGAGGAAGTACAGGCCACTGTCCGGCCATACCTGTTGGGTGGCATGGCGGCGCTCTCCGTTGGCGCGGCGACCATCCATTTCGCTGTCATGTTCGAACATTTCGCGGAATACACCCTCTACGGCGTCTTCTTCCTGGTGATCTCGTGGGCTCAGATGATATGGCCCGCGGTTCTGATCTGGCGGCCGTCGCGGCCTTGGCTGTGGCTCGGCATTGCGGGAAACGCCATTGTCATCGCGGTATACGTTGCGTCGCGCACGATCGGCCTCCCGTTCGGTCCAGACGTCAATCACACGGAATCGATCGGCGCATTGGACGTGGTGGGCTGCGCGCTGGAGTTGGCGCTGATCGCCGGATGCGCCGCACTGCTGTGGCAGCCGTCCCTGCTGGACCGGCCGGTGGCGGTCCGCGGTCCCATCACACGCGCTGCCGTGCTCTTCGCCGTTCCAGTCGCAGTGATCACGGCGACGACCGCCGTCATGACTCCTGGCTGGGCAGGACCCGAAGGGCGCGTAGGCATGGCATCTCATACGCCGTCGGGTATGTCCTCGAACTCATCGTCAAGCACAACGAACTCGGGCATGGGCGACATGGGCACCACCGACGGCCGGCCCGACATGCAGATGTACGGCTCGACGGCGCCGCCGACCGCGGGACAGGTCTTGGCGGCAGCTCAGCTCATTCAGCAGACGGACACGAGCCTGAAGCGCTATGCGAGCGTCCGGGCGGCGCTCGCAGCGGGCTACACCCACGTGCTCAAGACCAACGGCGAGGAGCATCTGCTGTACGACGGAAACGACCCGGGTTACGAGGGACTCAACCCACAGCACCCGTCTTCACTGGTCTACGCGATCAACGTGCCGAATCACGCCCCGATTCTGCTCGGTGCCATGTACATCATGGGTGACCAGCAGAACGGCCCGCAGCTCGGTGGAGGACTTACCCGATGGCACTCGCACCTGGTCACCTGTTTCAACGGCCAGGAGACCGTCGCCGGCTTCGGGGTCCAGCTTCAGGACGGCTGCAACCCGGCCACGTGGCAGGACATGTACACCGCGCAAATGCTCCACGTGTGGGTCGTTCCCTATTCTGGCGGCGTCTTCTCCGACGACCTCAGCGCGGCCGCGACCAATTCAGCCGTCCAAGCCGTCCTGGCGGAGCACCACTAACAGCACCTAGCGCGCGATGTGCCCGCAAGTGGTGCTACAGCGTGCGCGGAAGTGCTCATTCGGCCGCAATTTCCTCTGGCTCAGATCATGCTTGACTTCTACTTAGCCCCTAAGTAGAGTTAGACCATGGCCGATCAGCTGCGCATGACGCTTCCCACCCAGTTCGTGCTCCGCGCGTTGCTCGCCGACCCGCAAGCCGAGCTGTACGGAGTGGAGATCGGCGAGGCAGCCGGGCTGCCGTCCGGCACCGTGCACCCGATATTGGCCCGGCTGGAGGGGCT
>DATFRC010000182.1:0-31439 GCA_035263725.1 Jatrophihabitantaceae bacterium | reverse complement strand
CGGCACCCGCAAGCGCCGCACTGCGCAAGAAGCCCCGCCGGCTCGGTCCCGCAGGCGCCGACGATTGCGAGTCGCGGTCATCGTGGTGAACGCACATAGCTTCCCGCCGTCCGTAGGGTGACATGACCCAGCTCGAGGGACGCTAGTTGCGATCGTTGTATGCCGGATAAACACGAAGCAACGGGCATGAAGCGACCGCGTTACAGCCCGCGATTGAAAGAGGGGTTGGTGGTGCCGTCGGGATGGTCAGGCGATCGCCGCCCGGATTCCTCGGAGCTGGCGAAGCATCGTGAGGTCGTCGCGAACTGCCCAGCGGTCGGTGATGCGACCGTTGTGGAGGCGGTACAGAAAAGCGACCTCGCGGTTGTACTCGCCGGGCTGTAGGTCGAATCCGAAGAGTGGACCGCCGCGCCAGTTGCCGCCGCGATAGCCGTGCTGGACGACGAAGTCGCCTTCCGCGATGACCTGCAGTGTCGTCCAGCCGGTGTCACCGAATCGTGGTGCGGACTGGGCCAGGAACTCGCGCGTGCCGGCCAGTCCTGGGGGACGGTCCGGGGCGAGCGAGTGGTTGACCATGTCGGGCGTGCACAAGTCGTCGAGCGCATCGAGGTTGCTGGCGCCTAATAGCTCGTCGAACCTCTCGACGATGGCACGGTTGAGGTCCGTGGACATGAGCTCCTCCGGATTGATTTAGTGAGAGTCATACTCTCATTTGAGAGTGATACTCTCACGAATGTGGGAGAAGTCAAGGGCCGCTCGTACGACGGCAGCCGCCGGCAGGAGCGCACGCGCGTGACTCGGCGTCGCGTGGTCGATGTGGCGCAGCGACTGTTCTTCGAACGCGGCTACCCGGCCACGAGCATGGAAGCCATCAGCGTGGCCGCCGATGTTCCGCAAGCCACGTTGTACCGGCTGTTCCCCTCGAAGAGCGCCGTGTTGAAAGACGTCGTCGACGTGACCGCGGTTGGCGACGACGAACCCGTGGCATTGCACGACCGACCCGAGGTGCGCGCACTGCACGACGAGCCGGATCCGGTGAAGTACCTATCGGGGTTCGCCCACGTCGCCCGACTCCTGCGCGAGCGGATCGAAGCCGTGCGGCGCATGCTGCAAAGTGCGTCCGCCGTCGATGCCGAGGCGGCCGCGATGCTCGCGACGATCGCCCAGCAGCGTTACGCCGGGCAGGGCTTGGTCGCGCGCGGGCTGGTCGACCGTGACGCGCTTCGCGACGGTCTCACCGAGGACACCGCCCACGACATCATCTATGCCCTGATGTCACCCGAACTGGCCAACGTCCTCGTAGACGAGCGCGGATGGGAAATTGACAGATACGAACAGTGGCTGGCCTCGACGCTCTGCGATGTCTTGCTGCGACGCCCGCCGATCGAGGTCGGGTGAGGCTCAGACCTGACGCTGCCCATCGGCGGTTGTGCTCGCAGGGCTCGTTCGAGCAGGAACGGCCGCTGGGTCGAGGGTCAGGAAACGGTATCGGTTGTCGTCGGTCTCGACTGCGCCCTGCACCAGCGCGGTGTCGCCCTCATAGGTCGCGGACAGATGGACGAACGTGCTGGTGACGAGCAAGAGCAACGCGGCGGTGCGTTCGTCCTGCGGCATGGCGACGGTCGGTGTGCTGCCTAGGAGCACCGAATCGCGTCCCGTCCGGAAGCCGGTGACCGGGTCGTTGTCTCCCCAGACCGGGGTCCAGATCGCGATGAAGCGCTCCGGTTCGGCGCCCGCCGTTGGGCGGGACTCGGTCTCGCAGTCGTAGATCGGTGAGAGCGCGCCGGTCCGCAGGCGTTTGTTCGCGTCGAAGGAATACCAGCCGGAATCAACGAAGAGCCTGGCAAACGACTGCAATGTCGGAGACTGGCTGAGCTCGAAAGAGGGCTTGTCGTGGTGGGTTGCCAGCGCAACCAGACGATCGCGCAACGGTGTGTGTTCCATCCGTCTACTCCTCGACGTCGAAGACGATGAAGAAGAGCAGGCGACGGCACTCCATGTCAAGGAAGATCGACGCTGTCACGCTGGCTCGGCGCTCTGCGGGGCGGGTGGATGACGATCTGACGATCGGTGGCAGCGACAGCTACGACGACAGCCACGGCGGCAATCGCCAGGGTCAGCGCCGAGACGTGTGGTGCGGCAAGGCCGAGCAACGCAAGGACCGCGACCGCGGCGAGGCGGGTCCACGGCACCACGCGCCAGACGATTGCCTTGAACGCCGCGTGCCCGGCGAGGAAGAGCCCGCTACCGCCCAGCACCATCCAGGCAGTTGGCATGTCGGCCGTGTCGGCCGGGTGCTCGAACACCCGCTGATCGGCGGCGGCGGCGACGATAATGCCCGCCACCATGATCGGATGCACCCAGGTGTAGGCGCTGCGGCCGAGCCGGCCGGGGTCCGGGGACGAGGCGATGATGCGGGCCCCGTCGGCGGCGCTGCGGTCGAAATACACCCACCAAAGCGCTGCGCTCCCGGCGAACGCCGTGACGAATGCGGCGACCGATCGGGCGCTGATGGGGTGCGCCGCCGCGAGCGCCGCACCGATCACCACGATCGATTCGCCCAACGCGATGATCATGAACAGCTGGCACCGCTCGGCGAAATGCCCGCCCGCGATAGTCCACTCCTCGGTGCGTGACCGGCCAAGGCCCGGTGTGTAGAAGCCGACGGCAGCTCCGCCTACGTCGACCGCCACGGCGAGTAGCCACAGCAGCTCGCGGACGTGCCCGTGCGCGAACCCACCGGCGAGGTACAGCGCGCCACTCACAGCGAGCCACGTAAGGATGCGCTCGAAGTTGCGGCGCAGCGGACCCTCGGGAGTCACGAACACCACGAAGATCGTCCGGCCGACCTGCATGGCCACCAGGGCGCCGGCGACCATCAGGCCGCGGTGCTCGAACGCCTCCGGCAGCCCTGCTGACATGACCAGGCTCGCCAGCATCTGGGCGAGCAGCACGGCACGCATCGCGAGCCGCTCCGGGTCGAACCAGTTGGTGACCCACGTGGTGTACGCCCAGGCGAGCCACACGATCGCGAGCAGCAGTGCGGTGTCCAGTGCGCCCTGAACCGTGGGGTGTGCGAGCAGAAGGTGGGACAGCTGGGTGATCGCGAAGACGTACACCAGGTCGAAGAACAGCTCGATGTTCGTTACCCGCTGTTCGGCCGCCCGGTCGCGCAAGTAGCCGCTCATGGCGGCCAATCCTGCCCGGTCCGGGTGTCGCGGGTACTGACGTAATTGGTCAGAGGCGACCGGGTGCACTCTTGATCATCGCGTCGGCTGCGGTGCAGCCGGGCGCTGTGCCCGTGCCCATCGGCGGCGGCTGCGGTGCAGCGATTTCCGTTAGGAGTTGGCCGCAGCCACCAGCGCGGGAACGAAGTTCGCCCCGTTCGGGGTACCGAGCCCGGTCACTGCGTCCCAACCCGCACCGGCCGAGTAGCCGGCGATTCCGGTGCCGGCCTGGACGTTGTTGCCGTCGGTGACGTCGAACAACGTGCTGGAGCCGGATGACGAGCTTGCCAACTCATAGAGCGCACCGTTGATCTGGCCGAGGTCACGGCCGGCGCACTGATCAGCGATGGCCACGACCCCGGAGAACATCGGCGACGCGGCCGAGGTGCCGCACACACCGTAGTAGCCGCCGAACCCGGGGGCGGTGTCCAGCACGACCACCCACGTGGGGCACGAGGCGTCCATGGAGATGTCCGGGACACCGCGCGCCGACGCGGGGATCGCGGTCGAGCCAGCCGGCAGGCTGCCCTGGTAGGACGGCCGGGTGAACACGCGGCTGGAGCCGCCGGAGCGAGCATCCTCGTGCCGGACTAAGCAGACGTCAAGATCGGATAGATCACACGAACGGCGGCTTAATACCAACTAGACGATAGCTCCGGTTACGTCACATACGAGCCGGATCGAGCGGCAGTGTTCGTGAGGGCTGACCAGTGAGTTTGAGCCGGAGTCGCCTGGCGTTCATCTGTCGTCCATAGGTTGCCCGGGGTTCCAGCGGCGTGCTGGAGCGAATCTTCTGAAGAAAGGGATCAGGCGTGAAGCTCAAATCCCGGAGAACGGGGACTCTGGTCGCAGCCGTGGCGCTGGTCGCCGCGATTCCGGCCGCCGGGGCTGCCGCGGCCGCCGGTGGCGGGCAGTCGACACCGGATGCAGCCGGTACCGCGACCCCGATCAAGCACCTGGTAGTGATCTTCCAGGAGAACGTCTCGTTCGATCACTACTTCGGCACCTACCCGAACGCGACCAACTCGTCGGGGCAGCCGTTCCGCGCAGCCGGCGACACGCCGACCGTGAACGGCCTGGCCAACAATGCGGGCCTGAACGGGCAGGGCACGCTGCTCACCAACAACCCCAACCGCGACGCGAACGGCAACCAGGTCAACCCGCGCCGCCTGGATCCGGCCAACATCAACGACGTGCTGACGTGCGACCAGGACCACAGCTACAACGACGAGCAGAAGGCCTTCAACGGCGGGGCGATGGACAAGTTCATCACCACCGTCGGCAACGGCGGGGGGAAGAGCCCGACCGGCCAGCCGTGCAACAAGGCTGACGTGATGAACTACTACGACGGCAACACGGTCACCGCGATGTGGAACTACGCGCAGCACTACGCGATGAGCGACCACTCCTTCGGCACCACCTTCGGCCCGTCCTCACCCGGCGCGCTCAACCTGGTCTCCGGCGACACCGGTGGCGTCGGGCTGATGATCAACGGTGCGGAGACCAACGGCGACACGGTGCCTGACGGGGTCGGCGGGCATTCGCTGATCGAGGACGCCCAGCCCTACTACGACGACTGCTCCACCCGCGACGCAGTGAGCATGACCGGGCAGAACGTCGGCGACCTGCTCAACGCGTCGGGCCTCAGCTGGGGTTGGTTCCAGGGCGGCTTCCGGCCCACCACCAGCTTCGCCCACGCGACCGGCGGCACCCAGCCGACGTCCACATTCATTCCCGACCAGTTCAAGGGCAAGTTCGCCACGCCGCCGGCGTCCGATCAGGGGCTGTGCAACGCGGTGCATCCAGTGGGCGCCGCAGTCGGTGGGACCGGCGGGACGTCGCCCGGCCCGAGCAACTGGGGCAACAAGGACGACTACATCCCACACCACGAGCCCTTCGAGTACTACGCCTCGACCGCCAACCCGCACCACCTGCCGCCGGCATCGGTCGCCGCCATCGGCACGGACACCCAAACGATCACCGCAGGGGTGCCGCAGTTCGACACGGCCAACCACCAGTACGACACCAGCGACTTCGACGCACTGGTCGGCGCCATCTCGCACGGCTTCCTGTCCCCGGACCACCTGCCGGCCGTCAGTTTCCTGAAGGCGCCGGGCTATCAGGACGGGCACGCCGCCTACTCCGACCCGATCGACGAGCAGCAGTTCGTCGTCAACGAGATCAACAACCTGCAGCACACCCCGGACTGGTCCAGCACCGCCGTGGTCATCGCCTACGACGACTCCGACGGCTTCTACGACCACGTGTTCAGCGGTGTGCAGAACCCGTCCAACACGGCTAACGTGGCCAGCCCGCCCGGCCCGCAGGACTTCCTCAACGGCGCGGGCCTGTGTGGGGACACCACCACGACCACCCCGCTGGCCGGGCAGAACGGCCGCTGCGGGCTCGGCCCGCGCCAGCCGCTACTCGTGATCTCGCCGTGGGCAAAGCACAACGTCGTCGACGACACGACCACGGACCTGTCCTCGGTCCTGCGCTTCGCGGAAGACAACTGGCACTTGCCCCGCATCGCCGGCTCATTCGACGCACTCGCCGGACCGCTGACGGACATGTTCAACTTCAAGCCGCAAGAGGGCAACAACAACAAGTTGTTCCTCGACCCGGTAACCGGTCAGCCAGTCAAGCAATAACCGCCGGAGAGGCATGTAACGACGGCGTCGGCCGGGACCTCGGTCCCGGCCGACGCGGCTGCGTAAGCAGGTTGCCGCTGGAGACTGCCCATTTAGCCCTTCCACGCTGCTAGCTGACGGTGCTATTCATGCACTCACGTAAGCCAGCGCGGGGGAGGCGCCATGTCGAAGCGGCTTGTCATGTGCTGCGATGGCACATGGAATACAGCGGGACAGCGCAGCCCGACAAACGTCGTCAAGTTTCATGATGCGATCGCTGCGCAAGCGGCGGACGGCACCGAGCAAAAGGTGTTCTATCACAACGGAGTTGGCACCAACGGGTGGGATCGTATCCGCGGTGGCGCTTTCGGTTTTGGCTTGTCCCAGATCGTGCGCGACACATATCGCTTCCTGGTGGAGAACTACGAACCCGGCGACGAGTTGTTTTTCGTGGGCTTCAGCCGCGGTGCCTTCACCGCTCGAAGCACTGCGGGGTTCGTGCGCAATGCTGGAATCCTGCGTCGCGACCAGGAAGACCGCATCGACCAGGCGTACGCGCTCTATCGCACCGACGAAGGCCCGGACTCGGCGGCGGCCGTGGCATTCCGGAAAGCGTACGCATTGTCCGACCAAACACCGATCCGGTTCATCGGCGTCTGGGATACCGTCGGCGCGCTCGGTGTACCGAACGTAGGCTTGCCCGGCACCAACTTCCTCAATCGACGATGGGCATTCCACGACACCAAGCTCAGCACGAGAGTGCAGTCCGCATTCCAGGCGCTGGCGATCGATGAGGCGCGGCGACCGTTCGAGCCGACGCTGTGGGAGCCTCAGCCGGAGGCAGTGAACCAGGAACTGGAGCAAGTCTGGTTTGCCGGTTCGCACTGTGACGTCGGCGGCGGATACCCCGAACGCGAACTCGCGGACATCACCCTGAACTGGATGATCAACCGCGCTCGCGCATGTGGCCTGGAGTTTCGAAACGGTGCGGCGCCGCCTGAAACCAATCTGGCGCTGGGGAAGCTGCACGACTCGCGTACCGGGCTGTACATACTGCTAAGCCCTGACCATCGCGCTCTCGGCGCGAAGGATCCGACGCACGAATACGCCTCGTCATCGGCCGTCGAGCGGCACAAGAAGAACACCTATGCGCCGCAGAATCTAACCGTCTACCTGGGCGGACCCCACCAGGAAATGCCGACCGGCTAGGTGAGACACGTACGAAATCGGCGCTCAGCCGGCTTCGGAGATGCTGACTCCGGGCTGGGCTGAGGAACAGCCGGCGCACATCGTGGCGACGTACGCTCCCGGGCCATGCGAAGGCTGCTGGCGCGGCTGTCGGTGCGCCGATGGTCGCTGCGTGCGCGGCTGCTGGCGGCCGTCGTAGGGCTGGTCGCTGCGGCGCTGGCGACTACCGGAACGGTCGGCATCACGCTGCTGCGCAGCTATCTGATGCACCAGGTGGATCAGCAGCTCGCGATCGGGGCCAAGGTGCTCGACCGGCCGGTCCAGGCGCCGGTGCCGGCACCGCCGCAGACCAGGGTGGCGGTGCAGCTGCCGACGCCGTACTGGTTCACCGAGATCGCGACCGGCGGTGCGGTGATCCATCAGCGCGGCGGCCCGGGCGCGCCGGGCGTCGCGGGACCGGAGCTGTCGGGACTGACCGCCGCGAAGGTGTCCGCCGAGCAGGGCAAGGCATTCACGGTGCCGTCGGTCCAGGGCGGATCCGGGTATCGGGTGCGGGCTGCCGTGACACCGGACGGCAATATCAGCACCATCGCCCTGTCGCTGCAGTCGGCGGACGCAACGGTGCACCAGCTGACGATGATCACCTGGGCGGTCGCGCTCGGGGTGCTGGCCGTGCTGCTCGTCCTGGCGACGATCGCGGTCCGCGTCGGGCTGCGGCCGCTTGACGACGTCGAGCACACCGCCGAGGAAATAGCCGCCGGCGACCTGTCACGGCGGGTACCCGAAGGCTCCCCGCGGACCGAGATCGGGAGACTGTCCCGCACGTTCAACGGCATGCTCGCCCAGATCGAGTCGGCATTCGCGGCACGGGCACGCAGTGAGGCGACGCTGCGCCAGTTCGTCGCGGACGCGAGCCATGAGCTGCGCACCCCGCTGACCACCGTCCGCGGGTACGCCGAGCTGGCCCGCAGGGGCGCGCTGGCCGACCCGCCGGCGCAACGCCACGCGATGCGGCGCATCGAGGCGGAGGCCACCCGAATGGGCGGGCTGGTCGACGACCTGCTGCTACTCGCGCACCTCGATCAGCGGCGCACGCTCAACGTCGAGACGGTCGACCTGGGCTCGCTGACCGCAGACGCCGTGGCGGACGCCCGGGTTCGCGACCCGGACCGTCCCATCGAATACATCGGACCCGCGGAACCGGTGTCGGTCAAGGTCGACGCCGACCGATTCCGGCAGGTGCTCGCCAACCTCATCGGCAACGCGCTCGTGCACACGCCGGACGGCACACCGGTGCACCTGACGCTGTCCAGCAACGAGAGCCACGCGCGACTCATAGTTGCTGACAAGGGTCCGGGACTCCCGCCGGAGCAGGTTGCCCGGCTGTTCGAGCGTTTCTACCGCGCCGACCCGAGCCGGTCTCGGGCGCGTGGCGGTAGTGGGCTGGGCCTGGCGATCGTCGAGGCAGTGGTGCAGGCAAGCGGTGGCACGGTCAGCTGCGCCAGCGCGCCGGGCTCCGGCACGTCTTTCGAGGTACGGCTGCCGATCTCTTAGCCCATATCCAGCTTATTTGCAGCTTCGTTGCAGGTGAGCGCGAAACGCTCCCATCTGTGGCTGACGACAAGCGGGCGCCGTACGTGTCGAGCATTGCGCGCGGCGTTGAGCGATTGCTCGTCGTGGACGATGAAATCGACATCGCAGACCTACTTACAACTGGGCTGCGGTTCGTGGGCTTTGACGTCCGCGCGGCGTACACCGGTGCCGAAGCACTTGCTGTCGCAGCCGAGTTCCGGCCACACCTGCTCGTCCTGGACGTCATGCTTCCGGACATCGATGGATTCGAGCTCTGCCGGCAGATCCGCCGAGACCGTGAACAGGTCGGCGTCGTGTTTCTCACCGCACGCGATCGCACTGAGGACGCAATCGCCGGTCTCACGGTCGGCGGTGACGACTACATCAACAAGCCGTTCAGCCTGGACGAGGTGGTGGCCCGGGTCCGTGCCGTCCTGCGTCGGATCCCGTCGGCCGCCAGTACGCACGCGGTTGAGGTCGGGGTGCTGCGTGTCGCCGACCTCGAGCTGGACGAGGAGCGGCACGAGGTGCGTCGCGCCAACCACCCGATCCAGCTGTCGCCGACGGAGTTCGCCTTGCTGCGCTACCTGATGGAGAACAGCGGCCGCGTCCTCTCGAAGGCACAGATCATCGACCACGTCTGGCGCTACGACTATCGCGGAGACGACGGCATCGTGGAGTCCTACATCTCTTATCTGCGCAAGAAGATCGACCACTTCCCGCCACCATTGATCCACACGTTGCGGGGCATCGGTTACAGCCTGCGCGTAACCCGGGCGGTGGAAGTTCGATGACCCGCACAGTCAGGCGGCATCCCTGGATCAGCGGCATCGTCGCGGTGCTGGTGCTTGCGGGCGCTGGGCTCGGCACGTACTTCGGTGTCCGTGACGACACTCCCGCGGCCGCCGCGACGACGTCGAACGTCATTACCGTCAACACCGGCACCATCCGGCAGAGCGTCTCCGCCAGCGGCACGGTTGCCCCGGCCAATCAGGAGAACCTGAACTTCTCGGTCTCCGGTCAGGTCACCAAGGTCTCCGTGTCCGAGGGTCAGCGCGTGAAGAAGGGACAGACGCTCGCCACGATCAACTCGGCGTCGCTGTCCGCGGCTGTGGCGCAAGCGGAGGCGACGGTGGCGAGCGACCAGGCTCGCGTCGACGCCGACAACGGCAACGGCGCCACCGACACTCAGATCGCTGCGGACAAGGCGGCGCTGACGGCTGCCCAGAACCAACTCAATACCGCGAAGCAGCAACTCGACTCGGCGACGCTCACCTCGCCGATCGACGGGATCGTCGCGTCGATGAACCTGACGGTGGGCCAGTCGGTATCCGGGTCCAGCAACAACAACGGCAACAACGGGAACAACGGCAACAACGGCAACAACGGCAACAACGGGAACAACGGCGATAACGGCAGCAACGG
Source organism: Jatrophihabitantaceae bacterium (assembly GCA_035263725.1). Lineage (GTDB taxonomy): Bacteria > Actinomycetota > Actinomycetes > Mycobacteriales > Jatrophihabitantaceae > DASXRA01. The sequence continues at coordinate 21,397 of DATFRC010000182.1, read as the reverse complement.
GAACAACGGCAGCAACGGCAACAACAACTCGTCCGATCCTCAGATTCTCGTCATCGGCACGAGCTCGTGGATCGCGAACGCCACCGTCGACGCCAACTCGGTCGGTCTGATCAAGGTCGGCAACCAGGCGCAGCTCTCGGTCACGGGGGTGAGCGACCCGGTGTACGGCACGATTGCCTCGATCGGGCTGGTGTCGTCGTCCTCATCCGGCACCGCGAGCTACCCGGTCGTCATCGACGTCACCGGCACGCCCACCGGCATGCATGACGGGGCCGACGTCACCGCCACATTGATCTACAAGCAACTCAGCAACGTGCTGGTAGTGCCGACTCTGGCACTGCACAGCGACGCGTCCGGCGGCACGTACGTCGAGCAGGTGAAGAACGGCAAGACCGTTCACACCACGGTGCAGCCGGGCCTCGAGTCCGACGGGCAAACGCAGATCGTGTCCGGGCTTTCGGCAGGCGACCAGATCGTCGTCCCGCAGCCCAGGCAGGGCAACGGGAACCGGAACGGTAACGGTAACCGGGGCAACTTCCCGGGCGGCAACTTCCCGGGCGGCGGCGTGCCGGTCGAGATTGGTCCCGGCGGCGGCAAGGTGAACAGCGGTGGGTAGCGCCCTGACGGCCGACGCGCCGACGCAGCCGTCGCCCGGCCGCAGTACGCCGGTAATCGAGCTCGCCGGGGTCCACAAGGTGTACCGCACAGGGTCGCTCGAGGTCGAGGCCCTGCGCGGCATCTCCCTCACGATCAGCCAAGGGGAGTACGTCGCGGTCATGGGCCCGTCCGGGTCCGGCAAGTCGACGCTGATGCACATCCTGGGCTGCCTCGACGTGCCGACGTCAGGCGTGTACTGGCTCGCCGGCGAGGACGTCGGCGTGATGGACGAGATCGAGCTCGCGGAAATACGCAACCGGCGCGTGGGATTCGTGTTCCAGCAGTTCAACCTGCTGCCGTCACTGACCGCACTGCGCAACGTCGAGATGCCGCTGGCATACGGCGGCGTGCCGCGCGAACGTCGGCGTCGACAGGCCACCGCGGCCTTGGAACGGGTCGGGTTGGGCGACCGGTTGGCGCACCGTCCCGGCGAGCTGTCCGGCGGTCAACAGCAGCGGGTGGCTGTCGCTCGGGCGCTCGTGACCGGTCCAGCGCTGCTGCTCGCCGACGAGCCGACCGGCAACCTCGATTCTTCGGCCAGCGAGGAGGTGCTGTCCCTGTTCGGGGAGCTGCACCGGCAGGGCCGCACGGTCGTGCTGATCACCCACGAGGCCGACATCGCCCGGCGCGCACAGCGCACCGTTCGCCTCCGGGACGGAGCCATCGCATGACGTGGGCTGACCTGTTCCACACCGGCTGGGACGCCATCCGCACGCACAAGCTGCGTTCGATGCTCACTTCGCTGGGCATCCTGATCGGTATCGCTGCCGTCGTATTGACGGTCGGGTTGGGTCAGGGCGCGCAGCAGAAGGTGTCCAAGCAACTGGCCGCGCTCGGCGGCAACCTGCTGATCGTGACGCCCGGCAGCAGTACGTCAGGCGGGGTGCGTGGCGGTCTCGGGTCGGCGTCCACGCTCACCCTGGCGGACGCCACGGCGCTCACCTCCAAGACGGCCGCACCCGATGTCGGCGGCGTCGCGCCGGTGCTACAGCGCAGTGAGTCGCTCGTGAACGGATCGACGAACTGGACCACGACCGTCGTCGGCACCACGGCATCATGGCTTCCCGTACGGGGCCGTACGTTGGCGTCCGGCCGCTTCATCAGCGCCGCTGACGAGTCGAGCGGCGCGGCCGTCACGGTGCTCGCGTCGGACACCGCTGCCGAGCTGTTCGGTCCGCTCGACCCGGTAGGGCAGAGCGTGACGATCAACGGCGTCCCGTACCAGGTGATCGGCGTGCTCACGTCGGCCGGATCGGACTCGACCACGAACCTGGACGATCAGGCGATCCTGCCGTTCAGCACGGCATCGCAGCGGCTCGTGGGCGGGACGGACCGCACCTCCGTGCAGTCGATCTACGTCAAGGCGGTGTCCGACGGACGACTCTCGGCCGCGTACCAGGAGACGAACGCGATTCTCGGCTATCGACACGCCATCACCTCGTCGTCCACGTCCGACTTCACGATCACCACGCAGCAGTCGTTGATCAGCACGACGTCATCGGTCGACAAGACGCTCACCAATCTGCTGATCGGCATCGCCGCACTGTCCCTACTCGTAGGCGGCATCGGCGTCATGAACATCATGCTGGTGTCGGTCAAGGAGCGCACTCGTGAGATCGGGCTGCGCAAGGCCCTGGGCGGCACACCGGCATTGATCCGGCGGCAGTTCCTATCCGAGGCGTCGATGCTGGGCCTCACGGGAGGGCTACTCGGGGTGGCGCTCGGTGTCGGTGGCGCGGTCGTGCTTCGGCACTTCATCTCCAACCCGATCGCGATATCCGTGCCGTGGGTGCTCATCGCAATCGGCGTCGCGATCACGATCGGCATCGGCTTCGGCGTGTATCCGGCTGCGCGAGCGGCCCGGCTGTCGCCCATCGACGCACTGCGCAGCGAGTGAGAGGACCTTCCATGATCGGTCGCGTCGCCGTGGTCGGCATCGCCGGCGTATTCGTGCTCGCGGCGTGCAGCAACTCTCCGTCGACGCCGCACAACTCGAGCACCGCGACGTCGGCGTCACCCGCCGGGCAAGGCGATCCCGGGCAGGGCACCGGCGGCCCTCGCGGACCGGCGGCATCGGGCACTGTCGCTGCGCTGAGCGGCAAGACGATGCAGGTGCAGAACCCGCAGACCGGCCAGGTCGCGGTCACGTGGACGTCGTCGACGAAGTTCACCCACCAGATCGCCACCACGCTCGCGGCGATAAAGGCGGGCGAGTGCGTAGCGGCGGTGGCACCCTCGGGCACGTCGTTCGACGCGACGTCGTTCACCGCAACCAGCCTCATGGTCAGTCCGGGTGGATGCCCCGTCGGCGACGGGCCAGGCCCGTCGGGCCGGCCGAAAGGGTTCCCATCGGGTGCGCGCCCTTCGGGCCTTCCTTCCGGCCAGCCACGCCTCGGCGCCGTCGCATCCGGCAAGGTCGTGTCGGTAGCCGGCAACACGGTGACGATCGCGGCGCGGCAGTTCGGCGGGACCGGCACCACCAACAAGACGGTGACGGTCGGGTCTAGCACCAAGATCACCACCGAGACGGCGACGACCGCGGCGTCCGTCAAGGTGGGCAAGTGTGTGACCGCCGAGGGCAAGGCCGACTCGACCGGCGCGGTCACCGCCACGCAGGTGCGCATCACCGATCCGGTGAACGGTCAGTGCGGCACCTTCCGGAGGATTGGAGCCAACGGTGGCTGAGTCAGCACGCACGTCGCGCCGCCGCCGGGCCAGGCGGCGGCGGGTGCTCGCCGCCGGTGTCGGCGTCGCCGTAGTGGGAACCGGCACGGCTGTGGCCCTTGCCGCGACCAGCAGCACCGGTCCGAACCTGCGGGTGGCCACCGTCCGCGTCGGCTCGGTGGACCAGACCGTCGAGACCTCCGGCACGATCTCGTCGTCGCTGAAGCTCACCCCGTCATTCGCCAGCTCCGGGACCGTCGCGTCGGTGAACGTCTCAGTGGGCCAGCGCGTCCGTAAGGGCCAGGTGCTCGCGAAGCTGGACACCACCTCGCTTCAGGCCGACGTAGACTCGGCGAACTCGACCCTCGCCAGCGCCAAGCAGCAACTCCAGGCGGACGAGACCGGGCAGACGGGCTCCTCCAACAACGGCACCAATAACGCCTCCAACAACGGGGCCTCCGACATCGTGACGGCCGCATACGTGACGTACCTGACTGTGCCGTCCACGAGCATCAGTGAGCTGATCAAGCAGGTGGAGGACGCGCAGCAGGCGCTCATCACCGCGCAGCACAACGTCGATGTCGCACAGCCGGCGATCGACGCCGCGCAGCACGCGGTAGATGCCGACGTCACCCAGAACACCACGCTGCGCAACGCACAGCAGCAGGCCTGCGCCACGTCGAGCACGCCCGCCCCGTCGCCGTCGGATACGTCGTCGAGCGGGAACAGCGACTGCGCGGACGCGATGGCGGCGTACGAGGCATCGGCCGACACACTCACCAACGACATGGCCACGCTGGACGCCAAGATCGCTGTCCAGGACGGCTACGTCAAGCAGCTCGACACCTCGATCACCACTCTGGACAAGCTCGTCGACCAACTGCAGTCGGCTGCTGCCGCCGCCCACAGCAGCCCCGGCGGGGGGTCGACCGGGCCCAGCAGTCCGAGCGCACCCAGCAGCGGCTCCCCGAGCCGCCCGAATCACAACGGCGGCGGCAGCAACACCCCGAACGGCAGCACGCCGAGCGGTCACACGCCGAGCGGGCCGAACCACGGTGGCAACGGCAACTCGTCTGGCAACGGCAACTCGCCGTCCGGGCAGAACGGCAACGGCAACGGCAACGGCAATCAGCCGGCCAGCGCCGCGCAGCTCGCCGCCGATCAGAAGGCGATCGACGCCGCGCAGGCGGAGCTCAAGGTCGCACAGCAGAACCTGGCGGCCGCGACCCTGACAAGTCCTGCGGCAGGCAAGGTTGCGGCGATCGGGCTCACCGCCGGCCAGGATTCCGGGAGCGGGACGATCACCATCGTCGGCACCGGCATCCCGGGTGTGCAAGCCACCGTGGTACTGGCACAGCTCGACCAGCTCAAGGTCGGCGAGAACGTAACCGTGGCCGCCGACGGGGTCTCGACCCCTCTCCACGGGACGGTCACCTCGATCGGGCTGCTCAGCACGACGTCCGGGTCCAGCACCGCCTACCCGGTCACCGTTCAGCTCGACGCGGGCACCCCGCAGCTCTACGACGGCACCGGCGCCGACATCGTGATCAGCACCGGCTCGGCGCACAACGTGCTGACCGTGCCGAACTCGGCGATCCACGACCTTCCCGGTGGCCGGCACACGGTCACCGTTGTCAGCGGCGGCAAGACAAGCACGGTGCCGGTCACCGTGGGCATCGCCGGCAACGACGTCACCGAGATCAAGAGTGGCCTGAGGGCGGGCCAGCAGGTCGAACTTGCCGACCTGTCGCAGCCGCTGCCGGCCAGCACGTCCAACTCGAACAACCCGTTCGGGCGGTTCTTGCCCGGCGGCTCTTTCTTCCGACGCGGCACCCAATAACCCGCGTGGCTCGGTTGGTAGCAGGCTGTATGGCTATGATCACGCGAAGCGTCCGGGAATGCTGGACGGCTAGTTGACAGAGCATCCACAGACGGGTCGGATCAGACAATGTCCGCCATCCTCGTGCGCGACCTGGTTCGCGACCTCGGCGCGGAGTCGGCGAGTCTCGACGCGCTCGTAGCACCACTGCCTCCCGAGAAGTGGGCCACCCCGACTCCGGCCCTGGGCTGGACGATCGCCCACCAGATCGCGCACCTGGCGTGGACCGATCGGCTGGTGCTTCTGTCCGCCAACCATGAGGAGGCGTTCGCTGCCGCCGCCGCGCGCGCCGCAACCGACCCGACCGGGTTCACCGATGCCGGCGCCCACCAACTCGCCGCCGAGGAACCGGGCAAGCTGCTCACTACGTGGCGTGACGGCATCGTCGAGCTGTGTGAGGCGATCTCGCACCTACCTGGTGGCCGGCACCTGTCGTGGTTCGGGCCGGGCATGAGTGCGGCGTCCATGGTCAGCGCACGGATCATGGAAACGTGGGCCCACGGCCAGGACATCGCCGATGCGCTGGGCATCACACGTGAGCCGACCGCGCGGCTGCGGCACGTCGCCCACGTCGCGGTTGCAGCCCGTGGCTACGCATACACGGTGAACGGCCGCACCCCGCCCGAGGCGCCGATCCGCGTTGAGCTAGTCGGCCCGGCCGGCGCCGTGTGGACCTGGGGTCCGGCCGAGGCGACCGACCGGGTCACCGGCCCGGCCCTGGACTTCTGCCTGCTGGCCACACGCCGACGGCACCGCGACGATCTCAAAGTGACGGCCGCCGGGCCGGATGCCGACGCATGGCTCGACATCATTCAGGCGTTCGCCGGGCCGCCGGGGCCGGGACGTCATGCCGGGCAGTTCCCGTAAGGACAGCGTTGGTGGGCGGTGCCACTGGCACAAGCGCCTGGTCGACGCAGTCGCAGCGGCCACCGTCTCGGGGTGATCTATGCGCCGTTTCCCGACGCCGTAGGCGCGCTGGGTTTCTTGCCCGGTGAGCCCCGCGACATAACCTTGAGCGCGTAGCCTTCCTCCGTGCTCGCTCGCGACTTCGCAGGTGTGCTGAGCGCCGCTGCGAGCGGTGACGAGCTGGCGTTCGCGCGACTATGGCGAGACGTGCACCCTGCGCTGCTCAGGTATCTGCGGGTGCTCACCAAGGACGAGACGGTTGCCGAGGACGTTGCCGCCGAGGTCTGGGTGGACGTCACCCGGCGGCTGGGCAGCTTCACCGGCGACGAGTCGGCGTTTCGGGGCTGGCTGTTTACCCTGGCGCGGCGGCGGGCTATCGACGCGTGGCGGGCTGCGCAGCGCGCGCGTGTGCATCTGACCGGCGACGACGCCGACCTGGACCGCGCGGGTGGCCTGGACACCGCGGGCTCCGCCCTGGAGCGGATGACGACGCAACAGGCGCTTGCTTTGATCGCAACGCTGCCCATGGACCAGGCGGAGGCAATCACGTTGCGGGTGATCGCCGGACTCGACGTCAAGGATGTAGCCCGCCTTCTCGGCAAGCGTCCGGGAGCTGTGCGGGTGGCCGCGCATCGCGGGCTGCGCACCCTGGCTGCGCGGCTCAGTGCGCCGCACCCCCGCCACCCGGCGCAGCGCCGCTAGGGGACATGGGTGTAACGGGTTCTCCGGCCGCGACGCTTCTCGTGTTGAGATGACAAACGATCCCGAGCAGCACGGCGAGCACTCTCTCGACGAGGTGACCGCCGAGCGTCTGCTGCGCGGGATGCGCCCGTCCTCGGGCGCCACGGCAGGTGAGCAGGCACTGGGTGACCTGCTCGCTGCGGCGTCGGCGCCGCCGTCGGCACGCGAACTATCCGGAGAGACCCGGGCGGTTGCAGCGTTCAACGCGTCCCGCTCGGCGACCACGGGGCCGAGACACGGCCGGCACGCCATTCGCCGGCATCGGCCCGCGATGAGACCGCGGGTCAGTCACGGAGTCGCGGCCGCGGCGGCGCTCGGCGCATTAACCATCGGCGGGGTCGCAGCGGCTGCCTATACCGGGTCGCTGCCAACGTCCATCCAACGGCTCGCGCACGACCACCTGGGCGCGCCACACCCCAGCCAGCCGAAGACCACAGCACTAAAGGCCCAGTCCAGCCAGCCACGTTCGCCGTCGCTGGCGGAGGGCTCCGACGATCAAGGCGGTCACGCCGCTCCACCGGGGCTCTCGGTCGTCACACCGCACCCGATGTCGTCCGCCGACGGGCAGCAGGGTACGACCGACTCGCAGAACGCTCAGGGCGATCAGGACCAGTTGTGCACCGCGTACGCCCACGCACGAGTACAGGGCGACCAGCACGCAGCCGACACCGCCCTCCGCAAACTCGAAAAGGCGGCCGGCGGACCGCAGAACGTCTTGGCCTATTGCGCGAGGGTGTGGGGCAGCGGCGCGCCCACCCTCAACCCGGAGCCGCACGATTCCACGCATCCGGAGCACCCGCCGCTCACGTCGGTGCCGGCGAATCCCCAAGGGCAACAATCCGGATAGCTTGCCCCCACAGGCGGCGCGCCAGCGGGACCCCTCCCCCCGCACCCGCTGATGCGCCTGGAGGTGCCGGCCTTCCACCCACGGGAAGGCCGGCACCACTTGTATGCGGGGTCGTTCGCTTCAGGCCGTTGCTCGCGGCCCGGTAGCCTTGCCGCCATCATGAACGTCGCTGCGGTCTGGCTCGGCAAGCTCGTGCTGGCGATGTTGCGATTGATCGGGCGGCGCGGTAACGCCCTGCCCGGGCTGGTCGTCGAGAAGGTGTTTCCCGGTTACCTGCCGCGGGCGATCACCGAGCTTTCGCAGGGCGTCGTCGTGGTCACCGGCACCAACGGCAAGACCACCACCACGAAGATGGTGGCAACCGTGCTGGCGCAGCGCTACCGCGTGCTGACCAACGACACGGGCAGCAACTTCGTCCGCGGTGCGATCACCACAGCCGTCGAGCGGTCGTCGTGGACCGGCCGGCTGCCTTACGACGTCGCGGTGTTCGAGCTGGACGAAGCCTGGGCGGTGCGCTTCACCCAAGTCGTCGCGCCGCAGCGGCTCTTGCTACTGAACGTCATGCGCGATCAACTCGACAGGTTCGGCGAGATCGACACGACAGCGAAGCTGCTGGGCCGGGTAGCCGCGGCCACCACCGACGCCGTGGTCCTCAACCGGGACGATCCCAGGGTGGCCCGGCTGGCCGGTGATACGAGTGCCGCCGTCAGCTACTTCGGCGTCGCTCGCCAGCTACGGGCGCAGTTCCCCACCGATGAGGAGCTCTACGGCGGACCGCTCTTCGCGTCGGATGTGCCCGCGTCGGCAGAGCTGCGCGCGCTACCGACCGAGGGCTCGCCCACCACCCTGCTGCGCATCGCCGGCAGGGACATCCCGGTGCTGTTGCGGGCCGAAGGCATGCACAACGCGCAGAACGCCGCGGGTGCCGCTGCGCTCGCGTTGACGTTCGGTTTTACGGCCGACGAGGTAGCGGCCGGACTGCGCCGGGTGTCGCCGGCGTTCGGCCGAGGTCAGTGGTTCGACGTCGAGGGTCGCCGGCTCATCTTGCAGCTGGTGAAGAACCCGGCCGGCTTCCGGCTCACGCTGCGCACGCTCGAGGGCAGCAAGCCGGCCGCCATCGTGATCGCGATCAACGACGAGTACGCCGACGGGCGTGACGTGTCGTGGCTGTGGGACGTCGACTTCACCGCGGCACTCGGCAGCCGGAAAGCCAGGCTGTCGACCTCCGGAACACGAGCCGCCGACATGGCGGTGCGACTGCACTACGACGACATCGACGTCGCCGAGATCGAGCCCGATCTGGAAAAGGCGGTGCGCCAAGCCGCGTCGGCGGTGGACCCGGGCGAGCAGGTCGTGGTGTTCAGCACCTACACCGCCATGTGGGCCTTGCACGCCATCCTGCTTCGGATCGGACAGCCCGCATGATCACACTGGTCCATCTGTACCCCCGCCACATGAACATCTACGGCGACACCGGCAACGTGATCGTGCTGCGGCAGCGGCTGCGCTGGCGCGGCATCGACAGCCGGGTCGTCCCGATCGATGTCGGTGACCCGTTGCCCCACGATGCGGACATCGTGCTGGGCGGCGGCGGCCAAGACGCCGCACAGGGCGAGATCGGCCAAGACTTCGTCTCTCGGGCCGCCGAGCTGCGCGCGATGGCCGACGACGGCGTGGTGTTCCTGACCATCTGCGGCACCTACCAGATGCTTGGGCACGAGTTCGTCACCCACGACGGTGTGCGCATCGCGGGCACCAGCGTGCTGGATGTAACCACCCGGGGCACGCCCACCCGGCTGATCGGCAACCACTACATCGACACAGCCGAGTTCGGGCGGCTGGTCGGGTACGAGAACCACAGTGGCATGACGACCTTGGGTTCCGGTGCCCGGCCGCTGGGCAGGACAGTGCCCGGACGCGGCAACAACGGCAAGGACCGTACCGAGGGTGCGGTGCGCGACAACGTGTTCGGCACGTACCTGCACGGGCCGGTACTGGCGAAGAGTCCACGGTTCGCCGATGAACTGGCCCGCCGGGCTTTGATGAGGCGCGGTGTCGCTGCCGATCTGGCGCCGCTCGACGACGGGCTCGCGCAGCAGGCTGCGCTGGTCGCCGTCACCCGTCCGCGGTGACGCGGCGACGCTGGCTCGTGGTGTTGGCGCTGCCTGCCGTGTTGGCGGGCTGTACGAGCGCGTCACTGCGGGTGCGTGACACCACCGTCGTGCAGACGGTGACCAGCACGGTCCACACAGCACGGCCGCAGACGACCCCGACATACACCCCCGCGCCAGAAACCACCGTGGCCGGGCTGCGGCCCGGCGCGGCGCCGGCACCGGGGGAGCGGGACGCCACCTGCCCGTACATCACCACCCAGAGCGCCGCCGAGACCGAAGGCAACCGCATCTATCGGACCACGATCATCACGAACACCCATCCGGTGGGCTGCCGTTTCTACTTCTGGTGCTGTGACTTCCACGCGACGATGGACATCGTGCCGCGGGCGTTCGCCTCGGCGCTCGAGGCATACAACGCGATGGTGCGCACCGGCGACGCCGGCTCGGACGCGATCGGGGTCAAGGCGCTCGTACCCGGCGTCTCGGCGGTGCTCTATCAGACGAAGTTCTACGGACCGGACGGCGCCACCGACTGGGCATGCACGTTCGCGAAGGGCGCCACCATGGTCACCGTGCACACCAACCAGAACGACGTGTCGTTCAACGCCAAGCAGCTCGCCGCGCTTATCGCCCCGAGGTTCTGAGCTTCGAGTCCTGAGCCGTTACGCGTCTGTGGGTGGCTCAGACGATGGAGCCGCCTTCTTCGCCGGGGTCTTCTTGGCGACGGCCTTCTTGGCTGGGGCTTTCTTGGCGACGGCCTTTTTCGCCGGCAGCTTCTTGGCCGGCGCCTTTTCGGCCGGCGCGTCGCTCTCGGGCGCTTTCGCCGCGACCTTCTTCACGGCTGCCTTCTTCGCAGCCTTCTTGGGCGGGGCCAACGTCTCCTGTGCCGGAATCGGCTGGTCCGCATCCGGCGCGGTCTCGGCGGCCGTCCAGGGATGTGTCTCCGCTGGCGGCGCAGCGACGGGCTCGGCGGATGCGGGCCGCGCAGACACAGGTTGTGGGACGGGCCAGAGCGGCGGAGCCGGCGCGCTCACCGCCTCGCGCCGGCGCCACAGCGCATAGCCGAGCGCTGTCAGCACCAGCAGAACCAGGAGCCGCAGGAGCAGATGCTGCTTACGCTGCGTACGAGTAGAACCCACCGATCGACCACCTTCGGATCCGACTCATCGGGCCAGACGCGCCGCGTGGCAGGATTGGGCCGAGCCATCGGCGATCAGGCGATCAGGGGAGCATAGCCGTGTCCGCAACGCAGACTGCCACGCTGCACACGACCGCAGGCGATATTCGGGTCAACCTGTTCGACAACCAGGCCCCCAAGACCGTGCGCAACTTCGTAGAGCTGGCACAGGGCACTCGTGAGTGGACGCACCCGGCGACCCACGCCACGACGACGGACCCCCTGTACGACGGGACGATCTTCCATCGCGTGATCGCCGGATTCATGATTCAGGGCGGCGATCCGCTCGGTCAGGGTTTCGGCGGCCCCGGGTACAAGTTCGCCGACGAGTTCCACCCCGACCTGCAGTTCGACCGCCCGTACCTGGTGGCGATGGCTAACGCCGGGCCGAACACGAACGGCTCGCAGTTCTTCATCACTGTCGGCCGCACACCACACCTGAACCGCAAGCACACGATCTTCGGCGAGGTCGCCGATGCGGAAAGCCGAGCCGTCGTCGACAAGATCGCCAGCACCCGCACTGGGCGTAACGACCGCCCGGTCGAGGACATCACAATCAACTCGGTCACCGTGGAGCCGTCCGGTAGCTAATGTCCGACACGCGCAGTGCAGCCGTGCCCAACGGTGAGCGCGGCGACGACGCCGGCACCCCGGCGTCGCAGCCGCTGGCGCGTTGCTACCGCCATCCGGGCCGCGAGACCGGCGTGCGCTGCGTGCGGTGCAACCGGCCGATCTGCCCCGAGTGCATGCGCCCCGCATCGGTCGGTTTCCAATGCCCCGACGACGTGAAGCTGGGCAAGGCCACCCAGCGCACACCACGCACCGTGGTCGGCGCCTCGCTGCGCCCGCAGTACCCGTATGTGACGACGGTGCTCGTCACGCTGAACGTCCTGGTCTACATCGCGACCGCCGTGGGCTCGGTGCGCGGCTGGAACCAGAACCACACCAGCCACCTGTTCCAGTCCTGGGTGCTCGTGCCGTACAAGGTCGGCCACTTCCACCAATTCGGCCGGCTCATCACCGCGGCGTTCCTGCACTACGGACTGCTGCACATCACGATCAACATGCTGGCGCTGATCCTGATCGGTCCGGCTCTGGAACGGCTGCTCGGCATATGGCGCTTCGCCTCGGTGTACCTACTCGCGGCGCTCGGCTCATCCGTCGCGGTATACGCGTTCGACTCGCGCTATGTCCTGGTGGCCGGAGCGTCCGGCGCCATCTACGGGCTGTTCGCGGCGGCACTGCTGCTGGTACGCGAGCTGCAACTCCAGCCACAGTGGCTGATCGGCACGATCGTGCTGAACTTCGCGTTCACGTTCAGCGTGCCCGGCGTCTCGAAGCTCGGCCATATCGGCGGATTCGTCGTCGGCGGGCTGGCCACGCTCGCTATCGCCGGTGTGCCCTGGGATCGGCGCCGGCTGCCCACCACGATGCAGGCCGCCGGGCTGTGCGGCGTGCTTGTGGTGCTGCTCATCGGCATCGCCTGGCGCACCGCGGTCATCGGCTGAGAGGAGCAGCCTTGACTGGCGTGGACGGCAGAGTCGAGCCGTTCCCGCCGGCGTCGCTGCCGGTCGTCCCCGGCGGCTTTCAGACGGTGCTGGCCGATCCGCCGTGGAGATTCACGAATCGGACCGGAAAGGTGGCCCCCGAACATCGTCGGCTCGATCGCTACGACACGATGCGGACCGATGAGATTTGCGAGATCCCCGTCGCGACGGTCCTCGCGGACGCAGCACACCTGTATCTGTGGGTTCCCAACGCGCTGGTGAGTGAGGGCCTGCGTGTCATGGGCGCCTGGGGTTTCGTCTACAAGTCCATGCTCGTCTGGCACAAGGTGCGCAGAGACGGGGGCAGCGACGGGCGCGGCGTCGGCTTCTACTTCCGGAACGTCACCGAGCCGATTCTCTTCGGGGTCCGCGGCACGCTGCGCACCCGAGAGGCCGGCCGCAGGCAGGTGAACCTGCTCGCCACCCGCAAGCGTGAGCATTCCCGCAAGCCCGACGAGCAGTACGCGATCATCGAGTCGTGCAGCCCGGCCCCGTATCTCGAGCTGTTCGCGCGTTACCCGAGGAACGGCTGGCACGCCTGGGGTCTGGAGGCAACGCCCGGCGTTTCGCCACGAGGCCGGCGCCACCGCGGCTATCGCTAGGCAAGCCCTGCCATCGCTGTCAAGATCTTCCGCATGCGAGTGCCCGCCATTGCGAAAGGGCAGCGGATCTCCGGCGCCGATCGGGACAAGCTCGGGAAACGTCTCCTGACGGAGTACCAGGCCGGAAAGAGCATCAGGCAGATCTGCGCCGCGACGGGCTACAGCATCGGACGGGTTCGCCGGCTGCTGATCGACGCCGGCGTCGAATTCCGCGGTCGCGGTGGGCGGCGGCGCACCACGGTCCGCTAGCGCCGCGCCCGAAACGCTTCGAGCAACTCAGCGACGGTGCTGGGTGCTTCGCCGAGCGTGCGTCGGCTGAACACTACGAGTAGTGCACCGGCGTCGATCTCCAACGTTCGGCTCATCAGACCGAGGTGGGTGCGTTCGTCGACCCGGATGGCGTCGACGTCCGCCCACGGGACCGTTGCCCGCACGCCGGGCGTGCGAATCTTCAGGCCGCCGCCGCTCGCGACCAGTCGCGGCCAGAACACCAGGTCGGTGATCACGTAGCCGGCGAGCAGCGCGGCAGCGATGCTGGCAAGGATCCGCCCCGGACTATCGCCGGAGAGCACCGCGATTGCGACAGCGACCGCGGCGAGCACGGCGCACAGTGCGGTGAGGCGACGGTCCGGGCCGAAGCGAAGGGTCGGCGCCCGAGTCGGATTGTCCACAGGCTTGTCCCCAGGTGGGGATGAACTACACGAGTGTAAGCACGATCAGGTGGTACGGGTGTCGACGCCGGCGGTCAACGCCATCGCACCGCCATGACGAGGCCGACCAGCATGATCCCGAACGCGACGGCGAAGTTCCACGCGCCGATGTCCTGCATGATCGGCACCTTGTCGCCGGCGATGTAGTACACGGCGATCCAGGCCAGGCCGACGAGCAATACGACGACCATGACGATCGGGTACCAGCTCGGGCTGGGTGCCAGCCCCTTGCCGGCCGGGGATAGCGACGTCGACGACGCCTGTGGCCGGGGCGTGTAGTCGGTCTTCTTGCGGACCTTCGACTTGGGCACTGTCACTCCTGACGCATTCGTGCGAACCACTCCGCGCCTTCGGCGCGGCCTGCGTCGTGGCCGGCGTCATGCGCTGGGTGCACCGCGAGCTCGCGGCGACGTGCAGCTAGCGTAGTCGGCTGACCTGAGCCGCCGCACGGCTCGGTGGCGACAGCACGGGAAGGTGCTCGGGTGCGACTGCCAGGCTGGACGCGGCTGACGCCGTCGTCACCGTGGCGCTGGCTGGTGCCCGTCGTCTGTGCGGGCGCCGGCTTGCTGTTCGCGACCAGCGCGCACGTGTCGCGAGGCACCGAGCTGCGATCGCCCGAATCGGCCAATCTGGCCGGTCTGGTGCGCGCCGCGGAGCAGAAGGTCGCTGCCGGCTCGGACAAGCTGGCCACGCTCCAGAGTCAGGTGTCCGCGGCGACCAACCGGGCCGGCCAGGACAACTCCGCCGTCGCCGCCGCGCAGTCCCGGGCAAAGCCACTGCAGGCACCGGCCGGGCTGACCGCCGTGCACGGGCCCGGGCTGCTCGTCGTCCTCGACGACGCCCATTCCGTGCCGACCGATCCCGGCGTCGATCTTAACCAACTCGTCGTGCATCAATCCGACTTGCAATCGGTGGTGAACGCACTGTGGGCGGGCGGCGCAGAGGCCATGACGGTGGCTGGAGAGCGGATCATCGCAACGAGTGCAGTCCGCTGCGTGGGCAACACGCTGCTGCTGAACGGCCGGGTCTTCTCGCCGCCGTTCCAGGTCCTCGCAATCGGCCCCGCGCAGCAGATGCAGGAGTCACTTGATCAGGCGCCGGGCGTCAGATTGTTCAAACAGGCTGCGAGCTACTACGGCCTTGGATATACGGTCGAGGCTCAGGACTCGGTATTGCTGCCGGCTTATGACGGCCCGATCAGCCAGACGTACGCGAAGGCGGGTTCCTAAAACGAGTGAGCATGACGTCCCTGACGAGCACGGCGAGTCAGTGACGACCGACGACGAGCGCCCGGCCGCCGCGCGCGCGCCGGTGGGCACGGCCGGGAGCCACGTCGCGTCGGGTTCCCACATGACCGGGGGCGACTGGGTTCGGTTCGGCCTGCGGGGCATCGGCCAGACGTTCATCACGGCCGGCGTCGTCATCTTGCTGTTCGTCGTCTATGAGCTATGGGTGACGAACATCTTCGCCCATGAACAGCAGGTGAAGGTGCACAACAAGCTCGAGAAGGAATGGGCCGAGGGCACCGATCCGCTCGTCACCGGCAAGCTCACCTTGCCCGGCGGCAAGCAGGGCGTCATCCCGACGGGTACCGGCATCGCGAATCTCTACATTCCACGCCTGGGCACCGACTATCACTTCACGATCGTCGAGGGCACCGACGACGCCTCACTGGAGCGAGGCCCAGGCCACTATGCGGACACTGCGCTGCCCGGTCAGGTCGGCAATTTCGCGGTTGCCGGGCACCGCGTCGGCAAGGGCGAGCCGTTCCTGAACCTCGACCACCTGCGTCCGGGTGACGCCGTCGTCGTCGAGACGAAAAGCGAGTGGTATGTCTACCGGGTCAAGGGCAACGTGCAGACCGGCGACCTGAGCGACACGGGCGCGGACGACATCCCGGGCCGCCAGATCGTCAGCCCGAGCGACGTCGACGTCATCGCGCCGGTGCCCGATCATCCTGGAGCGACGCCTACCGAAAAATTGATGACGATGACCACCTGTCACCCGAAATTCACCGCCAGCCAGCGCATGATCGTTTTCTCGGCGCTGGCCCGGGTGGTGCCGCGTGCCGGGACGCAACTGCCGAAGGAACTCGCTGGAGGGACGCTTTAGATGTATGTGTGGATCTGGCGCCATCTGCCGGGGAACCTCAGCTGGAAGGTCCTCCAGGTCGTGCTGCTCATCGCGGCGGTCAGCGCGCTGCTGCTGTTCGTGATCTTCCCATGGCTCGAACCCAAGCTGCCGATCAACAAGGTGACGGAGAATCAATGACACGGATCCTGGTGGTCGACAACTACGACAGCTTCGTCTACAACCTGGTCCAGTACCTGGCCCAGCTCGGCGCATCCGTCGAGGTGCGCCGCAACGACGCGGTGCACCCGTCCGAGCTCGACGCGATGGACGTGCAGGGCGTGCTGATCTCGCCCGGACCCGGTACTCCCCAGGAAGCCGGCAACAGCATGCCGATCGTCTCGGCGTGCGCGACGCGACGATTGCCGCTACTCGGCGTTTGCCTCGGCCATCAGGCGATCGGTGCCGCGTTCGGGGCGTCGATCGTACGAGCGCCGGAACTGCTGCACGGCAAGACGAGCGAGGTACACCACGACGGCAGCGGGGTGCTGGCCGCCATGCCGGAGCCGTTCACCGCCACGCGTTACCACTCGCTGGCGGTCGACGAATCGGGGCTACCGCCGGAGATCGTCGTGAACGGGCGAACCACCTCCGGCGTGGTGATGGCAGTCCGGCACACCGAGTTGCCGATCGATGGGGTGCAGTTCCACCCGGAGTCGGTGCTGACGCAAGGTGGTCACCATTTGCTGGCGAACTGGCTGGCACGCTGCGGCCTGCTGGCCGACCGTGCGCAGGTTGCGGAGCTGGGCGCCGGCGTCGAATCGCTGCGCGCGACCGCGTTCGCCGGCGTGTAGTTGATCAGTCGATAAGCTCGTACGCCGGCAGGGTCAGAAACGTCGCGAAGTCATCGGCCAGCGCGATCCGCTCGAACAGGTCACGCGCCGTGCCGTCGAAGCCCAGTTCGTCCAAGAGCGACCGCACCCGCTCAGCGGTCACGAGCTTCCCGGTGTCCGCCAGCCGGGTGCCGGCATGCGTCCACTGCCACACCTGCGAGCGACTGATCTCCGCGGTGGCAGCGTCCTCCATGAGATTGTCGATGGCCGCCGCGCCGTTGCCGGCGAGCCACGACTGCAGGTATCGCACGCCGACGCTCACGTTGGTGCGCAGCCCGCCCGTGGTCACCGCGCCGCCCACCCCGGACAGATCGATCAGCGCCGCGGCATTCGGCGTCACGTCCTCGCGCAGCCGATCCAGTTGGTTAGGACGCTCGCCGAGCACGCCGTCGAACACCTCCTGGCAGACCGGAACGAGGTCGGGGTGGGCCACCCACGATCCGTCAAAGCCGTCGCCCGCCTCGCGCAGCTTGTCCTCGCGAACGTTGGCCAGCGCGCGTTCATTCACCTCCGGATCACGGCGAGACGGGATGAACGCGGCCATGCCGCCCATCGCAAACGCTTTCCGGCGGTGGCAGGTTCGGACGAGCAGTTCGGTGTACGCCCGCATGAATGGTGCGGTCATGGTGACAGCGGCCCGATCCGGTAGGACGTATGACGAACCGGCCTCCCGGAAGTACTTGATGATGCTGAACAAGTAGTCCCAGCGGCCGGCATTAAGACCGGACGCGTGCGAGCGCAGCTCGTAGAGGATCTCCTCCATCTGGAACGCTGCCGGGATCGTCTCGATGAGGACCGTGGCACGAACCGTACCGTGCGGTATGGAAAGTGCTTCCTGAGCCGCGCTGAATACCTCGTTCCACAGCCTGGCTTCGAGGTGGTGCTCCATCTTGGGCAGGTAGTAGTAGGGGCCGCTGCCGCGTTCCAACAGGGTGTGCGCGTTGTGGAAGAAGTGCAGTCCGAAGTCGGCCAGCGCGCCGACGGCGGGTCGCCCGTCGACGGTGATGTGCCGCTCGGGCAGGTGCCAGCCGCGCGGTCGTACGACGATCGTTGCAGTGCGATCGGCGAGCTCGTAGCGGCGCCCCTCCGGACTCGTGAAAGACGCGGTGCCACGGGTTGCGTCCATCAGGTTGACCTGGCCCTCCACCACATTGCGCCAATGCGGGGTGTTCGCGTCCTCGAGGTCAGCCAGCCACACCCGGGCACCCGAGTTCAGCGCGTTGATCATCATCTTGCGCTCGGTCGGCCCGGTGATCTCGACGCGACGATCGATCAGGTCGGGTGGCGCCGGTGCGACGTGCCAGTCACCGTCCCGGATCGCCGCGGTCTCAGGCAGGAACTCGAAGCGCGGCTGTGCTCGGCGGGCGAGCAGTTCGTCGCGAGTCCCGGCAAAGCGGCGATGCAGCATCGCGACGAATTCGAGTGCGTCACTTGTCAGAACTTCGCCGGATCGTTCGACGGCCGGCCCGGACACGACGACGTCGCTCATGTGGCGCACTCCCTGGCTGCGGCGGCGATAGGTGACGGGGTGACGGTGCCGCAACGGCGGTCGCACCCGCAACCGCGGCGGTGTGTGACATCGGTCCGTTGCGTGCCATCGGCGACGCATGCGATGCGACCGCAGCACACAGTGAGCGCTCCTTGACGCTCGTTGCCCGTCGTCCACAACTGATCGAGAGGTATGACCAGTTCTGCTCCGCAGGTTGCTGCCGGGCACGTAGTTGTCAAGCAACTTCCCTTCCGATTACCCGGCGACTCCTTGAAGAATCCTTGCCAGCCGGAAGCATGGCTCTGCGGCACAGCGTGAGGACGTTACCCCCCCGACGTCCTGACGCCGAGAGGGGAAGAGGCCCCGTCGGGCTTCTTCCCCTCTCTATGTCGGGATAGTGTGGCGCGCTGGCTAACCTGACGAGCCTTGGCGGAGGTCCCCGAGTGAGCGTCTCCACACACGTGCTGGATGCCGTACGCGGCGCGCCGGCACACGGAATCGGCGTACGCCTGGAACGGGTCGACGGCACGCTGCTCGCGGCGGGTGTGACAAACGGCGATGGCTGGGTGACGGACTTCGCAGGTGACGTCGAACCCGGCGTGTACCGGCTGCGGTTCGATGTCGAGAATTACCTTGACGTCGAGACGTTCTACCCGGAGGCGCTCGTCACATTCCGAGTGCGCGATGACACGGCGGAACATCACGTGACGTTGCTGCTGAGCCCGTACGCGTACTCGACATACGGAGGCTCGTAGCTACGTCCGCTCTGCGGCCTGCCGCTCCAGGACGCCGAGTACGTAACGGTCGATCTTGCCGTCGACGACGCGCATTTCGAAGTTCTCGACGCCGACCCAGGTGTCGAGGTCGTCGTATCCCAGCGCGGCGAGCCAGCGTTTTACGTCAGGTGCCACGTCCGTTAGCGGTATCAGGGCCTCGTCCGGCGGCGGCTCAAAGTAGACATGGTGCAGGTCGAGCAGCCGTTCCAGTTCCGTGACGGGCGCGGGATCGTCGTCCACGCGCAGGTCGACCGAGACGTCATTGCCGCCGCCGTAGCCGCCGCGCTCGGTCGCGACCAGCAGTGCCGCCGACTGCCGGCCGCGCCGGTCGCCGCCGGCCTCGTCACCGGCGCGCAGCGCGGCGAGCAACCGACGGGCAAGCGGAGCTGCGGGATCGGTGGCGACCCATGCCTCGTGCATCGCCTCGACCACCTGCGGCCCGACCAGAATGTTGCCCTGGATGCTGACGCCGTCGCCGGCCCTGCCGCCCGCCCAGTCCATACACTCGGCGCCGGTGAAGGTCGCCGCCCGCCCGGCCGCGTCGACGATGCCGGCCTGGCGCTGTGCACGCTCGTCGTCGGCGGCGACCAGCTCGTCCAGCGTCTCCTGCGCGGTCTTCCCGCTGTCCAGCAGGCGCAGACCTTCGGGCACATAGGCCACATTCGCGTACGCCTGCGTCGCGATGGCGCCCACGCCGGCGCGAGCGCCCGGGACTACGGCGCCCACCGCCAGGAACTTCGACGCGACGGCCACGCCCCACTGCCGTGCGGCGGGCCCGTCCGCGCTGCGGGCGACGATCGAGAACGTCATGCCCGCAACCTACTGCGCTTAACGCCGCTTGTAACGTCGGCGCGTTTAGTTGACGTTAACGAGCTCGCGTTCGCCAGCGCGCTACGAGGTCAGCCTGCCGCGCCGGCGGGCCGGGCAATCGGGCCCGGCCGGGCGCGCGTAATGCCTCCAGGAGCAGCGCCAGGTACCGCCGGCGCAGCGCTGCACCGCCGTCGGGCGCGGGCAGCTCGACCAGCGTGACCATCTCGAGCAGCAGCACGATGTCGGCCTCGGTAATGTCCTCGCGCAGCGCGCCGGACCGCCGTACCCGGCGGAACATGGTCTCGGCCAGTTGACCGGCCCTTTCGGCCAGTGCGGTCAGTTCCGGGGTCGGGGTGAACGTCCCGGCCACCCGCTGTGCCAACGCCTGGCTGCGCCCGTCGACGACACGGCCCAGGCACTCGATGTAGGCGGTCCACGGGTCCGCGTCTGATGCAAGCGCCGCCTCGAGATCGGCGATATAGCGCGTCAGGCCGTCAGCAGCCAAGGCCCGCAGCAGGTCCTCCTTGCTGGCGTAGCGCCGGTACAGCGCGCTGATTCCAACACCGGCACGCGCGGCCACGGCCGAGATCGGCGCCTCCGGGTCGGCCAGGAAGACGTCACGGGCGGCGTCCAAGATGCGCTCATGATTGCGCGCTGCCTCGGCGCGACGGCCGCTCAGCCCAGTCACACCATCACGATAGCATTGGAACGAAGCATTCCGTTCTGCTACTCTAGAACAGAACGATTCATTCCGTTCCGTTCAGAGGAGAGACGATGACGACGTTTCCGGTGCTGGCCGAATCCCTGGAGCTGCTGCGTCACGTGGGTGCCGCGGTGCCCACGGACCGGCTCGACGATTCGACGCCTTGCTCCGACTGGACGGTGACCCAGGTGCTGCTACACGCGGCCGGCGATCAGCACGGCTGGGCGTCCGTTGTCGGGTCGAGCCCTCAGCCGGCATACGACCCGTTCGCCCCGCCCACACAGCTCATCGGCACTGTCGACGAACTGATCGAACCCGCGATCGCGGCGGCGAGCGCGGCGTGGGCGCGAGTCGACGCCAAGGCAGAGTCGGTCCCCACGCCGCTGCCGTCGGTGCCGAGACTGCCGGCGGAGCTTGCCGCCGCCGCATGCGCCCTCGACGCGGCCGTCCACGCCTGGGACGTCGCCGTGGCAACGGGCCAGGGGTCGCCGCTCCACCCGGAGCTGGCTGCACAGCTGATGCCGGCAGCCCAAGCCGTGGCCGAGCCGCTGCGCGGCTTCGCGTACGCCCCGGCACTGCCGCAGCAACAGAGCGACGACGCCGCAGCCGCGCTGCTCCGTTACGTCGGCCGCGATCCCGACTGGACTGCCTGACCGAGCACCCAGGCGAGATCCAGCAGCACCATGTCTGCCTGCCAACCGAGCGCGGACAGCAGCGACACGACTCGCGGCGGGTCGATGTAGCGCTTGACGACCCGGTGCGTCGAGCCGTCGGACAACGTGCGCTCGACAACACCGTCGGCCAACCACCGC
>DATFRC010000181.1:0-20748 GCA_035263725.1 Jatrophihabitantaceae bacterium | reverse complement strand
GGTCGTGTCCGCATCAGATGCCGGCGGCGGTGGAGGTGGCGCTGGTCGAGTTGCGGCTGGCGCATCCGTCGTGGGGTCCGCGCCGGTTGAGTTTTGAGCTGGGCAAGCGTGGTGTCCGACCGCCGGTGTCGGAGTCGGCGGCCTACCGGGCGCTGGTTCGGTTGAACCTGGTCGACCCGGCGGCGCGGCGTCCGCGCGATCGCAAGTGGAAACGCTGGGAACGCGGTGCGTCGATGGAGCTGTGGCAGATGGACGTCGTGGGCGGGTTCGCGCTCGCCGACGGCACCCGCGCCAAGGCACTGACCGGCGTCGATGATCACTCGCGGTTCTGCGTGAGCGCGCACCTGATGACCCGCGAGTCGTCGCAGAAGGTCTGCGACGGGTTGGCTAAGGCGCTGCGCGCTCACGGTGTCCCGGAGCAGATCCTCACTGACAATGGCAAGGTGTTCACCGGCAGGTTCTCCACCCCGCCGGTCGAGGTGCTCTTCGACCGCATCTGCCGCGAGAACGGCATCGTGCACCTGCACACCCAGCCTCGCTCACCCACGACGTCCGGCAAGATCGAACGGTTCCACCGGGCGATCCGCACCGAGTTTCGCACCGACCGGGTCTTCGCTTCATTGCAGGCGGCGCAGGCCGAGCTCGACGAGTGGGTCAGCGACTACAACACCCGCCGGCCGCACCAGGCACTGGACATGGCCACCCCAGCTGAGCGGTTCTGGCGGGAGCAGCCCGCGCCGGTGACCGAGCTTCGCGCCTGCGCGGACCGGCCCGCACGCCCCGACGGCGGCCGCGGCGACGGCTATTGGATCGCGCGCCGCGCCTCCCCGGTCGGTGTCGTCAGCGTGAACTGGCAACAGGTCTGCCTCGGCCAAGCAGCCGCTCGCCGCAACATCGACGTCTGGGTCACCGACCACATCCTGCAGTTCTACGACGGAGACCAACTGCTTCGAACCCAACAACGCCAGCAAGGAGGCGAGATCCGCAAGAAGCCCACCAGAGCTGATCTGGGCTGTCGACATCATCGGCGCCCCGTCGGCGCTGCTGCTTGCGCTGCTGGCTCATGCTGGCCAGAGCGTGCGTTACGCATCGGGGCGGGTGGTCGCGGCGATGAGCGATGCGTATGCCGGCGAGGGCAAGACCGACGCCAAGGATGCCTATGTGATCGCCGAGACCGCCCGCCTGCACTGGGAAACGCTGCTTCATCCGCGTCAACGCCGCTGGCGTCTCTTCCTCGACTCCACCGCTCTACGCGTACTGGCTACCGCGGCCGAACGCTGCGCATCCGTCATCGGGGCGCTGATCCTGACGAACGTCCCGACGCGGGTGCGGCGGATCATTCAGATCACCGGCCTGCATACCGTCCTAATCATCGACACGACCTGCGACTCGCACACGCGGGAGCGCACCTGAGCGCCCTCGCTGGCGCGCGGGACGAATGACCGTGCCGGCCGAAACGTGCGTTCGGCCGAGGCGTACACCTGGCCGGTCGCGTCCGGCATTGTGGCGTTGTGGACTCAGACGGCGTTGCTGTGCCGCAACGGTCGGATTGGGCAGGACGTTCACCGCGCGGACACGGCACACTTGCGCGATGACCACCTCGCGGCCCGATCTCGGCACGGTCCTGTCGGTCTGGGCGCACCCCGACGACGAGAGCTACTGCTGCGCCGGGCTGATGGCCGACGCGGTGGCGCACGGCCAGCGCGTTACGTGCGTGACCGCCACCCGCGGCGAGCTCGGCTCAACCGATGAGGAACGGTGGCCGCCCGGGCCCACGCTGGCGGAGGTACGCACACGGGAACTCGCCGCCTGCCTCGCCGAACTCGGCGTGACCGAGCACATCTGGCTGGACTACCCGGACGGCGGCTGCGCGGACATCGACGAGGCAGCAGCGATCGCTCGACTGCGCGACATCGCCGAGCGGGTGCAGCCGGACACCGTGCTCACCTTCGGCCCGGATGGCGCGACCTGGCACCCCGACCACATGGCAGTGTCGCGCTGGACGACGAGCGCAATGCGCGGCACCGGCGCCGCGGTGCACTACAGCTCGATCACGCCCCAGTGGTACGAGCTGATCGCGCAATACATCGACCCCTCGATGGTGATGATGGCCGACAAGGCACCGCTGGTGCACCCGATAGACGCCTTGTCGATCCACACCGTCCTCGACGGCGCGATCCTCGACACGAAAGAGCGCGCCATGCGCTGCCAGCAAAGCCAGGTCGGCCCGATGCTCGCGCTACTCGGCGAGGACAACTTCCGCCGCATCCTCGCCGAGGAGTCCTTCCGCCCGGCGGCAGGCGAACCGATCGGTTGAATCGCGGGCGAGCCTAACGCGTCAACCACCGACGTAACGGACAGCATCGACGGTCAAACCAGGCAAGCCTTCGTCGAACGACACCGACGCACCGTCCAAGCTCCCGAATCTCCAAATCGCAACCAGAACGGCCGGTATGGACGGTTGTCGAGGCGCTCGGACACTCGCATCTCATTGCCGAGCGCGCGTTCTTGGCGCAGCTCGAATGTTCCTGCCGTGCCCCGATCAGAGGTCGGGTGAGTACCGATGAAAGGAAGGTACGGACCGGGTGTGCGCCGTTCACGTCGACAAAGACGCTCGCGTGTCAGCGAACCGGACGCCCGTCCTCGAGGTAACGCAGGCGCCCGGGCTTGCTCACTGTCGCGGCGACGCGACGGCGCACCGGGCCGCTGAGCAGACCGAGGGCGCGCTCGACGCGGACGAATCGGTACGCGCCGATCTCCTCCTTCTGCAAGACGATACCGGCGAGGGCCGGCCCGTCGAAGGTGCCGCAGTCGAACAGAAAGCGCACCCCTCCCGGCCGCCCAGCTCGTGGACGCAGAAAGTCCACACAGACCAGCCTGCCGCGCCGCAGCCGCAGGCCACACTCCTCCCAGGCCTCTCGCTGGCAGGCTTCCCATGGCGTCTCACCACTCGCCTCGACAATCCCGCCAGGAATCGTCCACCCGGACTTATACGTCGGATCGAGGACCAACAGCCGCCTCTTCCGGTCCCACACGAGCGCGCCGGCCGAGGCCGGTATCCTCGGCACCGGCTCGTCGCCGCCGAAGTGGTCCGCCGCGATAGCTCCACTCCCGCCGCTGGACATCTGGACATGCTAGCTACTAGACACCCACACGAGCCGTCAGGAGCAAGCGCGCGATATCCACAGTCACAGCGACGAGCCGGCGGCGACGATCACGCCATCACCAGACGCGCAGAACACCGCAAGCGTTTAGCCGAAGACGTGCCCCCAAGTTGCGCCCGAATCGGCGATCGATGGTGCTCTTGTCGCGGTCGTAGCCTCGGTCTTATGCGGGACCGGCTGGTCCGACGATTACGGAGTTGTCGTACAGGGCCAGCGTGGCGAAGCGGTTCAGCGCGCCAGGAGGGAGCATCGTGAATTGCCACTGTCCGAGCCGCCCTTCGAGCGCTTTCAGGCCTGGCTCTCTTGATGCGGAGCACGCTGAACTAGTGACGCTCGAGGGCCATCAGGGATGTTCGCGAGTGGTCGGCGTGCCCGCTAGCGGTAGTCGGGGTTGTCGTAGTCGAAACGGCAGCCGGCGTCCCACTGCGAGCGCTGGTTGCCGTAGGCGGGGACGCCGCCGGCGTCCTTTAGCAGCCGGGCGAGATGCAGCAGGTTCCATGTCATGAAGGTGGTGTTGCGGTTCGTGAAGTCGTTCTCCGGCCCGCCCGAGCCGGGGTCGAGGTAGGACGGGCCAGGCCCCGCCTCGCCGATCCAGCCGGCGTCGGCCTGCGGCGGGATGGTGTACCCGATGTGCTGCAGCGTGTAGAGGACGTTCTGCGCGCAATGCTTCACGCCGTCCTCGTTGCCAGTGATCAGGCAGCCACCGACGCGCCCGTAGTAGAGGTACTGGCCGTTCTCGTTGAGCAGGTGCGAACCGCCGTAGAGCCGCTCGTGCACCTGTTTCATGACCGAACTGTTGTCCCCCAGCCAGATCGGCCCGGCGAGTACCAAGATGTCTGCGGCGAGGACCTTCTCGAAGATCGCCGGCCAGTCGTCGGTGTCCCAGCCGTGCTCGCGCATGTCCGGCCACACTCCGGTGGCGATGTCGTGGTCCACGGCGCGCACGATGTCGACCTGCACGCCGTTGCTGCGCATGATGTGCGCGCTGGCGTCGACCAGCCCCTGCGTGTGGCTCTGCTCGGGCGAGCGCTTCAGCGTGCAGTTGATAAACAACGCGCGCAGATCGTCATAGCGGGCTGGTGGCGTTGACATCTCTCCCCGATCAAATCGGTGCCGGTCGGCGTGTCGTCGTCGCCAACCCTGACCTGCACCATTCGGTCAGGGCAAGGGAATCGGGGTCCTGGTCGCTGGACGTTCGCAACTCGTAAGACGGCCTGTGCGGCGACCGGGAATCCGACGACCGATGCCGTTGCGGAACAGCTGGCCTCTTCCGGTTCTCAGCCGGCGAACGCGATGAGCTGGAGCTGCATGTCATCCGGGTCGCGGAAGTTGAGCGACGAGCCCCAGTCGTGGTCGGTGATGGGACTGTGCTTGACGCCCTTGTCCCTCAGCTTCTGCTCCCACTCCACAAGCGTTGCGCGATCGGCAACGGTGAACCCAACGTGGTCCAATCCGGTCCTGGTCGGATCGAAGACCTCCCCTTGGTTCGTCGGGTGATGATTCAGCACCACGAACATCGACCAGTCCGGTTTCCCCAGCACGACAGCGTGCCCCTCACCTTGGCTGTGCTTGTCACGAACCAGCTCGGCGAAGCCGAACAGATCGATATACCACGCAGCGCTCGCCTCGATGTCCGTCACCGTAATGGCGACGTGATGAAGTGAAACGGTCATGTGACCCCCCGAACTCTTCGCTGCTGACCTGGTTCCCGAACGATCCCACCTTGAAGGCCGGTACTGAACCGCAGGACGCGGACCGCCTACGAACAGCCGTAGTACAGATCACGAGCCACATACCGCACCTCGGAGCCCAAGATCAACTGACCGATCACGCCGCCGTCATGAGCAATCCTGGGAGCGCAGGCAGGCGTGCATAACGCCAGTCGTGACATGGCAACACCAACAAGGGCGTGCACGTAATCGGCGTTATGCGGGTCGCATTGATTAAGAGAATGGGGGGTGAACTGTGTTCTGAACGATGGTTTCGCCGCGGCAGGTGTGGTCACTGGATCCGTCCGCGGCGAGTGACGTCGATGACGTGTCGGTAGGCGTCTGCTGGGACTCGGACGTCGACCAGTAGCGGCCCGGTTGCGGGTGCGGCGAGGGCCTCGCGTAGGGCTGTCTCCGTCTCGGCGCGGTGGGCGGGGACGCCCATCGCGTGAGCGAGCCCGGCGAAGTCGGTGCGAGTGAACTCGACTACGTTGGCGCCGCCGTGGCCACTGCGGCGTTGTTTGGCTTTGATCAGAGACAGCGTGCGGTCGTTGAAGACGATCACCGTCACGTTGCAGCCGAGGCGCGCGAGTGTTTCCAGCTCTCCGGAACACATCTGCAGGCCGCCGTCGCCGATGAGGCAGTACACGCGTAGGTCGGGTCGCGCGAGCGCGGCCCCGACGGACGCGGGTAGGGAGTAACCCATGGTTGCTAGTCCGGAGGAAATGAGCACGTGTCCCGGCATCTGGCTCGTCCACAGCGGCATGGCGACCAGCATGTGGGCGCCCGCGTCCACCGTTGCGATGCTGCCCTCCGCCGCGGCGGCGCGTGCCGCCTGCACCACCGCCGCAGGTGCCACGCCGTGTCGCCGGACTGGAGCTTCGAGCAGACCGCGTTCGATGCTCACGCGATGGCGTGTGGCCGTGCCTTGAGCCCAGTCGTCGGACAGTGTCGGCAGCGCGGTGATGAGTTCGGCGAGCGGCCCAACGACGGTCACGGTCGGTTCGATGTAGTCATAGCGGTCGGCGCTGTCTGCCATCGAGAGAACTGGCGTGTGACGATCCCATGGGTTCGGGATCAGTTCGATCGAGTCGAGTCCGATGGTGAGGATGAGGTCGGCTTGGTCCAGTAGTACTGCATCGGTGCGGGCGTTGGTGAAGGTGCCCGCTGCGTTTGGTCCTGAGTCGGGAACTATTCCTTTTGCTTTGTAGGTGGCCATGACCGGGATCTCGGTCCCGGCGACCAGGTCGCGGATGGCCTTGGTGTGCTGGCGGGCTCCGACACCGGCGATGATCAGGGGCCGGTGGGCGGCGGCTAGGTGGGGCGCAAGATCGTCGAGAGATCCTTGGTTCGCCGGGGGCGGGGGTGTCGGGTCGCGGCGGGTTGAGCCGGGGTCTACGTCGAGGTGGACTGCGCCTCGTGGCGCGCTGGTGGCCACAGCGATGGCGTCGCGCATGACCTGTTCTGGGTCAGTTCTGCCGAGGGTGGTCGACCAGGACGTGACTGGGGCGAACATTGCTCGCTGGTCGATGTTCTGGTGGGCGATACGTGGTGCGCTGGCTTGGTCGACGGTGTCGCAGATGAGCAGCAGTGGTTGGCGGTCTTGTTCTGCTTGAGCGGCGCCGTTGACTGCCGAGGCAGCGCCAGGGCCGCGAGTGACCACACAGGCGCCGACGATGCCGGTGACTTCGCCCCAGGCGGTGGCCATGATCGCTGCAGCGGTTTCGGTGTGGGCGAGAACGAACCGGATTCCAGCGGCCTCGCAAGCTCCGATGACGTCGAGGTTGTTGCCGCCGCCCGGCATCCCGAACAGGTACTCGACTCCGGCCTCAGCCAGTGTTGTGGCTATTGCCTTGGCGGGGGTAGTCGTGGTCATGGTTGGGTGCTTGGAGGCGCGACGAGCGGTAGCGTCCGGTCGCAGCAGTCGGTGGCCGTGCCGGTAGCGGCGGCGTGCGCCGAGTCGCTCATGAGCTGAGGAGACTGCCGGGAAAACGCGGGTACTGGTCCGAGGTGAAGGTCTCGACCTGCGGTGGGCGTTGCTGGACAAGCACGGCGCCGTCGACGACGAGGCAATGGCCCGTCACATACTCGGCGTCTTGCGATGCCAAGAAGACCGCCGGACCTGCGAGGTCCTCAGGGTAACCTCCGCGACCGAGCGGAACGGTCTGGTCGCGCAGCTCTTTGGCGCCGTTGGCAAGGTGTTCCGGCCGGCTTGCGATGAGGCCCGGAACGAGCGCGTTGACGCGGATCCCGTACGGCGCAAGTTCGAGAGCGAGGCTTCGGGTCATCGCCTCGATGCCGCCTTTGGAGGCGTCGTAGCCGACCGCGCCCCGATGGGAGCGATTGGCGCCTCCGCTGGACATGTTGATGATGGCGCCGTGCTGGGCCTGCACCATAACCGGCGCCACCTTCTTGATGAACAGGAAGTGGCCCTTCAAGTTCACGCGGATCATGTCATCCCACCACTTCTCGTCGCCCTCGAGGAAGTGCTTGGAGGTAACGACGTCGCCGGCGTTGTTGACGAGGATGTCGATGCCACCGAAGGTCTCCACGGCAGTGTCGACGACGCGGTCGACATCCGCTGCGTTGCCGACGTCGCACTTCACGAACAACGCGCGCCTGCCAGCGGCGGTCATCTCCTCTGCGGCCAGGGCGCCGGCGGATTCATCGATGTCAGCGATTACGACATTGGCGCCTTCGGCAGCGAACCGCTTTGCGATCGCCAGCCCGATGCCGTTCGCGGCGCCGGTGATGATTGCGGTCTGGCCGACGAATTCGTCGTGTGGTTCACGCATGGTGGGCCTTTCGTTTGAAGGTCTGGGCGTTCGACGTGACTCAGATGGCGATGCGTTCGGTCCGGGCACCGTGTTGGGTCGTGAACCGTCGGGTGTGTAGGTCGGCGAGGGTGATGGCGGGGCCACTGACCGCAGATGAGTTCGGCTGTGGAAGCCGCGGACAACGCGTTCAGCCTGCTCGAGGAGAGCACCAACCACCCTGCAGCGGCCGGCTAGCGCCTGACCCGGCGCATCGGCAGCGGCGGCCGAGCAAGCCTCCCGCAGCGTCGTCGACGCGCTCGTGATCGTCATCGCGGAACCCCTGCGAGCCATGATCCCCCATTCAAGCTCGTTCCGTGACCCGTTCCCGGCTGCCGACTGTCCACTGTGGACCCCGTCTGAATCGGCGTGCCGTGCCGTCGGCGCTACCTCGTCCACGACTCGCGGGTAAACCGGCGCCCGGTCGGTCACCACATCCGCCGGAGCCGGCCCGCACCGCAGTGCACAGGTGAAGAACGCCCGCGCGAGCGCCGCGTCGCGACGCCTGGACAGCAGCACGTCGATCACCTGGCCGTACTGATCGGCGGCCCGGTACACCGCGGGTCGTGGTCATGCTCGCTCGATCGGGGGAACCAACGTGGCCAACACCAGCGCGCAAGAAAAGAGAAGTACGGCCTCCACGGCGCAGATCTCACCCATGTATGGCCGGGCCTTACCTCAAGGAGTGGGATTGTGAGCCGGTCGGGATCGTCGCGGTCGCGATCGCCAATCCGCTGCGTTGGATCGCCGCGCGCCCGCATGGCCAGCCGACGGCAAGGTAAGGGATGGTCCGGTGTGCCGACGTCCAAGATCAACGATGTTCGTGTAGCGCCAGGTATCGCCGCTTTACGATGAGCCGCTTCGTGGATTGCGGTCGTTCGCGTGGGTACGCGCTCGGCGCCGGTTGCGTGGATGGGCGACGTGGCGGAGGCGGCCTGCCGCGGTCGGCAGGGGTTTGGCCGGGATTTAGGCCCGTAGCGGGCGTTTGTAAACGTCCGCCATGGTTTCTGGGTGGATACGCGCCGTGGTGTGCCGAAGGGCCTATGGGGCAAGGACCTTTGGTCCTGTCGCGGTAGCGCTCAGGCAGCCACGGTATTTAAAGGACGACGAGCGATGGTTTCGCCCCCGCCGATCCGAGACGGTCAGTGAGCCGCCCCTTCGGCTGCTGAGGGAGGGTCTGATGGAGAGCGTCAGGCCAGCTGCTCGGACGAGTGCCTGGATTGACCATTTGTCCTGGGCTTACAGCCCCTTTTCGTCGTCGTGCGCGTGTGCCCTGGGGAAGCTGTTTCCTCTCGCGGATCGTGTGCGCATGGCGCCAGTTTCGGCACCCGCGAGGAGGGATCGCCATGAAACGTGTCGTTGTGGATCACTACGGCGGGCCCGAGGTATTGAAGGTGGTGGAGGAGGAGGATCCCCGGCCGGGGCGCGGTGAGGTCCGCGTCAGGGTGTTGGCGGCGGGGGTGTCGTTTACCGACGCCCAGCTGCGCGCGGGCACGTATATCGCTGGCGGGCCGAAGCCGCCGTTCACGCCCGGCTATGAACTGGTCGGCGTCGTCGAGGAGCTCGGCCCGGGGTGCGCAAGGCTACGTGTGGGAGACCGCATCGGCGCGCTGACGGTGTGGGGCGCCGACGCGGAGACCGTCTGTGTGCCGGAGCATGACGTGGTCGATGTGCCTGAGGATCTCGACCCGGCCGAGGTTGTGAGCCTGCTGTTCCCTTATATGACCTCCTTCCAGGCACTGCACCGCACGGCACAGGTGAAGCCCAGGGAGTCGGTGCTGGTGCACGGCGCGGCGGGCCGGGTGGGTGTCGCGGCGCTTGAATGTGGCGCGGCGGCCGGTCTGCAGATGTACGGGACGTGCTCGGGGCGCGACTTCGCCAAGGTCAAGCAGCTTGGCGCAGAGCCGATCGACTATCGGAGCGAGGACTTCGTGGCTCGGGTACGGGAGCTGACCGGTGGCAAGGGTGTGGATGTGGTGCTCGACTCGCTGGGCGGTCCGATCTCGCTGCGCTCCTTCCGGGTGCTGCGCCGGGGCGGCAGGCTCGTCGTGTTTGGCCGCTACGCCACGCTGTCGCACGGGCGTAAGAACTGGCCGGCGGTGATCGAGTGGTACGCGTCGATCGGGGCCCTGTGGGTGTGGGCGAAGCTCTCGCCACGCCGGCGGGTGATGCCGTACCAGGTCCAAAGGTTCCGCGACCGGGCGCAATGGCGAGCCGGTGCAGTCGGTGGAGAGCCGCGCAACCCAGAGTGGTTCCGCGAAGATTTCCAAGCGCTGCTCGAGCTGCTTCGCGCTGGCAAGATCCACCCGGTTGTCGCGGAGCGCCTGCCGCTGACCGATGCGCGTCACGCGCACGAGCTGTTGGAGAGCTCGGCGTCGAAGGGGAAGCTCGTGCTCGTGCCATAAGCGGTTGCGCGCATAGGTGGGTGATGAAACCTTGGCCGTGTCGACGACTTCGGAGGCCGCGTCGTCCGTTGCTTCTGTGGTGACTGGCCGGACGCCGCGGTGCGTTTTGGTAATTTTCGGCGCGTCGGGCGATCTGACCGCCCGAAAGCTGCTGCCCGCCCTCGGTCGCCTAGCGGCGGAGGCAGCGCTGGCACCGGAGGTCACGCTGGTAGGCGTGGCGCGCACCGCGATGACCGACGACGAGTTCCGCTCTCGCTGTCGCCAGGCGATCGACGCGTCCGGTCCGGGGGTGGACCAGTTGATCGTCGGTGCCCGGTACGTGGCCGGCGGCTACGACGACCCGGCGACATACCTGTCGTTGGAGCACCTCCTCGCAGACCTGGACGAGCACCGTGGCACCGGCGGCAGCCGCGTGTACTACCTGGCGACGCCGCCACGGCTGTTCGGGCAGATTGCGGTGCGGCTCGGCGCGGCCGGCCTGGACAAGTCGCCGACGGGTGGGTTCGTCCGCCTAGTCATTGAAAAGCCGTTCGGGTGGAACGAGCAGAGCGCACGCGACCTCTACTCCGACGTCTCGCCGGTTTTCTCCGAGGAGCAGGTCTTCCGCATCGACCACTACCTGGCGAAGGAGACGGTGCAGAACCTGCTTGCCGTCCGGTTCGCGAACGCGATCTTCGAACCGATCTGGAATCGCACATGGGTGGACAACGTGCAGATCACCGTCGCTGAGTCGATCGGCGTCGAGGGCCGCGGCGGCTTCTACGAGACTGCCGGTGCGATGCGCGACATCGTGCAGAACCACGTGCTGCAGGTGCTCTCCCTGTTCCTCATGGAACCACCTACGTCGTTCCACCCGGAGGCAATCCGTGACGAAAAGCTGAAGCTGCTGCGGGCGATCAGGCCCTATGGCGGCGAGCAGGATATCGCGCGCCGGGCCGTGCGCGGACAGTACGCGCGCGGCGGCACCCGCGAGCATCTTCTGCCGGGATACCGCGAGGAGGCGGGCGTGGACCCGAT
This sequence comes from Jatrophihabitantaceae bacterium, assembly GCA_035263725.1. Classification (GTDB taxonomy): domain Bacteria; phylum Actinomycetota; class Actinomycetes; order Mycobacteriales; family Jatrophihabitantaceae; genus DASXRA01. The sequence continues at coordinate 9,640 of DATFRC010000181.1, read as the reverse complement.
CTCCTCGGTCGAAACGTTCGCTGCGTTGCGTCTGGATATCGACAACTGGCGCTGGGCGGGCGTGCCGGTCTATGTGCGTACCGGCAAGCGTCTACCGCAGCGCATCACCGAGGTGGCAATCGAGTTTCTGCGCCCGCCACAGCTGCCGCTGTTCCCCGGCTCAGATCCTGAACCCGACGCGCTCCTGCTGCGGGTGGCGCCCAGCGAGGGGCTCAGCATTCGGTTCGGGGCCAAGGTGCCCGGCCGGTCCTTTGACGTCCGCAAGGCCTCAATGGATTTCGCCTACACGGAAAGCCTTCCGCGCGGCGCAGCGGGGGCCTACGAGCGGGTGATATTCGATGCACTGCTCGGTGATCCAACGCTCTTCATCCGCGCCGACGAAGTCGGCCGATCCTGGCGCATTGTCGACCCCATCATCGACTACTGGGCCGCCTCGCCCGAGCCGATACCGCTCTACCAGGCGGGGACCTGGGGCCCGCGGGAAGCGAACAATTTGATCGCCGCCGACGGGCGGCGTTGGCGGCACTCGCGAGGTTGATTAGGGGCCGGACGCCATGCGTCGACGGCGTGTCTCCTGCGATGCCGTGTGACCTGAAGTGCGTCTCGTGTGCCTACTGCAGGGGCGTTCCCGTGGACAGGTCCGTAGACAGTGGGTCCATAGTGGACAGTGGACAGTGGACAGTCCGATGCGCCTAGTACGCACCTGTCGAGACGGCGCATGTAGACAATCGTGGAATGAACCTCTGTAGCGCGGCGACTAGCACATAGCCTTCGGTCGGTCAGATGGGACACCGCTCGAAACACGCTAACGGGTCGCCCACGTCGTTTCAGGTACCGCCGCCGATCTTCGCACTGCAGCTGGCCGGGAGGTCGAACCAGCGAAGGCTGTCGAAGTCGGTTGAGACTTCGGCCTGTGCCTCGGGCAGGGGTGTTTCGGTGGCGGCGACCAGGGCTGCGGCGTCGTCGAGGTAGTGCGCCAGCTCGCCTTCTGGTGCGCGTTCGGTGTGGTGCGGGTAGACCAGCCTGCCGTCTGCGTCGTAGCGCAAGTGCTGCAGGCGTAGCGGTGGTTCGATCAGGCCGCGGCGATGCCGCCACAGTCCGGTCGCGACGTCGAAGCGGTAGTCGTTGAGCAGCCGCCAGCCATGACGGGCGACGAAGACCACGGCGGCGATGATGTAGTCGACGACGGTGTCGCAGAGGAAGTAATTGAGGTTCACCCGGACCCAGCCGGGTTTGATGCCTTCGCAGCCGTGGGCGATCTGCTGTGCGAACTCGTGCGAGCGGTTCAGGTCGATGCCGAGCAGCTGGTGGCCGTAGGGTCCGGCGCATGAGCATCCGCCGCGTGCCTGGATGCCGAATAGGTCGTTGAGCACTGCGACGATGAAGTTGTGGTGCAAGTAGCGGCCGCTGGGTGCGCGCACCAGGAACGACATGATCGATAGCCGTTGCGCGTTGGGGTTGCCGAGCATTTCGATGGCAGGTTCTGCACGCCATGTCGTGATCGCGCGGCGTAGGAACGCTTCCTCCTGCGCTCGGATGACCTCGACACCTACCGCCTGCTTGAGCTGGAAGACCAGGCCGGCGCGGATTGCCTCGACGATCGCGGGTGTGCCGCCTTCTTCACGTTGGATCGGGTCGTGCAGGTACTGGTGTTCGGTGGGGTTGACGTATTCCACGGTGCCGCCGCCGGGAACGTCCGGCACCCGGTTGCGCAGCAGGTCGCGCCGCACCACGAGCACGCCGGGAGTGCTCGGGCCGCCGATGAACTTGTGAGGGCTGAGGAACATTGCATCCTTGTAGGAGGATGGGTCCTCGGCTGTGGCGGTCACCTGCAGTTCGACGTACGGCCCGGCGGCGGCAAAGTCCCAGAACGACCGCGCACCGTGCGCGTGTAGCAGCGACGCGATCCGGGTGGTGTCGCTGAGGATTCCGGTGACGTTGCTGGCCGCTGAGAACGACCCGATCTTCAACGGCCGGGCAGCGTGGCGGACAAGTTCACCTTCCAGTGCGGCGAGGTCGATGTGGCCGTCCACGTCTTGCGGGATGACGACCACGTCAGCGATCGACTCACGCCACGGCAGCTCGTTGGAGTGATGCTCGAACGGGCCGATGAAAACCACCGGCCGCTCATCGCGCGGCACCAGGTCGCTGAGCCGGTAGCGATCCTCGAGTTGCGACGGAATGCGGATACCGAGGATGCCGATCAGCTTGTCAATCGCGCCCGTGCAGCCGGAGCCGGCGAAGATGACGGCGTAGTCGTCGTCCGCACCGACCGCGCGGTGAATGATGGCGCGGGCGTCCTCACGCAGCCGCGTCGTCTGCAGCCCGGTTCGGCTGGACGCGGTGTGCGTATTGGCATACCGCGGTAGGACCTCGTCGCGGACGAAGTCCTCCAGGAACGACAACGCCCTGCCGGAGGCGGTGTAGTCGGCGTAGGTCACGCGGCGGGGCCCATAAGGGCCGTTTATGACGTGGTCCTCGCCGATCACCGACTCACGGATGCGCCGTAGCAGCGGCGCATCCGTGAGTCCCCCATGCATGACAGCCGACCGTTCAGGGCAACTGGACGTAGCCGTGGCGTGCCTTCCAGAGGAAGTACTTCTCGAAACCGAGCTTCATCAGGTGTGCCTGCGGTCCGGGGATGAGCACGCCGTGCTTGCGGGGTGGCAGCATTTTGTCGGCCAGGATGATAACCCCGTTGTTGCCGGCGTCCATGACACATACGGCCGGGATGTCGCCGAACGCCCTGGCGTGCTTCGGTGCTTGCCCGCGGATCTGCGCGGCGATGTTCTTTGCAGCGGTGTGCGCCTGGACCTCTGTGGGGTAGCCGGTCTTCGGGATGCCGACCGGAACCGCCGTCTGCCAGGGCACAGCAACGGCGGCGGCGATACCCACCACATACACGTCGTCGTACTTCTCGCTTTGATAGGTCGGCCGGACCGGAAGGTAGCCCTTCTCGTCGGCAGCGAGCCCGATTGCGGTACGGGCGACGTCCTGGCCGACGAACGGCGGAACCACCATCGAATACGACGACGGGATCTCGGTGCCGTCGCCAAGTACCACCGCGTCCTCGGCGACGTGAGCGATCGACGTTCCGAGACGAGCATCGATGTTCTGGCGACGCATGAACATGCCGAGCAGGGATTCGCCGTGCGGCAGCCCACCGATGCCGAAGTGGCCCAGGAACGGCTCGGCGGTGACGTATGTCAACCTAACCTTTGACTTCAACTCCGCGCGGCGTAGCCGATATGACATGTTGAACAGGAACTCGTATGCAGCCCCGAAACAGCCGGCGCCCTGCGACGCAGCCACGACGACATCGCCGGGATCGACCAGGAACCGTCGCCACCGCTCACCGGCGCGGACCGCGTCCTCCAGCGTGGTGATCGTGACCGCGTTGTCGGCTAGCCCTTCGAACGCGTCCATCTTGTTGCGGTAACCGGTAGCCACGACCAGGTAGTCATAGTCGTACCAGACGCCGGTCGCGGCCCGGACGCGCTTGCGGTCGGCGTCGATCTCCACCGCCGCCGAATGCACAAAATCGATGCCGTGCGCCTCGAACGTCGGCCCGACCTCGAACGTGATGTCCTCAGCCTTGCGGTTGCCAAAGGGCAGCCAGATTAAGCTCGGATTGAACACGAATCGCTCGCTGGGCGACAGCACACGGACATTCACATCCCCATGTAGTTCTTGATTCACCGCCAGCGCTGCGGTCAACCCGCCAAAGTTCGACCCCAGCACCAGCACCTTCTTGCGCATCGCAGGCTCCTCTCATATACCCCCCACCGTATGCCGTGAGGTCGTTCCCAGGTACGGGCGAAGGTCCCGATCCGCACCGTCCAGCGGCGAAATCGAACTCTCTAAGCGCTTACACAATCGGCCGGACGGCGCTTAACCAATGGCGTCTGGACCGTGTGGGACGACGTGGAATCGGCGCCCGGTGATCTCGTCGGGCACAACGCGCACGAAGCGAGGCTTGGGCGTCACGGTCCAGGGGAACAACGGGAACGCGAGATCGTCGAGGAGGTCCTGCATCGGTATCTCCGCTGCGTGTCCCTTGATCACGACGCTCCACGCGGTACCGGACTCGGCGTCGTAGCCGTCCACCTCGAATGCGACAGCCGAATCGACGAACAACGCGAAGAGCTTCGTTCCTTCCGCAGTGCGGAACACGATCGTCTGGTCGTCGACGGTGTAGTTGACGGGAAAGATGTCGGGATGCTGCCGGACTGAGACCGCGAGCCGCCCTACCTCCTCGCCGGCGAGCTGCTGCCAACAGGTCCGCGCGTCCAGAACAACGGTCCCGCCGCCGGTGGCGCTGCTCATGACGCGAGTGTCGACGCACCGTTGCCGAGCCGACAGGGCCTCTGGTCCCAAGACGCCACAGCCGAACAGACCGCAAATCCCCTCAGCGGCGAGTTGGATCGCGTCATCGAGCAGGATCTCGCGCATGGTCTCGCACGATCCCGCCGACCGCTACGACCTGATGCTGCCGTGGTCGGTGCACATCACCAACTACTGCGGACTTCGTGCACGTATTCCATTGGTGGTCACTGCGCGGGAACGACACTCGACCCGATACGCGACCCGCGGCGCGTACCTGTCCCTGTCGCCGATTCGAGCTGTTCGCCCTCTAACCACAACCGGCCGGACTCTAACGCGGTAGTCAAGGAGCGGCCGAGGTCGCCTAGCGAGCGTTGGCTACGCGGTGACTGAATCGACGCTTGACCGGCGCTCATGACGAGCGCACGCTGAGCCCGTGGGCCTAGCGGGTCGTGGCTGGTAGCCCTCATCTGAGGTCAGGACAGCCTGCCAGGGTCACTGCAAAGGCAGATGATCAGCCGATGACGCTGAACTAATCAAACGGCAAGCATCACTGGTGCTGCCCCCGAGCGGATACCCGGCATCTCACCGGAGCGGCCACGAGATCACTAACCCCCCGAGTGACAGGTTGGCCAAATGGGTGCCGGGTATCCCTGGGCATGATCGTCGGTGGCCCAGGCTCGCGGAGGAATCCCAGCCCAGTTGGCGGGCCGAGCCCATGTCGTCGCGATTCGCCCAGGCGCGGCACTGCCCCAGATCACGATCGCGATCCCGATGCCGGCGAGGTCCTCCGCCCCGCCCGTTCGTAGCCGTACGGGTACCACTCCGTTGGTGTGCGCCGCGATACCCGGAACCGAGAAACGGCAGCAGCGACGTCGACACGTCGGACAGGTCGAGCGGTCATGCTTCGGGGAGCGTCAGGGGTTGCTAGTGCGCGCAGGGGGCCGTTCGTGCCGTTCACCAGGTGACGAGGAGGTTGTCGCGTCTGCCGATCGTTTCGAGCCTCGCGGACAGTAGTTGTTGCAACTCCTGCAGGTCGTTGGCGTCGGCGGCGGCGAGGTCGATGGTGAGCTCGTTGCTGGCGGCGCGCAGGATGCATGTTCCGGATGCGAAGTCGATAACGCCGTGACTGTTGTCGTATTCGACGCGCCGTAGTTGCGGTCGTCGGCCGGTATGGGATGGTCCGCGGTGACGCGGGCGGCCGCTGATCTGGTTCAGGTGCTGGCACAGTTGGGTGAGGTAGCGGCTGGCTCGCGTGGTCGGGATACGGATCTGGGCTGTGGACACTCTTGTCCACCTCCACGCCGTTAGTGCGAACCGGGGCCGATGATGCCGGTGAGATGCACGACGACGAACAGGAGCACCACGACTGCGACGATGACGGCGATGAGCACGCGGGTGCGGCGCGATGAGGTGGGGTCATTTGGTGTCGGCATGCCTGCTCCTGGTCAGTCGATGTCGCGTCGTTCGATCGCCGCGAGCCCGGCTGCGGCGCATACCCCGGCGTAGCCGACGAGTAGGAGCGCGCCCGCGATCGGGGTTAGCAGGCTTGCGGTTCCCGAGGTGGGCATGAGCCCGGCGAGCGCGCCGTCGCTGGCGCCGGGTGCGTACTTGCCGGCAGAGGGCACGTTGCCGATGAGGATGTTCTCGATCAGCAGTAGCCACACGCACAGACCGACGACGGCTCCGACCTGGCCGCGGATGATCGTCCCGAGGCCGGTGCCGAGGATCGCCCACAAAGCCGCGCCGGCGGCGCCGCCGGCGATCATCTGCGTGAAGTCGCCTGCGTGGAGGGTGATGGGGATGCCCCGCAGCGCGAGCCCGATGCTGCCGATCGCGCCGACTAGCCCGGCGGCGAGCAGGCCGATGACGAGCCCCGCGATGGCGGCCGCGGCGGCCTTGGCGGTGACGACCCGGGCGCGGTTGGGGTTTGTGAGGAGGGTGGGACGGATGGTGCCGTGCCGGAACTCGGCGGTGATGCTGATCGCGCCGGCGAGGGCGGCGAACAGCGCGCCGAGGGTGGTACCCCAGCCGAATACCTTCGGCTGGTTCGCCGCCTGGCTGAGGTCGGCGGTCTTGAGGGTGAATACGTGCAGGCAGACGACCAGCACGGTTACGCCGACCATTGATGTGAGCAGGATGCGGGCGGTGCGCGTGGTGCGTTGCTTGAACAGCTCGGAGGACAGCTGGGCGATCATGGCTCGTCCCTGCCGGTGAGTTCCAGGTAGAGCTGTTCGAGTGCGCCGCTGTCGGGCAGCTGATCCACGGCCACCGTGGCCACCAGCCGTCCACGCTCGATGATCAACGCATGGTCGACGGTCTGCGCGACCTCCGCCAGCAGGTGGCTGGAGATCAGTACTGTGCCCCCGCCGCCGGCGAACTGATGCAGGAATCCGCGCAGCCAGTGCACGCCGGCCGCGTCGAGGCCGTTGGCTGGCTCGTCGAGCACCAGAAGCGCGGGCCGGCCCAGCAGCGCGGCAGCGAGCCCGAGGCGCTGCCGCATGCCGAGCGAGTAGCTGCCGGCGAGACGGTTGGCAGCCCGGTCGAGCTCGACGATCTCGAGCAGCTCGGCTACGCGGGCGGTGTCGGTACGCGAGGCGATGGCGAGCGCGCGCAGGTGGTTGCGGCCGGTGCGGCCGGGGTCGAAGTCGCCTGATTCGAGTAGCGCGCCGACACGCCGGGTGGGATTGGGCAGGTCGCGGTAGGGCCGGCCGAACACCAAAGCGTCTCCGGAGGTGGGACGGGCCAGGCCTAGGAGCAGCCGCAGGGTCGTGGTCTTGCCAGCGCCGTTCGGGCCGAGGAATCCGGTGATCGAGCCTGCCGCGAGAGTGAAGCTGAGTGTGTCGACAGCCGTGACGGTGCCGAAGCGTTTCGTGAGATCGCGCACCGCGACCACCGGCTGAGTCGTATCGCCGCCGACTATGCGACTGCCGTGCGCAGAAGTTGTCGTCCGGTCCACGCAACAACCGTCGCCCCAGGGTTCGGCCGACACATCGTCTCCGAGGGGTATTCGCCTTACCCCTGCTGGGGTATGACGCCGGCGTCCCACGGCGCTACCGTCGCCTACGCCATGCACGAACGTCATCTGATCCTCATCGACACGGCGGTACCCGCGCTGGTCGCCGCGGTGATCGTCGTCGGCGAGACTCTGCACGGCGGCGCCAGCGCACGACCCGCGCCGATCGTGCTCGGGATCTGCGCTGCGCTCGTGCTGGTCGGGCGGCGACGCTGGCCAGGGTGGACCCTGCTGGTGTCCGGCGCGCTCGTCGCTGTGTTGTTTCGCGTCGACAGATCGGCCGCGTCGGTTGCCGTTCTGGCGCCGGCGGTCGCGCTGTACTCGGTCGCGCTGCGTCGCGGCCGTCTGCAGCAGCTGGCTGGCGGAGTACTCGCGATCACCGCGGTCATCGCCGCCGACGTCATCCACTCGGGGCGGCCCACCGTCGGGCAGACGATCGCCCACGTGCTGCTGGTCGCCGTGCCACTGCTCGCCGCAGAGGTCATCCGTACACACCAAGCGAACGTGCGGCTACTGGAGGAACGGCTCGAGCTCGCCGAGCAGGCTCGCGAGCAGGAGGCCGAGCGCCGCGCCGAGCGGGAGCGAATGCGAATCGCCCGCGACCTGCACGACGTCGTCGCACACACCCTGACCGAGATCAACGTAACCGCCGCGGCCGCAGCCGAGCGCGGCTCCCCGGACGAGTCCCGTGAGGCACTCGAGCAGATCGAACGCCGCAGCCACGGCGCGATTGCCGAGCTGCGCGGCATCCTCGGCGTGCTACGTGGCCCCGAGTCCGCCGAGTCGCCGCGCGCACCGACTCCCGGGATCGACGACATCTGCGAGATGGTCGGCCGCGCGCGCAGCGCCGGACTCCAGGTCAGCCTCGACATCCACGGCTCAGCGCCGTCACGGATATCGGACCCGACCTCGCTCGCGGCCTACCGCATCGTGCAGGAGTCACTCACCAACGTGCGCCGCCACGCCCCAGGCGCCGCAGCCGCCGTCACGCTCCAGTTCGATCCAACGCAGCTCGTGCTCACCGTCGACAACGGCCCTCGCAGCGGTTCGGGCGACGGCGCAACCGAGCCCGGCAGCGCAGGCGTCGGAATCATTGGGATGCGCGAGCGGGCGAACGTGGCCGGCGGAACGCTCGATGCCGGCCCGCACGCCTCCGGCTTCCGTGTCCGCGCCGATCTGCCTTACGAGCCGACGCGATGATTCGTGTGCTCGTCGCCGACGACCAAGCCGCCGTGCGAGACGGCTTCGCGGCAATCGTCGACGCCCAGGCCGGCATGAGCGTCGTCGGCTGTGCAGAGACCGGGCGCGCCGCTGTCGATCTCGCCCGCAGCACGTTCCCGGATGTGGTGTTGATGGACATCCGCATGCCCAAGATGGATGGGCTCGAAGCAACCCGGATCATCTGCGCCGATCCGACGCTGCCGCGTACCCGGGTACTCGTCCTCACCACCTTCGACCTCGACGAATACGTCTACAGCGCGTTGCGTTCCGGCGCGTCTGGATTTCTGCTGAAAGACACCCCACGCCACGAGCTGTTGCGCGCCATCGAGGTCGTCGCGGCCGGCGACGCGTTGCTCTCCCCGAACATCACCCGCCGGCTCATCGCCGAATTCGCGGCACGACCCGACCCGCAGCAGCCAGAGCCGCGCCTCACGGAGCTAACCGACCGTGAACGCGACATCCTCGTCCTTATTGCCCGTGGACTGAGCAACGCCGAGATCGCCGGGCAGCTCGTCATCAGCCCACTCACTGCCAAAAGCCATGTCCGCAACATCCTCCGCAAGCTCGACTGTCACGACCGGGCCGCCCTTGTCGCGATCGCCTATGAGAACGGCCTCATCACGCCCGGCCACCCCAACTAGCGCGCGATGACCCGGCTCAGTACTTCACCCGGGCTGAGCGTCCCAGTAATCGGCGCTACCGCACCGAGCGGCCTGTCCGCGACGGCCGCATATCGTGAGCAGCGGCCGCGCCCTGAAACCGTCGATATGCGCTGACGCCGCCGCAAGTTCACGCGGTGGATTTGCGGGTCAGTGGGCGAATCTGACGTGCGGCAGCATCTTGTCGAGCCAGGCGGGGCGGTGCCACGCGGCACGTCCGGCGATGCGCAGCACGACTGGAAGCACGACGAGTCGGATGAGCAGGGCGTCGAGGAAGACCGCGACGGCCAGGATGATGCCCATCTCCTTGGGAGCGAGCGGACCGGACAAGGCGAAGGTCAGGAACACCGCGACCATGACGCCGGCGGCGGCCAGGACGACGCGTCCGGATGTCCGCAGCGCCATCCGCATCGCGTATTGC
>DATFRC010000180.1:0-11383 GCA_035263725.1 Jatrophihabitantaceae bacterium | reverse complement strand
GCCCGGAATCGGGCTGTTCAGTCCCCAGTTGTAATTGACGGTATCCTCGCACCGAGCGACACTGGCGGTGCCCGACCACGTCTGATTGGAAAAGTACTGCGCGAGGTAGTTGCCTGGAGCGCACGTGGTCGCGGAACCATATGCAATTCGTCGTATTTGGTTTTTCGTAATCGAGACGTAGTAGAGATCGCCATCCGGACCCACGGCGATATCTACCGGATTTGCCACCGATGCGAAGCGGATCGGCTGCCCCACGAAGTTGCCCGACTGGTCCATCGGCCAGTAGTCCAGCCACCCAGCGCTGTAGTCGCCGAAGAAGTAGGCACCCTGATACTGCGCTGGGAAAGCGGTGCCGTCGTAGATGGGTCCGCCCACGACCGCGGATCCGACACTGTGGTCGTAGGCATAGGCCGGTGCTGTCACGGCCGCCGGGCCTTGCGGCAACAGGGCCTGGCAGACCGGGAATGCGCTGAATGCCGGCTGGACCAGACTGCCGGCCTCGTCGCCCTCATAGCAGGGCCAGCCGTAGTTGTGATTTCCGGTTCCCGGAGTGATGCGATTGATCTCCTCCCAGGAATTCCAGCCCACATCGCCCACGATTACCGTGCCATCGGGCGCCACGGTGAAGCGGAACGGATTTCGCAAACCAAGTGCCAGGACCTTGGACGCTGGATCGTCGGCGTTACCGGTCCAGAAGGGATTCGACGGGACGCCTTCGCCTGATGTCGTAATGCGGTAGACCTTGCCGACAGTTTGATCGGGTTCCTGCGCGCGGGTGGAGTCGACCGTGGCGGTGTCGAACGGCGACGAGTCGCCGTCAGACGCGTAGAGCAGATCGTCTGGCCCGAACCGAACTGAGTCGATCATGTGCGAGTCATGGTCTGCGATCGTGCTCAACAAGACGACCTCAGAGCTGGGATCGATCGTGTCGCCGTTCATCGTGAAGCGTGAGACCCGGCCTTCGCGCGGGTTGTCGCTGGTATAAGCAAGGTAGACATAGCCGTTACTCGCAAACGCGGGATCCACCGCTATGTCGATGAGGCCGGCGTCCTCGATCTGATAGACCTGCGCCGACCAGTCAAGCGCCGGCGTGGGCTCCACGAGATTGTCCTTAACAACGCGCACCCGGCCGGCCTTCTCGGTTACCAGAATGCGGCCGTCCGGCAAGAAGGCCATCGACGTCGGCGTGTTTAGTTGGAACTGCTGCGGTAGGTCGGTACCGCCGGCGACCCGCTCGTCACGAAAGTTGTCGGGTATCGCGGAAGCCGCGGCTGCTACCGGGACCTGCGCGTGGCGGCCGAAGAGGGTGTCGCCGCGGGGGGCGGGCGGGCTCGGCCGGGCAGTAGCCGCCACCGGATGGGCCAACAGATCTGGCGCCGAGAAGCAGAGTGCGGCGGCCGCGATGAAAAGAGTCACCTGAAGTCGCCGACGACGGTTCGTACCCATATGCGCCCCCCGGTCGCGCCGTGCCCGGAACCGCCAACCTGCCGTGGACCCGCATGTCTGCCGATCTCGTCGACTGGCCGGCGAACCGTCCTGCTGCCCAGCCGCCTCAGCGACCAGACAGGTACCAACCAGAAGAATTAACGACGGCGTCACTCAATGTGTCAAGGCGTTACGTTGTGTTCCTAGCTGTGAACCTTTGCCCGCCGACTACGGCGGATGGTCGGTGGCGAGGATGATTGCCGAGAGCAAAGCGCGCGTCGCAGGGAGAGGAGTGATCATGGAGTCCGACGACAGGGCCCATACCCGCGAGGACGTGATGGGCGGCCCGGAGCCTACGCCTGCAGGTGCGGACGTAATGGGTGGTCTCGAACCCACCCCGGAAGGTGCGGACGTGATGGGCGGCCCGGAGTCCACGCCGCAGGGAGAGGACGTGATGGGCGGTCCCGAGCCCACACCGCCTGGAGCGGACGTCATGGGTGGTCCCGAGCCCACACCGCGTGGTGCGGACGTGATGGGCGAGGAGGACGGCGGCGCATAGCTGGACGGCTCCCTTGACCGGGCGTCGCCACGTAGTGGAAGGAGCGCCGATGATCACGCCTGAGGACCACCAGCTCCTTCGACGGGCCATCGCGATCGCGGCCGACGCTGTGACCACAAACGACGCGCCGTACGGATCTCTTCTTGCTGACGACGGCGGGCGCGTCATCATCGTGGCGCACAACACCGTCCGCCGCGACAACGACATCACGGCGCATCCGGAGCTCAAGCTCGCTCGCTGGGCGGCTGCAGAACTCAAGCCAGGTGCGGCCGCGCGAACGACGATGTACACCAGCTGCCAGCCGTGTGGCATGTGCACCGGTGCGATCGTCCGCTCCGGGCTCGGCCGGGTCGTGTACGCACTGTCCAGCGAGCAGCTCGTCGAGCTCAATCCGGGCTCGGCCTGGCCGGACGTGCCCATCGAGGGGCCGGCGCTGTTCGACGAGGCGCGTGTACCGATCGAGCGCTACTACGGGATCGACCGCGTCGACCAGTAACGGCCAAGCGATAAGCGCTTCGTTCGGCTACATACGCACGGATAAAGTCCCGGCATGACGGGCGTCACCCTGTTGTCCGCGCCGACGAACCTGGGCCTGCGCCCACCGGTCCCGACCGCCACGCCGGGTTGTGCCAAGGCGCCCGAGGCGCTCCGCGCGGCCGGGCTGTACCAGCGGCTCGGCGCAGCGGACGCCGGCCTGGTCCGCTGCCCCCGCTATGTCGACGACGCCCGGCCCGGCCGGATCCGCAACCAGGACGCCATCCTCGACTATTCGATCCGGCTGGCGGGCCGGCTGACCGCGCTGCTGGACGAGGGCCGGCAGCCGCTCGTCCTCGGAGGCGATTGCAGCCTGCTGCTCGGCATCGGCCTCGCGCTGCGCCGGCGCGGCCGCTACGGATTGCTGCATATCGACGGGCATACCGACTTCCGGCATCCCGGCAACTCCGACATGGTGGCCAGCCTGGCCGGCGAGGACTTGGCGGCAGCCGTGGGCCTGCACTATCCCGCGGTGTCGCGGCTGGGCGGCGAGCAGCACTTCCGGCCCGACGACGTCGTCCAGGTCGGCTGCCGCGACGACGACGAGGCGATGGATGAGGCCGGCGCGCTTCTAGCGGTGGTCGTGCCCGCGTCGCATGTGGTCAGGCAGGGCGTTCCCGCGGTGATCGATCCGATCGTGACGACCGTCACGCGCCCCGAGCTCGATGGGTACTGGATCCACGTTGATCTCGACGTGCTGGACGAGTCGGTGATGCAGGCCGTCGACAGCCCTTCGCCAGGCGGGCTCAGCCCGGACCAGCTGATCGAGCTGCTGCAAGCGCTCGCGCCGAACGCCAGTGGCGCGCACGTCGGCATCTACGACCCGGATCTGGATCCGGAGGGCACCGCCGCTCAAGTCGTCGTTGATTGCATAGTCGAAGGCCTTGCCGGGCTCGGTACTAACCACTCGCGTGATCGTGCGAGCTGACGACGTTCATCCCATCCCTTCGGCTCGTGCCCCAAGGGCCGAGATGACATCGGGGAAGTCGGCGCTCACTGCGGCACCGACCTCAGCAGCAACGTCCGCGGGCCCGTCGACCTCGCACCTGTACGTGATGCGTGTCCCGTGCGCTGTTGGCGTGAGTTCGTGCCGGACCCGCACCACCACGCCCGCATCCGGCACCTCGGTCTCGTCCTCGTAGCCCCGGTCGACCTCGATCCACGTAAATCGAAACGGAAGTGCCGTCTCGTCGGGCAGCACCATTACCGCCGTGGTCCCTTCGGCGAACGGCCCGTGCATGTCGATGCGGCGCACTCCGGCGTTCCACTCCGACCACCTGGCCGGCTCCGCGAGGATGCTGAATACCTGCGCAGGGCTTGCCGCGCACTCCGCCGTGTACTCCTTCACCCACATGCCGGCTCCTCGGTCAGGCTTTGCGCGAGCTTGTCACGTGGCTTCATAACTGACCGTCATGGCCCCCGACCAGTATGGCGTGACGCTAACGAATTTTAGAGGTGTGCGCTGTGGGAAAAGTGGCGTGCCGGCACCTAGCGCAATCGGACAGACGTCGCGATCGTCCTTCACCAGGAGCTGCTCACAGTTTTCCCACGTGCGCTTTTCCGGCCGAGCGGAGACGACGATTTTTGGCATGCGGTTCGTGAGTTTGCCGAATTCGCCCTCATTGCTCGGGGCGTCGTGGTTGGCCGCGGTCCGGGGCCAATGCGCTGCCGTGCTTTGGTAGACGTTGTGGCCGATGAGGGCCGCGTCGGCGCCTTCGGCGAGCGCGAAGTGTGCCTCGCCCATGACGGGGTCGTTGTCGATCCAATCGAGCTCGTCGTTCGGGCGGGCGATGAGGCCGTCAAGTGTGATCATCATTTGCAGGATGACTTTTCGCATCTCGTTCCCCCAGTCTCTCGACGACGCCGGGCGGCGCAGGTGAAGGGCGGCCGTCATGTGGTCTTGAGACGCGGTGCGCGGCGCGACGGCACTCGGCCGGACTCGACGAGCCAGCCGACGGTGTCGGTAATGGTTTGCGGAAAGGCGACGGGGTTGAGGCCAAATTCGGCTCTGGCGGCAGAGTCGTCGAATCGCGTATTGCGGCGCAGGATCTCGACACCCTCGCGGTCGGCCGGGTAGTGCCAGCGCTGGGGTAGGCGCCGCTGGACGGATTCAATCAATGCGACCGATGGACCAATGATCGGGCCGGGAAGGATCAGGTGAGGTATGCGACGTCCGGCGGCCTGGGAGACCGCGGCGTAAAGATCAGCACCGTCGATATGGTGGCCGGGCACGATGTAGCGGTTGGGGCGACCGGGCTGTGAGAGCGCGGCTGCTATCAGGGTGGCGACATCGCGCACGTCGACGACATGCTGACCGCCACGGGGAAATGTCGGGAACCCGCCGAGCAGTATCCAACGCACCTGCTCGGTTTGGGCCCCCCGGTAGGGGTCGTTGGGGCCATAGACCGCCCCGGGATAGACCGTTACCACGGGCGCGCCGGTGTCCTGCAGCCGACGGGCGAGTTGCTCCGAGGCGATCTTCGACTGCGCATAGGGACGTGCGATATCGCCTAGCGGCAGGTCCGGGCTGCTGCCGCCGTAGCGCGTCAGCGCAACCGTTGTCGACACGTACACGATCGGGTCCAAGCCACGCTGGGTCGCACTGTTCAGGACTAGTTCCGTTGCGCGCGCGTTCGTGCGTCGCATGGCCTCCGCACGGCGCGAATCCAGCGAGAAGATCGCCGCTGCGTGCACCGCGGCCGCGCAGCCCTCGACGGCGCGCGACACCGCGTTCTGGTCAAGCACATCGCCGACGACGATGTCTGACACCTCAACCCCGAGCGGGCTCAACGACGCTGGCACCTGCTCCGGTCGGCGAACCAGCAGGCGCACGTCGTTTCCGGTGCGCACCGTCGCGGCTACGACATGCGAGCCGACGAAGCCGGTACCGCCCGTCACCAGGATCTTCATGCCAGGGTGACCTTATCGCCACTTGGCAGCTGCTGGGAGCCTGAGGCGAGTCCGGTTGTCGATCTTCAGCTAGTGAGGCCCAGGCCTCGGCGGCCGGTGTCGTTGAGGTCGTGGACGGTGAACCGGTTGGGCCAGGTGCGCTCGTAGTGCTCCTCGGGGAAGTCCGACGGACTGTCACCGGCGAGGAACGCGCCAAGGACCGACCTCGCGTAGCGCTCGTTGCGGGGACACCAGGGCGCGGCAGGGATGTACATGACGTTGCCCCAGCCTTTCTGGTCTCGTACCGGCGCGACGCTGTGGATCATGTCGCAGTGCCACCACACCGAATCGCCTGCCCGCACGTCGGGGATGCCGGACAGTGCCTCGAGAAGCAGGGCGTGGTACTTGCTGTCGGCCGGAAAGACCTGGTTGACGGTGACGCCGCACATGTCGTCCTCGTCGACGTCGGGCAGCAATGGCCGCAGCATGAGGTAGCCCATCGCTTCGGGGATCGGCACGGTGTGCAGGACGCCTTGGTCGTGGTCCATGTCGGAGAGGGCCGTCCAGCCTTGGAAGGTGCGAAACGCCGAGCACATCGTGGAGCCCGGGTATTGCGGGCCGTCGGTGCGGTGCGCGGCATCCCACGGGTCGTATGCCTCGACGGTGCCGTCGAACAGGTGCCGGAAGGCTTGCTGGTAACCCCGCGTCATCCACAGATCGAGCGTGCCGGGGTCCAGGTGGGTGCCCAATCCCGCGCTGTGGGCGCCCTGGGGCCGACGGCGAATGCGGTCGGGGTATAGCGAGTCGCGGTCGGGATCGAACCACCGGACGCCCGAAGATTCGCTGACCCACAGGTGGTTGAGGAACCTCTGAACCGTGGCCGTTCGGTCACTCTGCCGCGCCTGCATCTGCGCCGGTGACCAGTAGATCGGGTAGATCTCAGGCGTGGAGCCGACGCTTGCGAAGAAGTCGTCACCGGGGCCGCGATAGTTCTCGAAGAACCGGTTCGACTCGACGTAGTCGACGATGCCGCGGTCCCACGCGCGCGCCTGATCATGGTCGAAGTGACCGCGCACGACCAGGCAGCCGCGGCGCCGAAGGTACGCCAACTGCTCGGCGGTCACGGTGCTGTTGGCGATGTCGGTGTACTCGATCACCGGCCACACCGACTCACCGCGAGCCCGCGCCATGAGCACATCGTCGACCAAAGCGTGGACCCGCAGCTCGATGACAGCGAACACGTCCTCGACGGAGCGGCCGGACGCTTGAATACGTGCGCGCAAGGCCTGCTTGATCTCGACGATAGCCGCAGGGAGATCATCCGGGATCTCTTCCCAGTGCGGCAGGTCAGGCAGGCGGACCGAGCCAATGTCGGGCTGGACGGTCACGGCAGCTCCTTCGGTAAGCGTCCTTTACTGAAGGTGGACGATACGCGTCGCGTCACATCCAGGCAAGGTCCCTTACTGGAGCTATAGTGGCGCCCGTGCCATCAGAACGCCCGTCGCCGAGCGTGCTGCGTGCGATGTCCGACGAGACGGTCGCGAACGCGCTCATCGCCGGCGGACGCATGACCCGCGCGGAGCTTTCGGTGGCCACTGGGCTGTCGAAGCCGACCGTGGCCGAGGCGATCCGGCGCCTCGAGCACAAGGGGCTGGTCCGCGACACCGGCGCACGAACCACCCACCGCGGCGGCGTGGGCACGTATTACGAAGTGGGCGAGGCCGCCGGAGTCGGCCTCGCGGTGGCTATCGCGCCGCAAGGGATCGTCGTCGAGGTTCTCGATGCGGCGGGCAACCTACTGTCCCGCGCAGAGCGCGACGTCGCCCGGCCGGCACAACCTGCTCTCGTGCGCAAGCTGCTGGCAAGTGCGACACGGTCGGCCGTGCGCACGATACCCGTGGATCACGTGGTGGTCGCAGTCGTCAGCGCGGCCGATCCGGTCGACCGCGCCACCGGACGGCTGGTCCACCTGCCCGACGCTCCTTTCCTCGTCGGCGAACTTGACCCGACAGCGACCCTGTCCGCGTTCGTCAACGGCCCGGTGTACGTCGACAACGACGTCAATTGGGCCGCCCGGCACGAGCAGGCCGCCCGAGAACGCGGCGGCCAATCGATGGACGACTTCGCCTATCTCTACCTGGGTGAAGGGCTGGGCTGCGCCCTGGTCGCCGACGGCGAGGTGCGGCGCGGTCACCACGGGCTGGCCGGCGAGGTTTCCCATGTGCTCACCGCGGGCCCGGGCCGTGCCGCCATCCCCTTCACCGCGGTCTTCGACCGGCTCGGGGTACGCCAACCGGGCTCGGCCGCCATCGACGTCGGCGCGCTCACGTCGGCCTTGGGCCGGCCGCGGCGGCTCATTGCCGTCGCGCAGGCCATCACCGGAGTCGTATCAGCGATCGTCGCCCTGACGGACCCGTCGAGCGTGGTTCTCGCCGGCAGCTGGGGAACCGATCCGCGCCTGATCGACGCTGTGCGAGACGCCGTCGCTGCAGGCGCGCGGCCGGTGCCGATCGAGCCGGCACGCGAACCGTCATCCGCTGCGCTGGCCGGCGCCCGAGCGTCGACGCTCGACCAACTCCACCACCTGATCACCGCACAGAGCCGCAACTGAATGCGCCGACGCTCATACTGATGCGGATGTCCGTGATCGTGCCGCAGCTGCGTCGGGCCCGTGACCTCGCCGACCGTCACTACGCAGAGCCACTGGACCTGGAGGCGCTGGCCAGGGCCGCGAACGTGTCGAAGTACCACTTCGGCAGGCTCTTCGCGGAGACGTACGGCGAGACCCCGATGCGTTACCTGACCCGGCGGCGCGTCGAGCGAGCGCAGGACCTGTTGCGTTCGGTGAATCTCACGGTCACCGAGGTGTGCACGCTGGTCGGGTTCTCGAGCCTCGGCTCGTTCTCTTCCCGCTTCCATGAACTCGTCGGCGAGTCGCCGCGGCAGTATCGCGACCGGTGGGCAGCGTGCGGTGGGCCCTACATCCCCGGGTGCTTCCTGTTCATGCGGGGCATCGACTTCTGGCCGCCTGAGCCGTCACGGTCCGCCGAAGGAGAGCAACCTGGGAGAAGCCCCGTCGGCGCCTGACTCGTTACCGTGCTCCCATGATCACTCACGTATCACTCGTCACCGTGTGGGTCACCGATCAGGAAGCCGCCAAGGCCTTCTACGTCGACAAGCTCGGGTTCGCGGAAGCCACCGATGTGACCATGGGCGACGGGTATCGCTGGCTGACGCTCTGTCATCCCGATCATCCCGAGCTCGAGCTGACGCTCATGAAGCCCGGCCCTCCCCTCGACGACGAGGCAGCAGCGTTCTTCCGCCGGATGCTCGACAAGGGCACCCTGGGCGCCGTCGGCCTGGCCACCGACGACTGCCACAAGACGCATGAACAGCTGGCAGCCAAGGGCGTCGAGTTCATCCAGGAGCCGATCGACCGGCCCTACGGCGTCGAGGCCATCCTGCGCGACAACTCGGGCAACTGGCTGGTCCTGGTGGAGCGCAGGCCGTACACCGGCGAGAGGACGCCGGCGACCTAGCGGTGACCTGCGTAGGAGGCGATCAACGCGTCCGCCACGGTGGCCGCATCGGCATCGGCGAGTTCTGCCGGATACTCCGGTAGCAGGTCGTCCCACACGACCAGCCATGACCCGTACAGCTGAGCCTGCCCCTCCGGACGGGCGAAGAACCAGACATGCAGGTGCGCGCCGCCGTCGCCGATGCGGTAGACGTGGGCTCGCGCGATGTGCGGCAAGGCCTGCACGTGGCGGGTCAGATGCGTGATCAGCACCCCGAGCTCGGAGGCCAGCTGATCCGGCAGGTTCTCAATGTCGTAGTGATCCCGCGGGTACAGCATCAGCACCAGCGGCACGCCGACTCCGGTGACGCGGGTCAGCCGCCAGTTGGCGTCCAACCAGATCCCGTCGTCCCGGTTGCGGCACGACTGGCACTGCGAAGGATCCTCCCCGTGCCGGGCCGGCTCGGGCAGCACCGGTGCGCGCAGCGGCGTGACCCGCAACCCGTCCTGCTCGAACGGGCTGATGTCCCATCCCGTCATCCGGGAGAGCGGAAGCCGGCGCTCAGCGTCGGCAGCGGCGACGGCGTGCTCGTAGAACTCCTCTGGAGTTAATGCCACGTCCGAACGTTATGAAGGCTAGGGCACCACGACAAGCTTTCCGGTGGCCTGGTTGTTCTCCATGTAGAGGTGGGCCGCGACGATGTCGTCCAGGTCGAAGACGCGGTCGAGGTTGGGTCGATAGACGCCGGCCTCGATCTCGTGGACGATCCGCTGCAATACGGTCCGGCCCGCGTTGCCCTTGAGGTTGTTGCTGTGGAAGGCCGTGAGCCTGGTTCCGGACGGGATCATCGCAATCGGTTCGAAGTCCGGGATCAACCACCCGCTGAGCGAGCCCGACACGCACACCGTGCCGCCCCGGCGAACCAGGCGCAGCGAGTCGACGGCTGTGTCCGCCCCGACCAGATCCAGGACGTAGTCCGGGCCCTCGGGCCAGACCGCGTGGAGGCTCGGCGCAAGCGCGCCGCCGTCGTCGACGAGGACGTGGTCGACGCCGGCGGCGGTCAACGCGTCGATCTTGTCTTGCCGCCGGGTCGTGCCCGCCGTCTCGATTCCGTGGCCGGACGCGATCGACGCGGCAGCCATGCCCACCGACGAGGCGCCGCCCCGGATCAGCAGCCGGCTGCCCGGGACGACGCTCAGGGCGTCCAGCGAGCCCTGCGCGGTCAGGTACGTCTCAGGAAGTGCGGCCAGGATGTCCCACGGCAACGTGGTGGTGACCGGCATCAGCAGCGAGTTCGGGAGCAACGCGTACTCGGCGTAGCCGCCGTCGAATTCCCGGCCCATCTCACCCATCACCGCCGCAACCGTGGTTCCGTCCGACAAGGTGGGATCGGTCGACGCTGTCACGATTCCCACACATTCGATCCCCAGCACGCGCGGGAACGTCACGTTCGGGGAATGGCCCTGCCGGGTCCGCAGCTCCGAGCGGTTCAGGCCCGCGCCCTTGACCTGCACCAGGCTCCAGCCCTCCCGCACCGCTGGTATCTGGAGCTCACGGATCTCGAGGACCTCGGGGCCACCCGCCCTGACACAGACCGCCGCTCGCATCGTTGTCGTCATGCATTCCACTGTCGCGAGAAGCGGTATGGCTGACCACCGGTAGATTGCCAACTGATGCCCGTTGGCCGCCAACCTTCCGAGACCGAGCCGGCCTCACGGTTGTGGCCGTCCGGGGGCGTGCATCTGTGGCCGTCCGGGGGAACGAGCCCGGTGCACTCGCATCGACGTGGACACCTTGTGTACGCAGCCCGTGGCGTCCTGTCGGTGCACACCGAGCGCGGCACCTCGATCGTTCCCGCCAATCGCGTCGCCTGGATTCCCGCCGGGTTCGCGCACTACCACCGCGCTCATGGCCAGACCGACATGCGGATCGAATTCCTGACAGCATCCCTGGCCCGGCTGGTCCCAGGCCATCCCGCCGTGTTCATGGCCTCCGACCTGGCCCGCGAAATCATGCTCACCCTCACCGGCCCACGTAACTACGACCGCGCCGCCGGCAGCCACGACCGCGGCGCGGGCGCTCGCCTGCGTCGAGTCCTCGTCGACGAACTCCGCGAAGCGCCCGAGCAGCCACTGCAGCTGCCGGAGCCGCGCGACGATCGGCTGCAGGCCATGGCCCGGCGGCTGTACGAGAATCCCGCAGACAACACGTCACTGGCCGAGCACGGGCAGACGATCGGAGCCAGCGCCCGTACCCTCAGCCGACTGTTCCGCAACGAACTCGGCATGACCTTCTACGAGTGGCGCACCCAGCTGCGTGTCTATCACGCCCTCGTCCTGCTCGCCGACGGCCACGACACCGCCCACGTCGCCCACGCGTGCGGATGGGCCAACCCCAGTGGCTTCATCGCCGCCTTCACCAGCATCATCGGCACCACACCCGGCCGCCACCGAAGCGG
>DATFRC010000179.1:0-5228 GCA_035263725.1 Jatrophihabitantaceae bacterium | reverse complement strand
GAACGATCAGTGCGAGCGGCGCGCACGCGAGGAAGCGCAGCGCAGTTAGCAGTAGCGGCGGGAGGTCGCGTAACCCCTCGTCGATCACCACAAAGTTGACACCCCAGATGACGGTGACGAGGACGGCGAGGGCGCGGTGCTGCGGCTTCACACGTTAACGGTGTCGCGCGGCGACCATGTACGTCCAGTTCATTTTGCTTGCCATTCGATGTAGCGTAGCTACATGATGAGCGCTTGCGCCAAGAATTCGCCGGCCACCGCACGGCCCGCGCCGAAGGCGCGGGGTGGCTCGAGGCGTGCGCCCTTTGTGGGCGCCGCCCGAGAGACACATCCGGCGGGATAGCTATGGACCTAGATGCTCGGCGGCTGCGCGTCTTGCACGAGGTGAACCTGCGCGGCAGCGTCACCGCCGCGGCTGCCGTCTTGCACGTCACGCCGTCAGCGGTATCGCAGCAGCTGGCACAGCTGGAACGCGAGGCCGGCTGCGACCTTCTCGAACGCTCGGGTCGCGGCGTGGTGCTCACCCATGCCGGGACGGCGCTGGCCCGGCACGCCGAACACGTGCTGCGCGCTCTGGAGGGCGCCTCGGCCGGGCTCGCTGCGGCGCGCCGGGCGGTTACCGGCACCGTGCGGATCGGATCGTTCCCGTCGGCGGCGGGCGCGCTGGTTGCGCCGGCCGCGGCCCGCGTCCGACGGCGGCATCCCGGCCTCGACGTGCGCGTCGCCGAGGTCGAGGATGACCCGGGCATGGTGGACCTGCGCTCCACTGCCCTGGACATGCTGATCGTCAAGGAATACGACCACGTGCCGTGGCAGCCACCGGACGGCATCGAGCGGCATCGCCTCGGCGTCGACCGCCTCTACGTGGTGACGCCGCGTGCCTGGCAGTGCGCGACCGGGCGTCTGACCGACCTGGCTGACCGGCCCTGGGTGGCGAGCCATGCCGGCACCCCGTGCGGACGGGCCACCCTGCAGGCATGCCGGGACGCCGGTTTCGAGCCGGACATCCGGCATCGGGCGCTGGAGTTCGCGCTGCTGCTCGACCTGGTCGCAGCCGAGTTGGGTGTGGCCCTGATCGCGGGCCTGGGGCTTCGCAACGTGCCGCCCGACGTTGAGGTCACGCCGATGGAGCCGCCGCGGCTCAAGCGGACGATCTTCGCCGCGACTCGTGCCGCCGGCCTCGGGCCACGCCGTCCCGCCCTGGATGCGTTCCTCGCCGAACTGCGCCGAATACGGCTGCCCGAGCCGGAATCTAGCGTCCCTGGGTGATGTACCGCTCGAGTTGGCCGCGGTCCTGCTCGAGCTGCCTGATGCGGCCCGCCACGACGTCGCCGATCGTCACGATGCCGGCCAGGACTCCTTTGTCGAGCACCGGCATATGCCGAATGCGGAGCTCCGTCATGGCCGCAGCAACACTGTCGACGTCGTCGGTCGGGCTGCAGCTGACCACGGAAGCGGTCATGAGCTCGGACACGGGCTGGTCGAGGATCTGCTCGCCACGGTCGTTGAGGTTCCGGACGATGTCGCGCTCCGAGATGATGCCCGCAACCTGATCGCCATCGGCAACGACCAGCGCTCCGACGTTGTATTCGGCCAGCCGGGCGAGCAGGACACGCACCACTTCGTGCGGTCTGATCGTCACGACGGAGGAGCCCTTGTGGCGCAGAATGTCCAAGATCTTCACGCGACCACCTCCACCCGGTTCGCCCCGTGTCAGGGATCTGCTTCGATCACGCTAGCGCCCGCTACGCCCCGTCCGGAAGAGTTGAAGTGAGAGCCCGAATGTGCTCGGCGTAGTGCGCCGGCGCGTAGGGGCTGGCGGCATAGCGGCGGCGGTATTCAGCGTGTAGCCCGGGGTCGAAACCGGCCAGCCAGCCGAGGAAGTGCTCTCGCACCCCGCGCCTTAGGTGCAGCGGAATCGTCCCGATGACGTTGCCGCCGGCGTCCCGGATCGCCTGGGCGACCTCGCCGAGCTGCTCCGGTGAGTCCGACAACCCTGGTAGGACCGGTGCGATCAGCGCGCCGGTACTGACGCCTGCCTCGGCCAAGGCGCGCATCGCCTCGATCCGCCGGCGTGGGTGCGGGGTGCCTGGCTCGGTAGCCCGCCACACGCGTTCGTCCAGCGTGCCGACAGAGAAGTTGACGCTGACGGCGCCTTTGCGCGCTGCCTCGCTGATCAGTTCCGCGTCGCGGAGCACCAGCGGCGACTTGGTCAGAATGGAGAAGGGGTTGCCGTGTTCGGTGAGCGTTTCGACCACGCCGCGGGTGAGCCGGTACTTGCCCTCGCACCGCTGATACGGGTCGGTATTGGTCCCCATGGCGACACCTTCGTGCGTCCAGCCCGGGTCTGCCAGTTCGGCGCGGAGCCGTTCCACGGCGTTGATCTTGACGACGATCTTGCGGTCGAAATCGGCGCCGGTGTCGAGGCCGAGGTACTCGTGGGTGGGGCGGGCGAAGCAGTTATGACTCACCACGCCATTGGCGATGAAGTCGCCCGTGCCCGTCGTGATGTCGTACATCGGCAGCTCGAGGTCGAGCGGTTGCACGCCGGCGACGTTCAGCCGGGAGTCGTCATCGGGCTCGTCGAACCCGCCCATGCCGGCGAGCCGATCGCCGGGCTTCAGCGCGGTGACCTGCCGCCAGCCGCGCTTGGTCAGGAACCGGTGGTCGGCGCTGGCCACGAGGATCGTGCCGCCCGAGAGCTCCAGCCGGAACGCCGGCTTGACGGTCTGCCAGTGCGCCAGCACCGCCGTCGGAACATACCGACGGGTACGGCCGTCCCGTACCGTGCCGTATACCCGATCACCGACCTGCAGTTTCGCCAGTTGCCGGCTGTGTCCGTTCGCGAGCAGGATGCGTGTGTCGCCGGCGAGGCAGTACACGCAGGCATGGCTGCACCCGCGATAGACGTTGATCGTCCAGCGGAACGGCATCCGCGATTGAGGCGGGACCTCGTTGAGGATGCGCTTCGTGGTGACGTGCAGGAACTCCAGCCCGGATAGGCGTCCGGTGCCGCGCTGGGGTCCGGTCAGGTCATCGACGCCGAAGAGCGCGGGTTGCCCGTCACGTTCGTCGTCGGCGAGGCGCCATCGGAAGTCACTCATCTGAAGTCCCTCGACTTTGGGCGCAGGCCGAGTGGAAGTGTCTCGAGGTACTGGGCGACGACATTGATCACGCCGTCGGTCTTCTCGATCCGGCCACGAACGAGCAGGCCTGCCGATTGCCGGGCGACCCGGCGGTGCCGTTCCCAGACGCCGGCATGGCAAACGATGTTGACCATGCCGGTCTCGTCCTCGAGGTTGATGAACGTGATGCCATGTGCCGTACCCGGGCGTTGCCGGTGCGTGACGACGCCGCCGACGGTGACGGGGCTGCGGTCGGCCCGCCTGCACAGCTCAGCTGCGGGAACGATGCCCAGCGCGGTGAGCCGATCGCGGATCAGTGCGGTGGGATATCGGTCCGGGGTGATGTTGGTGGCCCACATGTCGGCGATGAGCTCTTCGGGCTCGGTCATGATGGGCAAGGGCGGGGTGGCCGACTCGTCGAACGTGGCCAGTTCGAGTTGGCCGGGACGCGCTGCGGCCGCCGCGCCTGCCCCCCACAGCGCGTCCCGGCGAGTGGCGCCGAAGCTGTCGAACGCCCCGGCGGTGGCCAGTGCCTCGACCTGGTCGGCGGACAGTCCGACCCGCCGTGACAGGTCGGCCATCGAGGTGAACCCGCCGTGCTCGGCGCGTTCGGTGACGATGCTCGTGGCCAGGTCGTCGCTGATCGTCCGGACGCTGGCCAGCCCCAGCCGTACCGCCGGCTGCGGCGGCGCGTGTTCAGGGCAGCGGCCGCACTGCGCCGGGGCATCGTCGGGTTCCAGGGTGGCTGTCGCCTTCGAGATGTTGATGTCCGGGCGACGGGTCTGGATGCCGTGCCGCTTTGCGTCGTGTACGAGCGACTGTGGCGAGTAGAAGCCCATCGGCTGCGCGTTCAGCAGCGCCGCGCAGAAGGCCGCAGGATAGTGCCGCTTCAGCCACGCTGAGGCGTACACCAGCAGGGCGAAGCTGATGGCGTGGCTCTCGGCGAACCCGAACGACGAGAACGCCTGGATCTTGGTGTAGATCTGGTCGGCCAGCGCGCCGGTGATGCCGTTTGCGGCCATCCCCTCGTAGAGCCGCTCGCGCAGTGTCGCGATCTCCTCGATCCCGCGCTTGGAGCCCATCGCCCGGCGCAGCTTGTCGGCCTCGGCGGCGGAGAAGCCGGCGACCGTGATGGCGATCTCCATGAGCTGCTCCTGGAACAGCGGGATGCCGAGGGTGCGCGTAAGCGGGGGCTTCAGCAGCGAGTGTGCGTACTGGACGTCTTCGTCGCCCCGCTTGCGGCGGATGTACGGGTGTACCGAATCCCCCTGGATAGGACCCGGCCGGATCAAGGCAACCTCGATCGCCAACTCGTACAGGTTTCTCGGCTGCAGGCGGGGGAGAGTCGCGAGCTGTGCCCGCGACTCGACCTGGAACACGCCCACCGCGTCGGCTTCGGCGAGCATGTAGTAGACGCACTTCTCCTCTTTGGGGATCGAGTCGACGGTGTACTTCGCTCGGTGGTATTCGTCGATCAGGTCGAGGCAGTAGTGCAGCGCCGAGAGCATGCCGAGCCCAAGCAGGTCGAACTTGACCAGCTTCATGCGGGCGCAGTCGTCCTTGTCCCACTGGAGCACGGTGCGGTCGGGCATGCGGCCCCACTCGACCGGGCACACCTCGACGATGGGGCGGTCACAGATGACCATGCCGCCGGAGTGGATGCCCAAATGCCGGGGCTTGCGCTCCAACTCTCGAGCTAGCTGAATCACATTGGCCGGCACGCCGACTACATCCGGATGCGATGAGCGCTCGCCGATGACATCCGCCGGAATCGCCTCGGCGGGTGCGCCGCTCGCTGTGCTCGGGCGCGACCCTCGAGCCGAACCTCGCTGCGCTCGGCCCGCGTCGCGGCCGGCGGGCTCTTCGCGCAAGCGCTCATCGCCGACTTCGGACCAGTAATAGCCCTGCTCGAACTCCTTGCTCCACGCGTCCTGCTGGCCGGGGGAGTAGCCGAACGCCTTCGCGACGTCGCGGATCGCAGACTTCGGCCGGTACGTGATGACGTTGGCCACCTGCGCCGCGCGGTCACGTCCATGGGTCGTGTAGACGTACTGGATGACTTCTTCACGCCGGTCGGACTCGATGTCTATGTCGATGTCGGGC
>DATFRC010000178.1:0-4104 GCA_035263725.1 Jatrophihabitantaceae bacterium | reverse complement strand
CCACGCCGCCTTGCGGGTGACGGTAAGCACCACGAAGACGAACAGGAACGTCAGCACCGTTTCAGCCAGGAAGGCGCCCGCGGCATTGATGTGCACCATCGACGCGCTGCCGAACCCGTCAGCGCCGAGGCCCTGCTTGTCTGTCGAGTAACCCTGCGCGCCGTTGAACATCCCCCACAGGATCAGCGCCCCGATGATCCCACCGACGATCTGGGCGACCCAGAACCCGACCGCCTCGATCAGCGGGATCCGCCGGGCCACGAGGAAGCCCAGCGTCACGGCGGGGTTGACGTGGCAACCGGATATCGACCCGAGCGCGTACGCCAGCGCGAGCAGTACGAGCCCGAACGCCAGCGCTGTGACCACGACACCGGCCGCGGGCACCTGCCCCGCGGTCGCGAAGCCGAAGCAGAGCGTCGCGGTTCCCACGCCGAAGAACACCAGGCAGGCAGTGCCCACCGCCTCCCCGACGATTTTGTGAACATCCAGCCCGCGAAAATCCGGCCTGCGGGTATCCATCGTCACCTCCTGGACGCGCATGTCGGTTGCAGCGTGGCCGATCAGCGACTCAGTGTCCAGTAAGGCATCATTCTCCGGTGGCGCCGTCGATCGCCTCACGCAGGAAGTCGGCGTGCCCGTTGTGGCGCGCGTACTCCTCGATCATGTGCCCCAGCAACCAGCGCAGCGAGATCGGCTCGCGGACCCGGGGGTGGACGAACGTGACCTCGAGCGGGGTGCGCTCGGTGACCTTGCGCGAATGCTCGACCTCGGCATCCCAGTTCGCGTAAGCCTCGCGCACTAGCTCGGGATCGGCGATCGCGCCGTCCCAATCGAGATCCGGCTGCGCGTCGTTTCCGTATATCCAGGGCCGCCGCACACCCTCGACCCGGTCGAACCAGGCACGCTCGACCTCGGCCACATGCCGGATGATGCCGAGCAGCGACAGCGCGGACGAAGGCACGGCGCGCGTGGCCAGTTGCTCAGGGGTCAGGTTCTCGCACTTCCATCGCAGCGTGGCCCGGTGGTAGTCGAGGTAGGCGAGCAGCATGGTTCGCTCGTCCGCCTCGAACGGCGGGTCGACCCGGTAGCTGGGAGCGTCCGTCATAGCGTGTGGTCCGCCAGGGTGTCGCGATACGCGCGGGACGTCTCGCGCAGTGCGAGCTCAGGGTCGACGCCTGCGGCCACCGCCTCCCGAACCACCGAAAGCAGCCGAGGGCCGAAGCCGTCGCCGGCGACCGGCGCGTCGGTGCCGGCGCGCTGCGCCCGCGACACCAGCTTGGCCGCCAGCGCCAGCGCCGGTTGGCCCATCGGCACACCCTCGACGATCGACGCCCTTGCCTTCTCGGCCGCCTTGAGCCGCTCCCAGTTCTCGTTCACCTCGGCGGCGCCGTCGACCTTGACGTCGCCGAAGACGTGCGGATGCCGGTGCACCAGCTTGGCGACGAGATCGCTCGCCACGTCGTCGATGGAGAAGCGTTCCCCCTCCGGCAGCTCCTCGGCGAGCCGGGCATGGAACAGCACCTGCAAGAGCAGATCGCCCAGCTCCTCGCGCAGCAGCGCCATGTCGTCCGTCTCAATGGCCTCGAGGGTTTCGTAGGTCTCCTCGAGCAGGTACTTCGCGAGCGAGCGGTGTGTCTGCGCGGCGTCCCACGGGCAGCCACCCGGCGACCGAAGCTGGTCCATGACGGCCACGGCGCGCAGCAGCGGCTCGCTCATGAGCCAGGCGCCGCCGTGCCGGTGGTCAGCACCCCGCTCAGGCCGGGTGCGAGGGCCTCGCCCTGGAGTCCGAACTGCGTCGCGTCCCAGGTGCCGTAACGCGGGCTGACCTGGACGCCGATGCCGCGCTTGTTAATCGAGTTGATGACGGCATCGGCGCTCGTCGCGCGGGCGCGCTCGCCGTAGATGGCGAACAGCTCCTGCGTCCGCAGATATATCGGTTCGAACGACGCAGTGAAGTTCGACTTCGTGATCTGGGACGTCAGCTGCTCCTCGGTCGCTCCCTGCAGGACGCTGTCGTGTACCCGGTCGAGCTCGGCCTGGGTCGCCGGGCCGCCGCTGGCAACCAGCGCCTTCGACAACAGCTCCTGCAGGATGAGCGTCTGGAGTACGACGACCCTCGGCCGTATCTGCTGGCCCTGGCCGTTCGAATATGGCGTGGACTGCACGGTCAGGTACCGGTTGACGTCGGCATCGGTGATCCGGGTGCCGCCGACGAACGCAGCCGCTCCGGCCTTGCTGCTGCAGGCCGCGAGCCCGCACAGCGCCAGTGTGGCGGCAGCACATGCGGCGATCCGACGAAGTCTCACCGCGCTAGGTTCTCATGCGGCGTTAAGTGATCCGTAGGTGGCTCTGCTCCGGTGCGGGGCGCCCCGCCGCGGTGTTTGATCAGAGTATGTCGATTCTGTTGAGCAGCCCAAGAGTCGATGAGCTGAGCGCTGCTGTCGGCGCACTGCGGACGTGGCAGTACGACGAGGCGCCCGTGCAGCTACATCCAGGCGACCTGGGCTGGTATTGGCGGTTCGGCGCAGAGGCGACGGCCGGGGCCGTCCGGACCTGGAGCCGCGACGGGCAGATTCTCGCCGTCGGGCTGTTGGACGGTCCCGAGCTGCTGCGACTGGCGATTGCGCCAGAAGCTCAACACGACGAGGAGCTGGCTCAACGGATGGCGGCCGACGTCACTCGGCCAGAACGCGGCGTCCTGCCGCGGGGAAAGGTATGTATCGAAGCCCGATTCGGCGTATTGCTCCAGGGGCTGCTGCTCGATGACGGATGGGACGCCGACGAGCCGTGGGCACCGCTACGCCGCAACCTCGCACAACCCGTGCAGGATCACGGCGTGCGGATCGAGGTGATCGGTGCGGAGCGGGCTCGCGAGCGGGTCGCCGTTCACCGCGCTGCGTTCGACGGGTCGAGGTTCACACACGAGCGCTGGCACGCGATGGCCGCCGGATTGCCGTACGCCGACGCCCGCTGTCTGCTCGCATACGACGACCAGCGCAACGCCGTGGCGGCCACAACAGTGTGGTCGGCCGGCCCAGGGAAACCCGGATTGCTCGAACCGATGGGCGTACACCGCGAACATCGCGGTCACGGGTACGGCACGGCGATCACTGTCGCCGCGGCGGCCGCCCTGCGGGAGCTGGGCTCGTCGAGCGCGATCGTGTGCACCAGGAGCGCCAACGTCGGCGCCGTCGCCACCTACAAGTCCGCCGGCTTCCAACAACTCCCCGACGCCCGGGACCTGTGCCGGAGTGCATAGCGTGCGTCGGAACGAACGGCACGATCGGGATCTACAGCGCGGCTGGATTCATGAATCCGGGCGGCACCCTGCTGGTCGACATCTCCGGCTACTTCCTCGACGCGCCGTACGTACCCACGCCGCACGGCATCTGGACATGGGCGGTACCTGGCGTGACCGACGCCTTCCAGAACATCCAGATCGAGGGCGCGCGCGCTTTCGGAGGATGGCCCGGGCTCTCAGTGGCGTTGCTCGGGGACGGTCGCGTCGTGGGATGGTCGGTTCCGACGTTCGGCGGATACCACCTCTCGCCGAACCGAACAGTCTTGTCGGCCGGCGCGAACGTCGTCCAGGTCGCCGGCAGCAGCATCACGTACTCCCTCCACAGCGACGGGACGGTCGCGGTCTGGGGGCCGACTCATAAGGCGAGTTCGGGGACGGGACCCACACAAACGCGCCGGTGTTTGTCAGGTGGACGACAAACGAAGTCAGCGCGACGGGCAGCAGGACGGCCATATCGGGCGTCGTGACGATCGGGGCCGGCGTCAACATCGGATATGCCGTCAACGCCGACGGCACCACCTGGACGTGGGGTCGCAACAGCACCGGCCAGCTCGGCGACAGCACACATACTGACCGCTACACCCCCGTCCAAGTCAGCGGGCTGACAAACGTCTGGGCGATCGCGGACGGCTCGAGGCTCAGCTGCGCCGTCGACACCGACGGCCATCTATGGCGGTGGGGTGGCGCCGATCCTGTCCCGCAGCGTTTCGACAGTGCCTGCGCAGTGGGGACTTCCGTCGTCGCCAACAGCACTGGCGCCTGGGAGCGCTGCGACGACGACGCGGTGTGGCAGCTCGATCACC
>DATFRC010000177.1:0-6872 GCA_035263725.1 Jatrophihabitantaceae bacterium | reverse complement strand
GCGAGGGTTACATCTACTGGATGGGCCGCCAGATGTACGGCGTGAAATGGCACAACTTCAAACTCGTCCTGGTGGCCCAGAAATACATGCAAGACAGCGCCGACGCGTTACCTACGCCGCGCCTGATCAATCTCAACACGGACCCGCAGGAACGCGAACGCGTCCGCTGCCCCACCCGCATACCTGGGCGGCGACTCATCTCAACCGCATCATCGCCGAGTTCGAGGCCAGTACCCGCCGCGAACCGCTGATACCGATGGGAGCGCCGCTCGATCACGTTCCTGCCGGATGAGCGGCCCGTGGCGTCTGAACGCCCTAGTCGGCACCTTCGGGAGGCGGGCTCAGCGATCGGTGACCGGAGCTGGCCGTCAGGTTCCAGATGGCGATGCCGATGATCGCATTGATGATCGCGGTGCTAATTTTCGGTGCAAGGTCGGCGTCGGTGGCGAACGGAGCCACGACCGCTGCGAGTGTGCACAGGCCCATGATCCAGCCGAAGAACGTGAACGGCGCCGGCGTCGACAGCAGCAGGAGGTGGATCAGGGCAGTAGCGACCAGGCCCACGCCGAACGCGGCGGCGGCATACGTCGCGGTATTCGCGTTGCCCCAGGTGCCTGACCCCTTCGGCGCGAGCACAGCGACGTGGAAGATGCCGCGCGCGATGACAATGCCGACGATAGCGATCAGCCCCGCGACGACAGCGGTGGCGACGCCGCCGGCCCACAGCCGGCGGGCATCAAGTTCCAGTATGTTGCTCGTCCCGCGACCCTCGGCCGGCGTCCGGTCTGCGGTCAAGAGAACTCCCCGGCTCATATCGACGGCAGTGTCCAGCGTGACCTCGGCCGCCGCAGCCGAGATCACCCCACCGGGGTGATGGTTTCACGCAGCGCGGCATCCGCGCTCGGCGTCCAGTCGTAGACGACCGAGGTTCGCAGCAGAATGTCCTGCAGAGAGCGATTTGCGGGGCTGACGGCCACCCACAGCAAGCCGATCGGGAACAACGCGCAGAGAAACGCGCGCGGCAGCGCAATGATGAACGGCAGCCGGCCTCCGTTGCGGCCGACCACGCGCAGGCCGAGGAGCGCAGCACCGTAGGAACGGCCCGTCGCGTTCCAGGTGAGCGTCAGGTACGGCACGGCGACGACGAATCCCACCGCCGGGATGCTCCAGCCCAGCCCTTCCGGGAAATGGAAGGACCTCGGATGCAGCAGGAATGCCAGTCCGGTCCAGATCGCGTAGACAGCGACGATAATGCCGACGACCACCAGCAGGTCGACCAGGCTGGCGATCACGCGCGAAACGACACCTGCCCGCCGGCCCTGATACGAGCGGGCGGCGTTCGGAACCGCCGACGAGTTCGGCGCGGGGTCACTGGACGGGTTCATGGGCCTGCGGCCGCACCTGGGTCTTGCGCGCATTCCGCCGCAGCAAGACCTTGTCGACGATCTTGCTCACCCGCTCGTCCGCCTCGATGCCCTGCATCCGCAGGCCGACCACACCCTCGGAGGCCATCGTGCCCGTGGAGTCGCGGATGAGGTCTGGCAGGTCCATGTCGTCGACGACTTGGCGGGCGATCGTCGCGACGTCTATGCGGTCGACGACGGCCTCGAAGTCAATTCTCGCCACGACCCCCTCGACCACCTGCGATACGAAGGCCTCCGCTTGCGGCGTGGTGCGCTCACGCAACGCCTTCCCCTGCCGCGCGATGGCACGAAGCCATGTCTGTGGCTGGAGCGGGGCGGGCACCAGCGGAGGCCGGAGCACCAGAACGGCAACCGGACGGGTCACGTACAGCAGCGCGCCGGCTCCACGTAAGGCGCCCGCCGCCAGGCCGATGACCAGGTCGACCGCGGGCATGTCGACATCGGCGGGCGGTGGGGGGTCCATAGTGTCTCAGCATGCGGACCACCCCGCCTGCCCTATCTCATGCGCCGCGGGTGATTGTGGGTCCGGCTACTGACTGGCCGGGCTTGCCGGGGCGGCCTGGCGCGCCGAGGCACGCAGCAGTTCGATCAGGAGGAGTAGCACGAGGACGATCACGGCGAGGGTGATGACCGTCGCCACAGAAACGTTGTCGAGCAGCACCAGGATCAGGAAGCCAAGCGCGATCACCCCTATCCGCAAGGCCATCGCGTAACGCGCGACGAACGGGCCTACTGGTCCGGTGCGGACTCTGCGGCCGAGAGCTTGCGGGATCGAACTCACCCAGCGGCGGGTTGCGACCGCGGCGCGCGACGGGCCGGAGACCCACGCGCCGATTGCGACGAGCAGGGCGACCAGCAACACCAACCGGATGCCCAAGCGCAGGAATCGCACGAGCGTGTCGAACAGGAACTGCGCAGTGCTACGGGGTATCTGATCAGTAGGAACCGCGTCGAGGAAGATGTGTCTGGCGATCAGCAGTCCGATCCCGATCACGAGCATCCCGACGCCGACGCCGAGCGCGGTACTGATCAGGGCGCGTCGCCGCTTGCGCGCGGTTGCGATGCCGCCGGCGACCAGCACCAGGCCGATCCACGGCAGCCAGTTCGCGATCGTGTTCAGCGTCCGGGTGGCCTTGCGCGCCTTGTCGAGGCCCTTGAGCTGGGCGATCTCGATGGTGGCGCCGACGGTGGGCACCTTGCTGGCGACCGTCAGCCCGGCGGCGACCAGCTGAGCCTTGACCTTGTCGACGAGCACAGACAGATCGAGGTAGACCTTGCCCTGGTTGGTGCTCACCGCCGAATTGGCGGGGTGCGAGCCGGTGAGCAGGTAATTGATCTGTTGATGTGCGAGGCGGTTGACCTGTTCCCACAGTGTCTGGAACGCGTCGCTCTGGACGAACTTTGTCGTGACCGTGTTGACGAGGCCGCTGACCGCGCTCTGCAACGGGGGCCCGAGCGCCTGCGCCGCTCTCGGCGGCAGCACCTCGCTGATGTACGACTTGATGTCGATGTGGGTGTTGACCTGGTTGTCGACAGCGCGGATGACCACGTCCTGCACGCCAGGATCGCTGGCGACCGGCTTGAGCGTTGCGACGTAGCGGTCCGTGTTGAGCACCAGGTTGCGGCCCCAGATCGCGAGCGGCGCGATAGTGAAGCACAGCACGCCGACCACGATCAGGATCACCGCCGCCGTCGAGCGGGCGATGCGGCCCGCGCGTTGCGCGGGCGATGCCTGCTGAATCGCTTCCAACTCAGCGTTTCGCCCACGCAGCTCGTCCACTTCGCGCTGCAGCGCTTCGGAGTCGGGATGCTCTGTTGACTCAGACATGGGTTGATGCCCCGCTAGACGTCGAGCCGGTCGCCTTGCCTGGAACCTTCACGGGGCTGATTCGGCGTGAATCAGTCGTCGGAAGCGATCGCTTGGGCCAGTCCGAGAGCACGGACCAGCTTGCTCGCCGCCGAGACGGTTCGCGCGCTGCCCACAACGGGGGCGATCGCGACCAGCACGCCCCGCACGGTCTCGGGAGACACGCCCAGTTCGTTCGCGGCACCGAGATTCAGCAAGTAGGACGCGGGCGCCGCATCCAACGCGACGAGCGCCGCGATCCGCGCGACCATGTACGTCTCCACGTCCAGGCCGGATCGCTCCATCGTGTTCAGCGTCATTTGCGCCAGCGTCTCGAGCACCGGTGCATCGCCCTGTGCGAGCGCGCCGATCTGGTCTTCCGCCGAAGTCTGCTCAGTCATGCGGGGAGCGTCCCACCGCGCTAGTCGGGGCGGCTCACCCCTGTCGGGTGACCGACCAGGAGTGCGACGACGCGATGCTCGTCCCGATCTGTGGTCATGCAGGTTGACGCAACACGACGAAGGCGTGGCGCCGTGGGAGCCGTGATCGGCGATCTGCTGCCGCTGGCCGTCGGCGTCGCCATCAGCCCCATTCCGATCATCGCGGTCATCCTGATGCTGATGTCCCGGGAGGCCAGCCGCACGAGCGTCGGTTTTCTGATCGGCTGGGTGGCCGGCATCGTCGTCGTCACGACGGTGGTCCTGCTGCTCGTCGGCCAGGCGAAGAACACCTCGCAAGGGCAGCCGTCGACTCTGTCCTCGGTCCTGAAGCTGGTTTTCGGTGTGCTGCTACTGCTCTTAGGTGCCAACGAATGGCGGCAGAACCCGAAGCCCGGCGAGACCCCGGCGATGCCGAACTGGATGGGCGCGATCGACACCTTCACATTCGGTAAGGCGCTCGGCCTGGGCGTCCTGCTCTCGGGCGTCAACCCGAAGAACCTGCCCACTCCCGTGATCGCCTACCTGATAGCGCCGGACTCGATGGCGGGGCCCTTGAAGCGGATGCGCGAGTGGCTGGCCACGAACAACGCGACGGTCATGTCCGTGCTACTGCTCGTCATCGGGGTGGTACTGATTGGCAAGGGGATCGCCGCACTGAGCAGCTGAGCATTAGGTCTTCGCTCGGCTCTTTCTCCTCGGGCGGATCGGCACCAGCAACTCCGCCAGCCAGCTGAACACCGAGATCAGGAGTGCGCCGAAGAACGCGGCGCCGAAGTTGTCGATATCCAGGTGTTTGGTCAGCCCTGCGGTGATCGCCAGCAGGGCTGTATTGATGACCAGAAGCATGAGCCCGAAAGTGATGATGATCAGGGGCAGGCTGAGCAGTCGCAGCAGCGTTCCGAGTATCAGGTTGACCAGCGAGAAGATCACCGCAATCCAGAGCAACCAGACAAACCCACCGTGGACGTGAATGCCTGGCACGATCGCGGCGACAACTCCGATGATGACCGCAAGCACGATCAGTCGGATGGCGAGCCGGGCCAACACAATCCGAGTCTTGCCCAGGCGGGCTCGCCCTCACTCACCCTTCACGGATGAGGTAGCTGAACACGGCGAGACCGCGCACGGATCCGAAGACTCTAGAGATCGTCGCCGTAATGACGCTAGGGTGAGGTGCGATTACCGAGCGTCGATTTGTCGTGCTAGTCCTCGTTGGCCTGGGGGAGGCAGCCGATGACGAGCAGGCTCGCCGATCCTCGGTTGCTGCTGCCCGGATTGCCGCCGCTGCACGTCCCGCGGCAGCGGTTGATCGATGCACTGAACGAGGCGCGCGATTCGCCCCTCACTCTGGTGGCAGCCGGGCCGGGTGCGGGCAAGACCGTGCTGCTGAGCGAGTGGGCACACTCTCAGGACTATCCGGTCGCGTGGATCACCGTCACGCCGGCAGAAAACGAGCCACCCCGGTTCTGGCGACTGTTCTTGTCCGCGGTCCGCGCCGCCAACGCCTGGGATAACCTGCCCCGGTCCGTCCGGGGCGGCGATGCCACGGTGCTGTTCGAGTCGCTGTTCTCACGCCGCCCCGCACCGCGAACCCCACTCCCCCTCGTCATCGATGACGCGCACCTGCTGTCGCATCCGAGCCTGCTCGAGGGTCTGGACGACCTGGTGCGATCGTGGCACCCGCGCCTGCGGCTCATCCTGGCTGCCCGCAGCGACCCGCTCTTGCCGCTCTACCGCTATCGGCTGGAAGGGCGGATGCGCGAGCTGCGCGCCAGCGATCTTGCAATGACCCCGTCCGAGGCGCGCGCCCTGCTGGCAGCGCACGGGGTGACGTTGCCGGATCCGGCGTTCGACGTGCTCGCCACACGAACCGGGGGGTGGACCGCCGGCATCCGCCTTTCCGCGATGCGGATGTCCGGTACCGCTCGGCCGGCCGACTTCGTCGCCGAGTTCGCCGTCGACCAAGGCAGCATCGGCGAATACCTCATGAACGAGGTGCTTCTCCGTCAGCCGCGACGAGTGCGCAAGCTGCTCGTACAGACCGGTTTCCTGGACGAGGTGAGCGGCCCGCTGGCCGATGCGATCACCGGATCCGACGGGTCGGCCACGATTCTCGCAGAGCTGGCACATGCCAACTCGTTCGTCACCTCGCTGGACCCCGCGCAGACCCGGTTCCGCTACCACCAGCTGTTCGCCGAGATTCTCCAGCATCTGATGCGCCAGCAAGCGCCCCGGCTCGTGCCGACGCTCTACCGACGCGCGGCACGGTGGTATGAGGGGCAGGGCGATGTGCGCAACGCGGTGAAGTGGGCGGCGCGCGCCGGCGACGGTTCCGGTATCGCGTCGTTGCTGGCACGGGGCGGGTTGGCGCGCAGTTATGTGCAGCGGCAAGACCTCTCCGATGCGGCGACCGTCCTCGATCTGGTGGATCAGGTTCCAGTCAACGGCGACGAGCTACGCGCAGCGGAGGTGCGCACGGCCCGGCTGGCGCTCGCGGCGATTACGGCCGACACCGAAACGGCCGCTCGGCGGCTCGCCGACCCGGGCGCCGTGCCCGCGGACCTCGACGATCCCCAGCTGCGGGTCACCGCGAGCCTGGCCGAGCTGGTACTCGCCGAGAAGGCGGGGGACGCCCCGCTCACCGAGGCGGCGGCGGCCCGGCTCTTGGACGTCGAGGCAAGTTCGCGCCTCGGTCTCGTTCCGGGGCTTCGCACTTGCATCCTGCTCGCGCGTGCTCGGTCCCAGTTCTGGGACGGCCGGTACGAGAACGTCGACGCACTGCTCCTCGACGCACGGCAGGCTGCCGAGTCGGACCACAGTCGGGCCGTCGAACTCGAGGCACTCGGGACGACTGCGCTCCTCAATGCCTACCAGTCGCGGCCCCGGAAGGCCGACGGCGCAATGCAGCAAGCCGCCGAGTTGCTGCGGCTCGACAGCGATCTAAGCGCACCGCTGACCCTTGAGCTCGCTGTCGCGTTCCGTACTTTCGTCGCGGGCGACTTCGCGGTCGCGGCGCGTGCGGTGCAAAACGCGCGGAGCAGCAACGCGGCCGAATGGGATTCGGCCCTAGCCATGCTGCTCACGCTCACCCAGGCCGAGCTATTGGTCGGGTGCGGACAGTACAGCGACGCGTGGATCGCGCTTTCCGGCATGCCGAAGTTC
>DATFRC010000176.1:0-41751 GCA_035263725.1 Jatrophihabitantaceae bacterium | reverse complement strand
GTGAGCGTGCCGTGCCCGTCGTCTGGCTGCGCGGCCGCGAACGCGACGACCGCCGCCGTGCACGCCCCGACGGCGGCCACTGCGCCTGCGGTCGACGCGATCTGCCATGCCCGCATGTGCGCCAGTGTGCCAGGTATGGCCGGAGCTGATCCGCCGGGCGCGCCGACCCGCGTAGAGCGGCGCCGCCATCCATCGTGATCTTGGACCTATGGTCGATATTCAGCCACAAGTCCAAGATCACGGGGTGGGTAGCCGGCGCACGAGTGGGGTCCGGCGCTAGCGCTCGTCGAGGGCCGCTTCGATGAGGTTTCCGTCCGGGTCGGCCACGACGGCGCCGAAATAGCCCGGTCGGTAAATCTCCCAGCGGCGCGGAGCCTGCCGGGACGTTCCCCCGGCGGCGAGCGCAGCGGCGAAGAACGCGTCTACAGCGCCGCGTGATGGGGCAGCGAACGCGGCATGGGCGCCCCGGGTCGGTTCCTCGCCGCTCACCAGCCAGAACGACGGCGGCTCGTCGGGCAGCCCGAACCCGGCCGCCTCGAGGACCGCATCGTGCTCCTCTTCGTCCCCGTACTCCTGCATCCGCGCGAGCCCCAGTGTGCCGAGCGCCGCGTCGTAGAAGGCCAGGCTCGTGTCGAACGAGCTGGCGCACACGGTGATGTGCCGAAGCGCGGACATCAGATCGGCCACTGCTCGCGACGCCAGGCAGCGTCCCAGAACATCCACTCGTAGCGGGCCGTCATGGTGAAATGTTGCCGCGCCCGTGCCTCGTCGTCGGGCGCCAGCCGCGGACCGATGCGGTCGGCCAGCGCCAGCACCTCGGCGACGATCGCCGTGTATTCGTCGCCCGCGTACGTGTCGATCCAGCGCTGGTAGCGAGCGTCGGGCGAACCGCGCTTCACGAGCTCCGCGCCCACCTCGGCGTAGATCCAGTAGCACGGCAGTACTGCGGCGAGCCCCTCTGCGAAGCTGCCACCGTGTGCCACGGCCAGCAGGTAGCTCGTGTACGCCTGCGTTGTCGGAGCGACCGGTGTTTCGGCGACGACGCCGGGGTCGAGGCCCAGATCCGGAAGCAGCGAGGCGTGCAGCGCCAGTTCGACGTCGACGGTGCCGGCGGCGTGCCGGGCGAACATGCCGGTGTCGGCATGCGTCGGCGCCTTGCCGCCCAAGACGACGAGCGCGCGGGCGAAGTCCCGTAGATAGTGGGCGTCCTGGACGACGTAGTGGGCGAACGCCGCCGGGTCCAGGGTGCCGTCGGTGAGTCCGGCGAGGAACGGGTGCTCGAGGATCGCGGCGTAGCTGCCAGCCGCCGCTGCCCAGAGCCGTCCCGTCCATCCGTCTCGTGTCACGTCTTGAGATGATCGCATCCCCATGAGCACCTCCCCGCCCACCGCCCTGACCATCGCCGGCTCCGACTCCGGCGGCGGCGCCGGTATCCAGGCCGACCTGAAGACGTTCCTCGCCTGCCGGGTGCACGGCATGTCGGCGATCACGGCCGTGACCGTGCAGAACTCGCTGGGCGTCAGCGGCTTCTACGAGCTGCCGCCCGACGCTGTCGCCGACCAGATCGAGTCGGTCGCGACCGACATCGGCGTCAGCGCCGCCAAGACCGGGATGCTCGCCTCCGCGGCCATCATCGAGGCGGTCGCGGATACGGTGCAGCGGCTCGGCATCGCGCCGCTCGTGGTCGACCCGGTCGCCGCTTCCCAGCACGGCGATGCGCTGCTTCGCCCCGATGCGCTGACGGCGCTGCGCGATCGCATCCTGCCGCTCGCCACGGTGGTCACGCCGAACCTGGGTGAGGTGCGGCTGCTGACCGGCATCGAGGTGCGCGACCTGTCCGGCATGCGCGACGCGGCCCGCGCGCTTTGCGAGCTGGGCCCGCAGTGGGTGCTCGTCAAAGGCGGTCATCTGCCAGGCGGCGACGCGATCGACGTGCTCTACGACGGCACGTCGTTCACGGAGGTCACGTCGCCTCGATTCGACACGCAGAACACGCACGGCTCGGGTGACACCCTGGCGGCGGCGATCTGCGCGGCGCTCGCCCGCGGGCTGCCCGTCGAAGAAGCGGTGCGATTCGGCAAGCGGTTCATCGCCGGCGCCATCGAGCACGCCTTTCCACTCGGCGCCGGGCTAGGCCCGGTGGGCCACTTCTGGCGGGTTCTAGACCTGCCGTAGCCGCTCGGAAATGGCCCGGGTCGCGGCGGCCGGGTCGTCGGCCTCGGTGATCGCGCGCACGACGACAACGCGCCGGGCGCCGCGGGCGATCACGTCGTCGAGGCGCTCGAGCGTTTCAATGCCGCCGATGCCGAACCACGGGCGGGTGGCGCTGCGAGCAGCGTGTTCGATCAGCCCGAGTCCGGCGGCGGGACGGCCCGGTTTCGTCGGCGTGGTCCACGTCGGACCGGCGCAGAAGTAGTCGACGCCCGGCTCGGCGTTCGCGGCATCGGCCTGGGCGGGATCGTGGGTCGAGCGCCCGATCACGGGCTCGTCGCCGAGGATGCGGCGGGCCATCACCACGGGCAGGTCGTCCTGTCCGAGATGCAGGACCGGAGCGCCGGCGGCAAGGGCGACGTCGGCCCGGTCGTTCACCGCGAACAGCTTGCCGTGTCGCGCTGCAGCCGCGGCGAACGTTTCCAGGAGACGCA
Source organism: Jatrophihabitantaceae bacterium (assembly GCA_035263725.1). Classification (GTDB taxonomy): domain Bacteria; phylum Actinomycetota; class Actinomycetes; order Mycobacteriales; family Jatrophihabitantaceae; genus DASXRA01. The sequence continues at coordinate 39,106 of DATFRC010000176.1, read as the reverse complement.
GCTCGTGGCGGGCCTCGAGCCCCTTTTCGCGCAGCTGCACGACGTCAACGCCGGCGCGCAGCACCGCGTCCAGAAACCGCTCCAGGTCGCCCTGTTTGGAACGCGAGTCGGTGCACAGGTACAGCCGGGCGTCCGTAAGGGCCAGGCGCGGATCCGCCACGACGGCGACGGTACGCGGGGCGTAGTGTCGGGGATGCACGGGAGCTCGGTGTCACCGGGCTGAGAGGGCTGGCTGGGAGCCGCCGACCGTCTGACCTGATCCGGTTAATGCCGGCGCAGGGAGTTGCCGGCACCCAGCCTCGATGGGCAGGGCGCGTATGGATGTGATCGTCGTAGGAGCCGGCGTCGTCGGCCTCGGCATCGCGTGGCGCGCTGCCCAGCGCGGCCTGGCTGTGCGGCTCGTCGATCCCGCACCTGGATCGGGCGCCACCTGGACAGCGGCCGGGATGCTCGCCCCGGCGACCGAGCTGCACTACGGCGAGGAGCCGCTGCTGCGCCTCGGCCTGGAATCGGCCCGCTGTTACCCGTCCTTCGTCGCGGAACTCGAGAGCGCGACGGGCCGCCGCGTCGGGTACCGCCGCGACGGCACGGTGGTCGTCGCCTGGGACGCGGCCGACCTGGCAGGGCTTCGTGACCTGTCGGCATTCGGGCAGTCGCTGGGCCTGGCGACCGAGCTGGTCACCGGCCGCGAGCTACGCCGCCTCGAACCTGCCTTGGCGAGCGGCCTGCCGGGCGGTCTGGTCGCCGGCGACGACTGCCAGGTCGACAACCGGCTGCTTCAAGAGGCGCTGCTCGCCGCCGCTGAACTGGCGGGCGCGCGGATCAGGCGCGAGCGCGCCGTCTCGGTTTCCGGGCACGAGGTCGTCCTCGCCGGCGGCGACGTGCTGACTGCGGACGCCGTCGTGCTGGCCGCCGGTGCCTGGTCTGCGCTCCTTTCCGTCGCGGTACCGGTGCGGCCCGTCAAGGGGCAGACGCTTCGACTACGCATGCCGGGAGAGGTACCGCTGCGCCACGTGGTGCGGGGCAGCATCAAGGGTTCGCCGGTATACGTCTTGCCGCGCACGGACGGGCACGTCGTCATAGGGGCGTCCAGCGAGGAGGCGGGCTTTGACCTGCGACCACGCGCCGGGGCGATCTACGAGATGCTGCGCGACGCGCAGGCGCTCGTCCCGGTGCTCGGAGAGGCGGTGTTCGACGAGGTCAGCACCAGCGTGCGGCCTGGCTCGCCGGACAACGCGCCGCTTATCGGTTCCACCGGCGTCGACGGACTGATCGTCGCGACCGGCCATTACCGCAACGGCATTCTGCTCGCCCCGGTCACCGCCGACGGCGTCGCCGAGCTGCTCGCGAGCGGCACGTTGCCGCGCCTGCTCGCACCGTTTACCCCATCCCGATTCGAGGGAGCTCACGCATGAAGCTGACCGTCAACGGCGCACCTCGAGAGCTCGACGACGCGACCACGCTCGCCCGGCTGCTCGACGACCAGCCGGCACGAGGGGTAGCCGCTGCGGTCGACGGCGAAGTGGTGCCGCGTGCCGAGTGGGCGGGGTTCCGCCTCGCCGAAGGGCAGGCCGTCGAGGTCCTCACGGCCGTGCAAGGAGGCTGACGTGAGCGACGACCCGTTCGTCATCGCCGGGGTCGAATTCCCGTCGCGGCTGATTCTCGGCACCGGTGGCGCGCCGAGCATGCGCGTCGTCGACGAGGTGATCGCCGCGTCCGGTACCGCGATGTGCACCGTCGCGATGCGGCGTATCTCGCCCGGCACGAGCGGCTCACTCATCGACGTGCTCGAACGTCGCGGAGTGCGTATCCTGCCGAACACGGCCGGCTGCCGCACCGCACAGGAGGCCGTGCGCACCGCGGAGCTCGCCCGCGAGGCGCTCTCGACAGACTGGGTCAAGCTCGAAGTCGTCGCCGACGAACGCACGTTGCTGCCAGATGCCGTCGAGTTGCTCGACGCCGCAGAGACCCTTGTGGCACAAGGGTTTACCGTGCTGCCTTACACCAACGACGATCCGGTGCTGGCGCGCCGGCTACAGCAGGCCGGCTGCGTAGCCGTTATGCCGCTGGGCTCGCCGATCGGCAGCGGGCTGGGAATCCTCAACCCACACAACATCGAGCTGATCGTCGCCGAGGCCCGGGTGCCGGTGATCCTCGACGCCGGCATCGGCACGGCGTCCGACGCGGCGCTCGCGATGGAGCTCGGCTGCGCCGCCGTGCTGCTCGCCTCGTCGGTCACTCGTGCACAGCACCCCGCGGCAATGGCCACCGCTGTGGCCGCCGCGGTCACCGCCGGGCGGCTGGCGCGCCTCGCCGGGCGGATCCCCAAGCGCCACCACGCACAGGCCTCCTCACCCACCGAGGGCATGGCCGTGCTTTAACCATCCATCCGCGGGAGCTCGCAAGGGCTGAGAGGGCGACACATCGCCGACCGCCGAACCTGACCGGGTAATGCCGGCGTAGGGAGTGACACATGGCCACTGTCGACGAACGATCGGCGACGGCTGAGGTCCCCGCGACGCTCAACGAGCCGCCGCCGCGAACGCTGCGTGCGATCGACGTCGGCGCACTGTGGGCCAACCTCGGGGTCAGCCTGCTCGGCTTCACCGGCGCGATCTTCGTGCTGGTGCCGGTCGCCAGGCCCATGTCGCTGACCGCGGCCGGCACCGCGCTGGTGGTCGGCACCGTCCTCGGCACCCTCGGCGTCGCCGCGGCCGGACTTCCCGGTCAGGCCACCGGTGCGCCCTCGATGGTGCTGCTGCGAGGACTGTTCGGCACCCGGGCGTCCTACCTGCCGACGCTGCTCAACATCGTGCAGCTCATCGGCTGGACGACGTTCGAGCTCGTGACGATCGGCACCGCGATGCACCAGATCGCGGGCAGCGTCCCGCGCTGGGCCTACATCGTCGCCGGCGGTGTGATCACCACGCTGCTCGCTCTGCGGCCGCTCGGCTGGATCCGGGTGCTGCGCAAGTACGTCACGGTCGCGGTGGTGATCGCGCTGGGATACCTGTTCGTGCAGTTGCTGCGCCACCCGCTGCCGAGCCTCAGCCACGGCTCCTGGAGCGGCTTCTGGATCGCCGTCGACACCGTGGTCGGCGTATCGGTGTCCTGGGTGCCACTCGTCTCTGATTACACGCGGCACGCCCGCTCCGCGCGGGCAGCGTTCGTGGGGACGTTCGTCGGATATTCGATCACCCAGATCGCCTGTTACGCGTTGGGTCTCGTCGCGCTCGTCACGGTTGCGCGAAGCGACCCGAACCAGATCTTCGGCTCGTTCATGGCCGTGCCGCTGGGCACCGTCGCGTTCGGCGTACTCGCCGTGCGCGAACTGGACCAGTCGTTCGCCGACACTTACTCCACCGCCGTGTCGATGCAAAACTTCCGACCCCAGTGGGACCGCCGTGCTCTTGCCCTGGCCGTCGGCACGGTTGCGACGGTCTGCGCGCTCGCGCTGAACATTGCCGACTACGAGAATTTTCTGCTGCTGATCGGGTCGGTTTTCGTCCCGCTACTGGGCGTGCTGCTTGTCGACTACTTCGTGCTGTCCGGGCGTCGCTGGGACCTCGGAGACGACGTCCCGGTGCGCTGGGCGATGCTGGCGGCGTGGGGGCTCGGCTTCGTCGCCTACCAGCTGATCAATCCGGGGACCCTGTCGTGGTGGACCCGCGGCTGGGAGCACATCCGCTCCTGGCTGGACTTCACCCCGCAGCCGTGGATGAGTGCGTCACTGTTGTCGTTCGCCGTCGCCGCGGTGGCGACCGCGCTGCTCGGCGCCCTTGCCCGCGAGGGCAGAATGCGGGAGTGAGCGTTCATCCGGAAGTGGCCGAAGCGCTCGCAGCCGGCGCCCCCGTCGTCGCTCTCGAGAGCACCCTCATCAGCCATGGGCTGCCGCGCCCGCAGAACCTGCAGGTCGCCCGCGATATCGAGGCCCAGGTGCGCAGCGCCGGCGCGGTGCCGGCAACGATCGCGATGGTCGACGGCGAGGCCCACATCGGGCTGGACGACGGCGAATTGTCCGTGATCGCGTGCGGCGACAGCGTCGTCAAGGCGAGTCTGCGCGACCTGGCCGCGGTTGCTGCCCGGCGCGGGACGGCCGCAACGACGGTGGCCTCGACGGCACATCTCGCCGCGCAAGCGGGCATTGCCGTGTTCGCCACCGGCGGTCTCGGTGGCGTACATCGGCAGGCTCGCGACTCATGGGATGAATCAGCCGATCTGTACACGCTGTCGCGTACGTCGATTCTGGTGGTTTGCTCGGGCGTCAAGTCCATCCTGGACGTACCGGCCACCCTGGAGCGGCTCGAGACGCTGAACGTCGCCGTGCTCGGCTACCGTACCGACCGGTTCCCGGGCTTCTACCTCGCCGACTCCGGCTACCCGCTGGACTGGAGGGTTGACACACCTGCGAAGGTGGCGGCTGTGGTGCATGCCCGGCGAGCCCTCCATACGGACGGGTACGGAGTGGTGCTGGCCAATCCGGCCCCGGAGCCGCTGGACCCGGCGCTGCATCAACGCGTGCTCGAATCAGCACTACAGGCAGCGCAGACCGCCCGCATCCACGGCAAGGACGTCACCCCGTTCCTGCTGGACCACTTCCACCGCGAGACCGGCGGCGCATCGCTGGCGGCCAATGTCGCGCTCGTGCGCGCGAACGCCCGCCTGGCGGCGGAGGTGGCGGTGCAGCTCGCCGAGCCGCGATGAGCGCTTGCGCAATCAGCTCGCCGACCGCTATTCCTGATGCTGCGCCGGCGAACCGCCCACTGCGGCACCACCCGGCGGTGGAGAAATGACCCGCGTCATCTGCGTCGGCGACATCATGACCGATGTCATCGCGTGCCTTCCGGGCCCACTCGCGGTGGGCTCGGATACTCCGAGCCGCATCTCGTACCTCGGCGGCGGATCTGCAGCGAACACGGCGTGCTGGCTGGCCGCGGCGGGCGTGGAGGCGGTCATCGTGGGGCGCGTGGGCGACGACGAGCCCGGCCGTGCGGCCCAGGCGCAGTTGCGCGAGGCAGGGGTGGAGCTGGCTGTCACGGTCGACCGGCACACTCCCACCGGTACCTGCCTGGTCCTGAGTAGCGAATCCGGCGAGCGGACGATGGTGCCCGACGCCGGCGCGAACGCGACGCTGCAACCTGGCGATGTTCCGGCCGATCTGTTCGTTCCGGGCGCGCATTTGCATGTGTCCGGTTACGCGTTGTTGAGCTCTACAGTCCGGCCCGCGGCGTTCGCGGCGATGGCGCTGGCCCGGGAACGGGGCTTGACGGTTTCCGTCGACGCCGCATCGGCAGCGCTGATCAACACCGTCGGCCTGCAGATGCTGTCCTGGATCGGTCAGCCGACACCGCTGTTCGCGAACGCCGAGGAGGCGCAGGAGCTCAGCGGCCATGTCGATCTATACGACGCTGCTCGCGCTCTGTCGTTCCACTGTGGACAGTGCGTGGTCAAGCTGGGCCGGGACGGCGCGCTCTGGGCCGAAAACGGCCAGGCGGTTGCAGTGCCCACTCAGCCGGTGCACGTCGTAGACACGACCGGTGCGGGTGACGCGTTCGCAGCGGGATTCCTCGCCGCCCGCCTGGGCGGAATAGAGCCGCTGCTGGCGATCCGCCTCGCGCACTCGTACGCCGCACGGGCGATCATGCACCTGGGCGGTCGGCCGCGACGCGATTAGAGCCGCAGGGCTAGCAACCCGGCGGCTTGGCGCCACCGGTTAGCGCGAGCAGCCCGCAGAACGTGGTGTCGCTGACCTTCCACACCCCGTCGTCGTACACGGCTGTCCCGACGGCGTTGGGCAGCGCAACCCTGCCGGCCAGCAGGACCTGGTAGTTCACGGTCGCCGCGGTGGGGCTGCTGACGAACACACCCGTGACCTTTGCTGATGCCTGGCTGGTGCGCGGGTCCTTGCCGAACTGCTCGACCGCAGCACGCATCGCCGTGCCGCGCTGCAGGTAGTCGAGTTTCTTGGCAAGAGGCGTCTCCTTGGAGAAGAACGCCGCCCAGTTGGTCTTGATCTGCGCCTCGGCGGCAGCCCGGTCCAAGGTCGGCGTCGTGCTCGCGGCCGTGGTCGGCGTGCTCGGCGGCGTCGTGGCGCCGGACTTCTTCCCGCTACTACAGGACGTGAGCGCAAGGCCCACAATCAGGATCGCCGCTATCAAGGACCTCCGCATCGGGTTCCCCTTTCCCCCAACACCAACCCACGCGCCGAGACGCCGCGGGTGCGCGTCGTCGTGCAATAGTCAACTCGGTTATACACAGAAGGTTCGCGGCGACGCTCGAGGGCTGACCGTGTCGCCGCCGGGGTTGCGACGAGGTGCGGATGCGCGAGACCGTGAACCGCCTGCTGCGGACCGTCGCGGGAGCGCCGCTCGGCTGGATGGTCACCGCGGCCGGCGCGGCGCTACTCGTGGTCGGGTGGTACGGAATCTCCGGCGAATCGGTCGTTGCCAAGCAGCTCCCGTACCTGGCCTCGGCGACCATCCCCGGCGCAGCGCTGCTCGTGGTGGGGCTGTTACTCGCGGCCCGCGCGCCGACCGGCGAGCGCGACCGGCAGCTGCTGGCCGACCTGCACGCGGCGCTGCTCACGTCCGAGCCGGTGCCGGCTCCACCGGTTACCGGCGATGGACTCTGGGCGACCGCACAGGGCCGGACGTATCACCGCGCGGGCTGCCCACTGTCCCGTCACGGGTCCGAGCAGATCACCGAAGCAGAGGTGCGTGAGCGCGGCCTCGAGCCGTGCCCGGTCTGCGAGCCGCTGGCCGTGGGCCGGTAGGGCCGACGCGGTGCTCGCCGCAAACCTCGCCTTCGCCGGACTCGGCATCGGCTGTGTCGCGGCATTGATCGGCATAGGGATGATCGCCACCTACCGGCTCACCGGCGTGTTCAACATCGGGTTCGGCTCGATCGCCATGCTCGTGGCGTACCTGCTCTGGCAGATGGTGACGCAGTGGCACTGGCCGCTGTGGCCGTCGGTGCTGCTCTGCGTGTTCGTTATCGCGCCGGCGATCGGCTGGGTTCTCGACGCCGTGGTGTTCCGGCAGCTGCAGCGGCGCGGCGCGTCCGAAGCCGAGCGGCTTGTTGCCGGTCTCGGCGTGCTGGTGCTGTGCGTCGGCATCGCGTACCTGGTATGGGGCACCAGCGCCCGTACCAACCCGCCGCAGCTGTTCCCTACGACTGCCGTGAGCCTCGGCGGCGGCGTGCGCATCGGCGCCAACGTGCTGTACGACCTGGGCGCCGTGGTGCTGGCAACGGTGCTGACGCTCGTCGTGATGCACGGCACCCGGATCGGAACCGCAATGCGCGCCGTGGTGAACCGTCGCGAGCTCGCCGAGCTCGCCGGCGTCGACACCGACGCCCTGTCGGCGACAGCTGCCTCGTTCGGCAGCTTCCTCGCCGGGCTTGCTGGAGTGCTGCTCGCCCCGCAACTGCGCCTTGACCCGGTGCAACCGACGCTTATCGTCCTGGAAACGATGGTCGTCGCAGTGATCGCGGGGTTGTCCCGGCCGGCCGTCGCCGTGGCCGCGGCGCTTGCGATCGGTGTCGCACAAAGCGAGCTGACGTTGCTGCACTGGCAGGGCAATGCGGGTATCGCCTTGCGGGCGCTGCAGTCGAACCTGTTCGTGGTCGCGCTGCTCGTCACGGTGATCGCGCTACCGCGGCTCATTCCGGCACACGACGGCGGGATGCGGTTCACCGCCGCGGTGCCCACACCACGCGCGTCAGCGGGCTGGACGATTACCCTCGCGGTGCTGCTGCTCATGCCACTCGGGTTCAGCGCCGCCGACCTGCGCACCGCGCTGCAGCTGCCGGGGCTGGCCATCATCTTCGTGTCCCTGGTCGCGGTCAGTGGTCTGGCCGGACAGATATCGCTCGGCCAGGCGGGCTATGCCGGCCTGGGCGCGCTGCTGTGCGCCGCATTGGGCACGCACGGGGGCGTGCCGGCGATCGTCGCCATACTGCTGGCCGGGGTCCTCGTCCTGCCGGTCGGGGTGCTCACCGGATGGCCGGCCATCCGGCGGCACGGCATCGCACTTGCGATCACGACCTTCGCGGTCGGCACAGTGATCAGCCGGTTCGTGTTCGCACAGCCGATCTTCACCTCGAACCTGCGGCTGAGGCGCCCGGGGCCGTTCGCCAGCGATCGGGCGTTCTACGTGTTCGCGCTCGTGTTACTCGGCATCGCCGTGCTCGTCGTGGTCGCGCTGCGGCGTGGGCGCACCGGAAGGGCGCTCGTCGCGATCCGTGACGACGAGGACGCGGCTCGCGCCGCCGGGGTGAACGTCAGCCTGCGCAAGATCGAGGTGTTCGCGGTCGCATCGCTGCTCGCCGGCGTCGGCGGGGCGCTCCTGGGACAGGCGACAGAAGCGTTCGATGCGGCCACGTTCGACCCGGTGCAGGGCCTGCTGTGGTTCGGGGCCGTGGTCGTCTTCGGCGCCGACGACATCGCCGGGGCGGTGCTCGCGGCGGGCCTGATCGTGGGCATCGACTCGGCGACGGTGGTCGGCGCATCGGCCACGCTGATCGGGGTGTTGGCGCTGCTGCTCGGCCGCATGCCGGGTGGGTTGATGGCGACGCTGCGGCGTGCGACTGCCACCGAGCGCGCTGTCCCGCCGCCGCAGCCGGGGTTGCGGCTCACGCCGCGCGGCGAACGGGTCGCCGCAGCGCTACGCCGGAGCGCGTCATGAGCGCGGCGTTGGAGGCGAGGGGAATTTCGCGCTCGTTCGGGGGCCTCGTCGCGGTAGACGGCGTCGACCTGACTGTGCCGGCCGGCCAGGTGAGCGCGCTCATCGGGCCGAACGGCGCTGGAAAGAGCACATTGTTCGCCTGCCTCGCCGGGCAGCTGCGCCCCGACCGCGGCCAAGTGCTGCTGGACGGACGGGACGTGACCCGGCTCGCGCCGGATGCCCGGGCGCGGCGAGGCCTGGCACGGACGTTTCAGCGGCTGGCGATCTTCGGCTCACTCACCGTCGCCGAAAACGTGCGCATCGGCGCGGAGAACGCGGGCCGGCCCGCCGGCGCGGACGAGCGGGTAGCGGCGATGCTCGATTTGCTCGGCCTTGCCGGCGTCGCCGCGGTGCGGGCATCGACGCTGCCCACCGGCGTCCTGCGGCTGGTCGAACTGGCGCGCGCGCTCGCCGGCGAACCTCGCGTCGTGCTCCTCGACGAGCCGACCACCGGCCTCGACGATGCGCAGGCCGCCCGCGTCCCGGTGGCACTGCGCACCATGGCTGCCGCCGGGCGCGCAGTGGTCATCGTCGAGCACGACTTGCCGCTCGTGTTCGCCGCGGCGGATGTCGTCCACGTGCTGGCGCGAGGCCGCATCGTCGCGGCCGGCAATCCGTCGCAGGTCCGCGCTGACCCCGCCACGGCGGCCGCCTTTGCGATCGGGGTCGAGCCATGACCGTCGAACTGCAAGTGCGGGGCGTGCGTGCCGGCTACGGCCCGGTCGAAGTGCTGCACGGCGTCGACCTCGACGTGCCGGCGGGACGGGTTACGGCAGTGCTCGGCCGTAACGGCGCCGGCAAGACGACGCTGCTGCGTACGCTCGCCGGGCTGATCACGCCGACCGGCGGCACGATGCGGTGGCAGGGCCGCGACATCACCCGGCGACTGGCGTACCGCAGGGCTCGGGGCGGACTGCTGTTGGTACCCGATGAAGGAGGTGTATTCCCGGAGCTGACCGTGGCTGACAACATCGCGGTATTCGCCGGCGGGCGATCCCGCGAGGACGCCTTCGCCGCCGTGGCCGAGGCGTTCCCGGTGCTGGATGAACGGCGCGGCCAGCTTGCCGGGACCCTCTCCGGAGGCGAACAGCAGATGCTGGCGCTGTCGCGAGCTCTGGCGCGCCCGTTCCGGGTGCTGCTGATCGACGAGCTCAGCCGCGGACTGGCCGCTCCCGTGATCGTCGAGCTGTATCGCGTGCTCACCCGGCTGGTCGAATCGACCGACGCGGCGATCGTGCTCGTCGAGCACGACTCGGCAGCTGTACTGCCTATCGCGCACTTGGTGTACGTGCTCAGCCGCGGCGCCGTGGTGTTCGCCGGCGAGCCCGCCGACCTGCCGTCGGACGGCGGTTCGGGTTACGCGCTGTCGAGCAGGTCGGGCACGTCGTAGCAGTTCGTCATCATGTCCGGCACGGCGGTGACCCAGCTACCGCGGCCGTCGTTCGCGCTGTCTTGCCAGCGCGCGACGTTGAAGCACTGGTGCAGCGTCGCCGGCGGTTCGGCCAGCCGCCGGAACACCACCGGAACCTGCATCCCGTGCCCCACATAGGGCGTCGGCCGGTTCATGAACGCCTCGACGCAGGCACGCGTGACGTTCCCGCCACATGAGGAGATGGCGTCGGTGAGCCACTGGGCGGCGGCCCAGCCCTCGAGCATCCACATCGACAAGGGTCGCTGCGGGAAGTACTTCGCCACGTCGTCCCGGAATTGCTTGACGATCGGGATCGAGGTGTCTTCGTAGTTGCGCTCGTCGGCGGTGGCGTAAAGGGCGTTGCGGCAGTGTGGCGCGTCGGCGTAGTCGGCGCGCACCTGGTCGTTCCAGCCCTGGACGGTGGTCATCTTCGCCGTGAGCTTGACGCCCTGCTCGTCGATCGCCTTGCAGAGCGCCCCGTTCCCTGACGTGTCGAGCGCATCGAAGACGACGTCGGCCTTTCGTGCCTTGAGATCCAGCACGGCGGCGGTGAAATCTGGCAACGCGAAGTCGACCTCTTCCGGGACGACTGTGAACCCCTCGACGCGAAGCCCGTGCTCGATCTGCCGGGCGTACCGCGCTGAGCTCGCCTGGTTGTAGTACACGACCGCTGCGGTGCGTGCCCCGAGCTTCTCGTGCAACCAGCGGTACACCTCGGTGCTGTTGTCGATCTTTCCGTTCCAGCCGACCGTCCCGTCGCGCGGAGCCCAGCTGCCGGCGATCGAGTACAAGTGCTGGTACTGCTCATACGCGGTCGTGACCGGCTCGCCGCCGATGTCGGGCACGCCTTTGCTGTTCACGTACGACGCGCCCGCGTAGTCGAGAACGGCCGTTGCCGTGAGCGCGAACACGCGATCGTTGTCGATGAGCTCGTGCACGCACTGCTGGTTGCCCGATCCGCTCGACTGGTCGTCGCAGGTGACGACCTTCACGGTGCGGCCGTTCACGCCGCCACGTGCGTTCAGCGCGGCGAAGTACGCACGCGCGCCGTACATCGGCGGCGAGAACGTGTCGCTGCCGAGCGGCCCGGTGAGGCTGGCCATGATCCCGATGGTGATCTGGTTCGCACTGACACCGACGTCGGGTCCCTGCTGCGGCGACGGGGCGGATGACGCGTTCTTACCGCTACCCGTGAACGCCGAGTCGGGCAAGCGGGTGCCACAGGCCCCCGTCAGCACAAGCGCTACGACAAGCAGGCCCGTTGTCGCCCTACGCCCCGGCACCACGCCATCGTGTCACGGCGCACGACCGCGGGCGGCCCGTCTCGGCTGTGGTCACTTGACGCCGGCAAGGTCCATGCCGCGCAGCTCCTTCTTCAGCTCGGCGATCTCGTCGCGCAGCCGGGCGGCCACCTCGAACTGCAGCTCGCGGGCGGCGCCGAGCATCTGAACGTTCAGCTGCTGGATGAGATCGGCCAGCTCGGCCCGCGGCATCGACGCCACGTCCAGCCCGCCTCCGGCATGTGCCCCGACACCGACCACGCCCACTGCCCCACGCCCGCCCCGGCCGGGCACCGCCGACTTGCCGCGCGACTGCGACCGCCCGGAGCCGCCGACGGGCACCGCCTCGGACCCGAGCAGCGCCTCGGTGTCGGCGGCCTCCCTTGCGAGCCGGTCCGTGATGTCTGCGATCCGCTTGCGCAGCGGCTGCGGATCGATACCGCGCTCCTTGTTGTAGGCGATCTGCTTGGCCCGACGGCGATTCGTCTCGTCGATGGCGTTCTGCATCGACGGGGTGATCGTGTCGGCGTACATGTGCACCTGACCGGACACATTGCGCGCGGCGCGCCCGATCGTCTGGATCAGCGACGTGCCCGAGCGCAGGAAGCCCTCCTTGTCGGCGTCGAGGATCGACACCAGCGACACCTCGGGCAGGTCGAGCCCCTCGCGCAACAGGTTGATGCCGACGAGTACGTCGTACTCACCCTGGCGCAGCTCACGCAGCAACTCGACGCGACGCAGCGTGTCGACCTCGGAGTGCAGATACCGCACGCGGACGCCCTGCTCGAGAAGATAGTCCGTGAGGTCCTCTGCCATCTTCTTTGTCAGCGTGGTGACCAGCACGCGCTCGTCACGCTCGGCGCGTTCGCGGATCTCTTGCACGAGATCGTCAATCTGGCCCTTCGTGGGCTTGACGACGATCTCGGGGTCGACCAGACCGGTCGGGCGGATGACCTGCTCGACGAACTCACCCTTCGTCCGGCCCAGCTCGTACGGGCCGGGGGTAGCCGACATGTAGATCGTCTGCCCGATGCGGTCGAGGAACTCCTCGAACTTAAGTGGTCGGTTGTCCATCGCGGACGGCAGCCGGAAACCGTGCTCGACGAGGGTGCGCTTGCGGGACATGTCGCCCTCGTACATGCCACCGATCTGCGGCACCGTCACATGCGACTCGTCGATCACGAGCATGAAGTCCTCGGGGAAGTAGTCCAGCAGGCAGTTCGGCGCGCTGCCGGCGGGCCGGCCGTCGATGTGCCGCGAGTAGTTCTCGATGCCGGAGCAGAAACCGACCTGACGCATCATCTCGATGTCGTACGTGGTACGCATGCGCAGCCGCTGCGCCTCCAGCAGCTTGCCCTGCTTCTCCAGCTCGGCCAGCCGGTCCGTGAGCTCCGCCTCGATGCCGCGCAGCGCACGCTCCATACGCTCCGGTCCGGCCGTGTAATGAGTCGCCGGGAAGACGAACACCTCGTCGACCTCGCGTACCACTTCTCCGGTGAGCGGATGCAAGTAGTACAAACGCTCGATCTCGTCGCCGAACATCTCAGCGCGTACCGCAAGTTCCTCGTACATCGGGAAGATCTCGATCGTGTCGCCACGCACCCGGAATGTGCCCCGAGTGAACGAGAGGTCGTTGCGCGCGTACTGCACCTCGACCAGCCGGCGCAGGATCTTCTCTCGGTCGAGCTCCTGCCCCAGCCGAAGCCGCAGCGCCCGGTCGACGTACTCCTGCGGTGTGCCGAGGCCGTATATGCACGACACGGTGGCGACCACCACGACGTCACGCCGGGTCAGTAGTGACATCGTCGCCGAGTGGCGCAGCCGTTCGACCTCGTCGTTGATCGAGGAGTCTTTCTCGATGTACGTATCCGTCTGCGGGACGTACGCCTCGGGCTGGTAGTAGTCGTAATAGCTGACGAAGTACTCCACCGCGTTGTCGGGCAGCATCTCCCGCAGCTCGTTGGCAAGCTGGGCGGCAAGGGTCTTGTTCGGGGCCATGACGAGCGTCGGCCGCTGCACCCGTTCGATCAGCCACGCCGCGGTGGCCGACTTGCCCGTCCCGGTGGCGCCGAGCAGCACGACGTTCTTCTCCCCCGCCGTGATGCGGCGCTCGAGATCCTCGATCGCCGCGGGCTGGTCACCGGACGGGTCGAAGTCGGAAACGACCTTGAAGACTCCGGTACTGGGGACGATGTCGCTGGCCACACGCATAGCAATCACGGTACGAGCTCCCTCTGACACAACGCATCAGAGCTCCCCAGGATGCCCACCTACCGTGGCAGCACTTGCCGGACAGGAGCCATCCCCATGACGAGCCAAGAAGAACCACAACCAAGCCAGCCAAATCCCGAGGCGGCGGCCGAGCCGCCGACCGAGCCGCCGCCGGCCGAGCAGGCGTCGGCCCAGCCACAGCCGGGGCAATCCCCGCTGATGCAGCCACCGCCGGCCATGCAGCCACCACCGGTGATGCAGGCACCTGCACCACCGCCGTACCCGTTCCCGCCGGTCGTGAAGCTCCCGTGGATCGCACCGGCCCGCAAGGCAACCGTGATCGCGATCGGCGTCGCCGCCGCGGTCGTGATGTTCGGGGCAGGCATCGGTGCCGGGGCCGCGATCTTCCACAACGACCATCCCAACCGGCCCAACTACCAGTTCCGCATCCCGGACAACGGCCAGCGCCAGTTCCCCGGCTTCCCGCAGCAACTTCCGACGCCGACGCCAAGCCCGTCCGGGACCAGCTGAGCTCGGAAGCTAAGGCCGGGCGCGCGCCCGGGCGTCACGACGCGACTTGACCAGGCTGGCAAGCACCGTGATGACGAGGATCGCGACGATCACCACCAGCGACAGCCACGTTGGTATCTCCGGTGCGGATGTCACGGGCTGACCGCCGTTGATGAACGGCAGCGTGTTCTCGTGCAGTGCGGTCAGGATCAGCTTGACGCCGATGAACCCGAGCAGCACGGACAGCCCGACGCTCAGGTACGCCAGCCGTTCCAGTAGCCCCCCGATCAGGAAATACAGCTGTCGCAGGCCCATCAGCGCGAAGACATTGGCAGTCAGCACCAGGTACGGCTCACGCGTGATGCCGTAGATCGCCGGTATGGAGTCGAGCGCGAAGAGCAGGTCGGTCGTCCCGAGTGCGATGATCACGATCATCATCGGCGTCACGAGCCGCCGGCCGTCACGTCCCCGCACCACGACGTGCGCGTCGTGGTACTGCGTGGTCGAGGGCACGCGGCGGCGGATCCAGCGCACGACGCGCCCCTCGGTGTACTCGTCGGCGTCGTGTTCGGCGCCGCCCGCGAGGCGCACCGCCGTGTAGACCAGAAACGCACCGAACAGGTAGAAGACCCAGCTGAACGCGTTGATCGCCGCGGCGCCGGCGGCGATGAAGACGCCGCGCAGCAACAACGCGACAATGATCCCGATCAGCAGCGCCGTTTGTTGTAGATGCCTGGGTACCCGCAACTTGGTCATGATGATCAGGAACACGAACAGGTTGTCGACCGACAGCGAGTACTCCGTGAGCCAGCCGCCGAAGAACTCCACGCCGTACCGAGCTCCGCTGATCACCGACACGCCGACGCCGAACAGCACCGCGGTGCCGATGAAGAACGCCAGGTGGCGCGCCGACTCGCCGGTGCTCGGCTCATGCGGCGAACGCCCGATGTAGAAGATGTCGACGACCAGGAATGCGACCGTCAGTCCGACCGTGACCGCCCAGACCCACGGCTCGACGTGCATGCGACCTCCGGCGCTCTGGCGTACGCCTTCGCATGGCGTGCGCGCGTGCGGCCGGAGGTCTCACCCACCCGTGCGGGCCGGCTCCCCGGGGCCGTCGCCGGCCCGTGATGACGGGAAAGCCGCAAAGGGGTTACTCCCCTCCAGTGTCGCCCAGTCTAGGCGACGGCGAACGCGAGGCCGCCACCAGGGCCCATCAGCGCTCGTGCGAAAAGCGTGCGCCCACTGCGGCGCCAAGCGACGCTAACAACCGCTTCCGCACTCGCGCTGCACGACGGCGTCCAGGAAGACGCTACGCAGATTCGCCGGGTCCTTGACCGCGTAGGTCTTGCCGCCGGTCGCCTTGGAGATCTGGCCCAGCGCGTTCAGGTCCGCGTCCGGGCCGAGGCCGATCGTGTACACCGGCACCGGCAGCAGCTTCGCCTGCGGGTTATTCAACCCGGCGAGCAGTTGGTTGAGTGTCGGACCGCCCGGATCGACGTTCTGGCCGTCGGTCATCAGCACGACGGTGTTGACCTTGGACGGGTCGTAGTTGTGCCGCACCGTGTTCACCGCGGCGAGCGTGCTCGCGTAGAGCGCGGTGTTGCCGTTGACCAGCGAGGGCAGCGAGTGGGCGGCATCGGTGAGCGCCTGCCGATGCGTCTTGTTACCGGTCGTAGAGCTCATCTGCGCGATCGGGACGAGCTCCCGGTAGCCGGTGGTCGGCGTCAGGTTGCTCGAGAAGACCCACATGCCGAGGTTGGACGTGTCCGGGTAGAAGCCGATCGACGTCGCGGCCGATGCCGCGGCGAGCTGGATCTTGGTCTGCCCATTGCCGCCCGGCTCAGCCATCGAACCCGACACGTCGATCACCATCAGCGAGTTGACGTCCTGGGTGATCGCATCCCAGAGCCGCAGCGTGTCGACGCCTTGGCTCGGGGTCGGCTTGGTCAGCTGCCGGATGGGGGCCGCTACCACGCCTTGGGCCGCGCCCACTCCGGGCACAGACGCCCCGGTCGGATCGCGGAAACCGGCGTCGGCGAGATAGGCCTGCGCCGCAGGCGCTCGCAGCTGCTGCTCGAAGTCGTCCAGCGCGGCGGTCAGCGACGGGTCGTCACCGGAGCGAACCAGGCGCACCACGGGGTAGTCGAGGCTGAGGGTTCCCTCGTCGGGGTAGATCGCCGCGGCGAACAGCGACTGCTTGGCGCGGTTGGCCTGGATCACCGCCTGCTCCGGCGCGGTGAACACCGGTGCGTGGGCAGGGTCCGCGGCGAGCTGCGCGAAACCCGCGTTGGCGTCGGGAAGCGTCGAGTGGCTCAGCCGCAGCATCAAGTTGGCGAGCTGCGGGTTGGGTCCCTGGATCCCCGACGTGACAAGGGTGTTCATGATCTGAAGGCTGAGCAGGCCGTCGGTGTTCGATACCGGGTCCGGCACGGTCAGCGGGAATGCTCCTGCGAGCGCGTTCTTCCAGTCCGGCCTAGAGATGAACTTCGAGACGACGGCCGGCGAGCTGACGAATACGAGTGGCGACACCGCGATTGGCGCATGGATCTCGACCTGCGCGTTCTTGCCGGCGGCGGTCAAGTCATCGTTCAGTCGGTTCGCCCACGTGCTCGAGTCCGGGATCCACACCGATGCGCCCTCGCCGGCGCCGGACCCACCGGCGGCGAGAATCTGCTCCACATTGCTGGACGGCAAAGGCGTGACGTTAACCGCGACACATTTGCCCTCCACGTTCGGGTTGGTGGCGGTCCACCGCTGCGCGATCGTCTGGACGGGTCCGGCGATGCTCGGGGCGGCATCGACCGAGATCGTGAGGCTGCCGTCGCAGCCGGCCGCTTTGTGCGACGACCCGCCGCTGCGCAGGAAGACGACCAGGGCGGCAGTACAGGCGCCCACAACGACCAGCACGCCGACAAGGAGCCACGGCGATACCCCTCGGCCCGAGGAGGGTTTCGAGTGCCGGCCGGACATACCTTCTCAGTGGGGTCGTAGTCGTCGTGCTCTGGGCTGTAGGGATGATAGGGCCTGTCGTTGATAAGGAATACCGCGTGTCACCAGGGGTGACCGAGGGTCGTTGACCTGCCACATCTAGTGCATTGCAAATTGCTTGAACAGGGTGAAACGCCGTCGCGTCCGACGAACACACCGCGCGTGGCAGGCTCGTGCACGGGGCCGGAGCGACCATGACGGGAGCATGCATGCAGGTTTGGCCGGGCAACGCCTACCCGCTGGGCGCAACCTACGACGGCTCGGGCACCAACTTCGCGTTGTTCAGCGAGGTAGCTGAGCGCGTCGAGCTGTGCCTGTTCGATGCCAAGGGCGCCGAGACGCGCGTCGACCTGCCGGAGATGGACGGCTTCGTGTGGCATGCGTTCGTGCCGGGCGTGGAACCGGGGCAGCACTACGGCTACCGCGTCTACGGCCCGTACGACCCGAAGCAGGGCCTGCGTTGCAATCCGGCGAAGCTGCTCCTCGACCCGTACGCCAAGGCGATCGACGGCCACATCGACTGGCATCCCTCGCTGTTCAGTTACGACCTGGGCCGGCCGGACACGTTCAACACCGAGGACTCGGCAGCCCACCTGCCGAAGTCGGTGGTGATCAACCCATATTTCGATTGGGGTGTCGACCGGCCACCGCGTCACCAGTACGCCGACAGCGTGATCTACGAAGCGCACGTCAAGGGACTCACCAAGCGGCACCCGGAGATTCCCGCTGAGTTGCGCGGCACGTACGCCGCCATCGCCCATCCCGTGGTGCTCGAGCACCTCAGCCAGTTGGGTGTTACCGCGGTGGAGCTGATGCCGGTGCATCACTTCGTCGACGACTCGCTCCTCGTCGATCGCGGCCTCTCGAACTACTGGGGCTACAACACCATCGGCTACCTCGCGCCGGACGTGCGCTACTCGTCGGCCGCCGGTGCGGGTGGCCAGGTGCAGGAGTTCAAGGCGATGGTGCGCGCCCTGCACGAGGCCGATATCGAGGTCATCCTCGACGTCGTCTACAACCACACTGCCGAAGGCAACCACCTCGGCCCGACGCTGGCCTTCCGCGGCATCGACAATCGCGCGTACTACCGCCTGGTCGACGACGACCCGCAGTACTACATGGACTACACGGGCACCGGCAACTCCCTGAACGTGCGCCAGCCGCATGCCCTGCAACTGATCATGGACTCGCTGCGGTACTGGGTGCTGGAGATGCACGTCGACGGATTCCGGTTCGACCTCGCGTCAGCGCTGGCACGCGAGTTCTATGACGTCGATCGGCTGTCGTCGTTCTTCGAGCTCGTGCAACAGGATCCGGTGGTGAGCCAGGTCAAGCTGATCGCCGAGCCGTGGGACGTCGGCCCGGGCGGCTATCAGGTGGGCAACTTTCCCCCACAGTGGACCGAGTGGAACGGCAAGTACCGCGACACTGTGCGCGACTTCTGGCGTGGCGAGCCGGCGACGATCGGTGAGTTCGCGGCGCGGCTGACCGGGTCGGCGGACCTCTACGAGCACTCCGGGCGGCGACCCGTCGCATCGATCAACTTCGTGACCGCCCACGACGGATTCACGCTGCTCGACCTGGTTTCGTACAACGAGAAGCACAACGAGGCCAACGGCGAGAACAACAAGGACGGCACGGACGACAACCGGTCCTGGAACTGCGGCGTCGAGGGACCGACCGACGACCCGGCTGTCCTGGCGCTGCGCGCGCAGCAGCGGCGCAACTTCCTCGCCACGCTGTTCCTCTCGCAGGGCGTGCCCATGCTCGCCCACGGTGACGAGCTCGGCCGTACGCAGCAAGGCAACAACAACGCCTACTGCCAGGACAGCGAGCTGACCTGGGTCGACTGGGGCAAGGTCGACGTGGACCTGCTCGCCTTCACCCGGCAGGTGTCGGAGCTGCGCCGCCAACATCCGGTGTTCCGGCGGCGTCGTTTCTTCGACGGCCGGCCGGTGCGCCGCCGCGGCGTCGAGACCCTGCCGGACATCACATGGTTCGCGACGGACGGGACCGAGATGACCGAGGAGGACTGGGAGGCGCCGTTCGGCCGCGCCGTCGCCGTGTACCTCAACGGCGAGGGCATCCCCGATCGGGACTCGCGGGGTGACCGCGTCGTCGACGACTCTTTCCTGCTGTGCTTCTCCGCGCACGACCAGCCCCTCGAGTTCCTGGTGCCCGGCGCGGAGTACGCGTCTACCTGGACCGTGGTGCTGGACACGGCGCGCCCCGACCTGGACGACGGCACCGTGATGATGGCCGGCGGCAGCGTCCCGGTCGGGCCGCGCGCCCTGGTGGTGTTGCAGCGAGCCGAGTAGACGCGCGTGCCCAGCGACCAGGTGCCGGCGTCCACGTACCGGCTGCAGATCACGCAGGAGTTCGACCTGTTCGCGGCGGCGGAGCTGTGCGGCTATCTGCGCGACCTCGGCGTGGGCGCGGTGTATGTCTCGCCCATCCTTCAGGCGGCGCCCGGCTCACAGCACGGCTACGACGTGATCGACTTCTCACGCATCGACCCCGCCCGTGGCGGCGCGGCAGAGTGGCAGGCGCTGGTCGCGGCGGCGCGCGGCCACGGCTTGACGGTGGTGGTCGACATCGTGCCCAATCACACCGGGGTCGCGAACCCTGCGGAGAACCCACCCTGGTGGGACGTGTTGCGTCAAGGTCCGGCGTCAGCGTACGTGCGGTGGTTCGACATCGACTGGTCGCGCGGCAAGGTGCTGCTCCCGGTGCTAGGTGACGACGCCGAGCGTGAGCTGATCACCGTGGACGGCGAGCTGCGATACCACGAACAGCGCTTCCCGCTCGATCAGCAGCATTACGAGCTCGGCAACTACCGGCGGGCCGACACCGAGCAAAACTATCGGCGGTTCTTCGCCGTGACCACGCTCGCCGGGTTGCGAGTCGAGGATCCGGCGGTGTTCGCGGCGACGCACCGGGAGGTGCTGCGTTGGGTCGCGGCCGGCGAAGCGCAGGGCCTGCGCGTCGACCATCCGGACGGGCTGGCCGATCCGCTGGGATACCTGCGTCGGCTGCGGGCCGCGGCCCCGGACACCTGGCTGCTGGTGGAGAAGATCCTGGAACCCGGCGAGACCCTTCCCGCGTCCTGGCCGGTGGACGGCACGACGGGCTACGACGCGCTCAGTGACGCCACCGGCGTACTGATCGATCCGTCCGGTGAGGCGATCTTCGATGACCTGTACCGGGAACTGACCGGCGATCGCCGCTCGTTCGCCGATCACGTCGAGGCGGGCAAGCGCCTGGTCGCTACGACGATCCTGCGAGCCGAGGTGCTGCGTCTGGCCAGGGTCGCCGGAGTGGACGGTGCAGATGCCGCGTTCACCGAGCTTCTCGTCGCCTTCCCGGTGTACCGGTCCTACCTGCCGGACGGACGGGCTTATCTGGACGAGGCATTCGCCCGCGCACGAGGGCGGCGTCCCGACCTGGCTGCCGTCTTCGATTCCGTAGCGCCGCGGCTGACCGACCCGGCAGACGAGTTGTGCGTGCGCTTCCAGCAGACGTCCGGCGCGGTCATGGCCAAGGGCGTAGAAGACACCGCGTACTACCGCTACACGCGTTTCGTCGCGCTGAACGAGGTCGGCAGCGACCCGGCGCGATTCGGCCTGTCGCTCGCCGGATTCCATGCCGCGCAGGCGCGCCGCTCGCCGCGGAGCATGACCACACTCTCGACGCACGACACGAAGCGCAGCGAGGACGTCCGTGCCCGGCTCGCTGTGGTCGCCGAGCTGCCTGACGAATGGGGCGCCCTGATGCGCCGGCTCATGCGCGACCTCCCAGTTCCGAACCGCGCGTTCGGCTACCTGCTGTGGCAGACGTTCGCCGGCGCCGGCATGATCGCGCGCGATCGGATGCATGCCTACGCCGAGAAGGCCATGCGGGAAGCGGCTGACGGCACCGGCTGGCGCGATCCTGACGCGGCGTTCGAGCAGGTCGTACACGCCGCCGTGGATGCCGGGTACGAAAGCGCCGAGCTGCGCGCCTTCGTCGAGGCGATCACCCCGTTCGGCTGGTCGAATTCGCTCGCGCAGAAGCTGGTGCAGCTGACCATGCCAGGTGTCCCCGATGTCTATCAGGGCAGTGAGTTGTGGGACGACTCGCTGGTCGATCCCGACAACCGCCGCCCTGTCGACTTCGGCACGCGCCGGGCCCTGCTGGCATCGCTCGGAACGCCCCCGCCGGTCGACGGGACCGGCGTCGCCAAGCTGTGGGTCGTGGCCCAGACGCTACGTGCGCGCCGCGAGCACCCCGAGCTGTTCAGCGGGTACACGCCGGTACGCGCCGCGGGTGCCGCGGCACCGCACGCGCTCGCGTTCGACCGCGGCGGGGCGATCAGCGTGTCGACCCGGCTGCCGGTGCGGCTGCACCGCGACGGAGGCTGGCGGGACACCACGCTCCGACTCGGCACGCCTCATCGCGATGCGTTCACCGGCGA
Source organism: Jatrophihabitantaceae bacterium (assembly GCA_035263725.1). Classification (GTDB taxonomy): domain Bacteria; phylum Actinomycetota; class Actinomycetes; order Mycobacteriales; family Jatrophihabitantaceae; genus DASXRA01. The sequence continues at coordinate 17,527 of DATFRC010000176.1, read as the reverse complement.
CATCTACACGGCTGATGTCCCGCTGGGCGAACTGCTCAAGGCACTGCCCGTCGCGCTCCTGCTGCCCGCGTAGGCTGCCGACCCGATTGCGCAACATTCGCCCGCCTGAGGCGAGGAATTGTTGCTCGATCGGTGAGCTAGTAGGGCGGCTGGAGCCGCTTGCGCAGCCGCTCGACGTCCAGCTCCGTCTGCGGGTATCGCGGGTCCAGCTCCTCGAGCACCTCGCTCAGGATCCGCCCGACCGCCCAGTTGCGGTACCACTTCCGATCACTCGGGACGACGTACCAGGGCGCGGCCTCCGTCGAGCAGCGCTCCAGCATGCCGGCGAACGCCGCTTGGTAGTCGGCCCAATACGCGCGCTCGTCGATGTCGCTCTCCTGGAACTTCCAGTGCTTGGAGGGGTCGCTGAGTCGAGCGAGCAGGCGTTCGCGCTGCTCGGCGTATGAGATGTGCAGGAAGCACTTGACCACAGCTGTTCCCGTGCCGACCAGCTCCGCCTCGAATGCGTTGATCTCGCCGTAGCGGTCACGCCACTCCTGCTCGGGCGTCGTCTCGTGCACGCGCGGCACGAGCACGTCCTCGTAGTGCGAGCGATCGAACACTCCGACAATGCCCGGTCCCGGGAGCGCTCGGCGGATGCGCCACAGGAAGTGGTGGGCGGCCTCCTCCGGCGTGGGCTTCTTGAACGCGGTCACTCGTACACCTTCCGGTCCGAGCAGACCGACCACGTGCGTGACGACGCCGCCCTTGCCGGCCGTGTCGATCCCTTGCAACACAAGCAGGACGCTCCGCGTGCGCTCGGCCCACAGCCGCTCCTGCAGCCCGGCGAGGATCGGGCCGGCAGCGGCGGCGGCCTCACCGGTCTTGCCCCGTCCGCCCGGGGCGAGCGGGGTCGCGTCCGGTTCGTAGCCGGCCAGGTTCACCGTGCCGGGCTGGACCCGCAGTGCCTCGCGCATCGAGCCGTTCGCGTTCGTCATCCCAGAAGGGTAGGACGTGGCAGGGTGAAGTGACATGACGTCATTCGAGGTCTGGGCACCGCACGCGCACCGTGTGCGGCTGGCACTCACCGGCGAGCGGCACGAGATGCGACCGGCGCCCGGAGGCTGGTGGCGGACCGAGGCCGACGCGTCGCCCGGCACCGACTACGCCTACCTGCTCGACGATTCGGACCAGGCCCTGCCCGATCCCCGGTCGCGCTGGCAGCCGTCCGGCGTCCACGGCCCGAGCCGGGTGTACGACGACGCGGCATTCGCCTGGACCGACCAGGCCTGGCGTGGACGCGATCTCGCTGAGGCGATCATCTACGAGCTGCACGTCGGGACGTTCACGCCGGGCGCGACGTTCGATGCTGCGACAGAGCGGCTCGATCACCTCGTCGGCATGGGCGTCACGCACGTCGAGCTGTTGCCCGTCAACGCCGTCAACGGCGTGTGGAACTGGGGATACGACGGCGTGGACTGGTACGCGGTGCACGAACCGTACGGCGGCCCTGACGGGTTGAAACGATTCGTCGACGCCTGCCATGGCCGTGGACTCGCCGTCGTTCTGGACGTCGTCTACAACCACCTCGGGCCGAGCGGCAACTACCTGCCCCGGTTCGCGCCATACCTGAGGGGACGCACCGACACCAACCCGTGGGGTGAGGTCGTCAACCTCGAGGCGCCGCCGGTGCGCCGCTTCATCATCGAGAACGCGCTGATGTGGCTGCGCGACTACCACGTGGACGCACTGCGCCTGGATGCAGTGCACGCGCTCGTCGACACGTCGACCCCGCATCTGCTCGCCGAACTGTCGGCCGCGGTCGCGGCATTGTCGGCCGCGCTTGGCCGGAACCTGTCGTTGATCGCCGAGTCCGACCTGAACGACCCGGTGATGATCACCCCCCGGCCGGCGGGCTACGGCATGGACGCCCAGTGGGACGACGACATTCACCACGCGCTGCACGCGATGCTCACCGGCGAACGGCAGGGGTACTACTCCGACTTCGGCTCCCTCGCCGTGTTCGCCAAGGTCTGGACGTCGGCGTTCCTCCATGACGGCACCTACTCGACGTTCCGCGGGCGGCCGCACGGTCGCCCTGTCGACCGCGTCCATACGCCGGGGTATCGGTTCGTCGGGTGCCTCCAGAACCACGACCAGGTCGGTAACCGCGCCGCGGGTGAACGCCTGCCCGAACTGACGTCGGCAGGACTGCTGCAGGTCGGCGCCGTGCTGCTGCTGACGTCGCCGTTCACGCCGATGCTCTGGATGGGTGAGGAGTGGGCCGCGTCGACCCGGTGGCCGTTCTTTGCGTCCCATCCCGAACCCGAGCTCGCAGCCAGCACCGGACCGGGGCGGATCGAGGAGTTCCGCCGCTATGGCTGGGACGTCTCCGCGATGATCGACCCGCAGGACCCGGCCGCATATCGGTCGGCGATCTTGAACTGGTCGGAGCTGTCAGCGCCGTGCCACGCCACGATGCTCGACCTGTACCGGCGCTTGATCGCCCTGCGGGCGGCCGAGCCGAACCTGCGCGATCCGCACCTGGATCGCGTCTTCGTGACGTACGACGAAGACGCGCGCTGGCTGATCGTGCACCGTGGCGCGCTCCAGGTGGTCGCGAACCTGGCCGATCAGGCGCAGGTCGTCGCGGTGCCGGCGGAGACCGTCGTCCTCGCGACCAGTACTGCCGAGATCGTAGACGGCGGGGTTGCACTCGCCCCGGGGTCGGCCGCGGTCACACGTTGATCAAGGCCACGCCGCCGGCGACCAGCACGGTCGCGACGATGCGCCACCGGCCGAACCGCTCGCGGAACACGAGTGCACCGATGATCGCTCCGATGATCACGCTGGTCTCGCGTAGGGCCGCTATGGGCGCGAGCGCACCTCGCGTCTGTGCCCAGAGCACCAGCCCGTACGCGATGATCGACGCCACTCCCCCGGCCAGCCCGGCCGCCAGATGTGGACACGCGTGTGCCCAAAACTTCTCACGCCGGGCTGCCACGGCCATGAGTGGGATGACCGCGCCCTCAGCGATGAACAGCCAGGCTGCGTATCCGAGTGCGCCGCCGGCGTGCCGGACGCCGAGTCCGTCGACGGTCGTGTAGGCGGCGATCGTGACCCCGGTAAGCAGCGCGGCGCCGATTGCGGGTACGTCGGCGCGGGTCAGCCGGCCGGCGAACACCAGGCTCGCCAGCCCGACAGATATGACAGCTACGCCGGCCAGGCGCGGCGGCGTCAGTGTCTCGTGCGCGAACGCTGCCGCGCCGATCGCGACCAACCACGGCGAGGTGCCGCGGGCCAGCGGATACGCCTGCCCGAACTCGCCCAGCTCATAGCTGCGCAGGAGCAGCAAGCTGTAGCCGACATGCAGGGCCGCCGAGACCGCCAGATACGGCCAGCTGGCCGGCGCCGGTGCCCCAACGACCAGCGTCAAGACGGCGCCGCCCGCCGTCGCGGCGGCGCCGATCAGGGCGAACCCGATCAACCGGTCCGCAATGGCGTGCGCTACGGCGTTCCAGGCGGCATGCAGAAACGCCGCCAACAGCACCACGGCGACGACGGGCAGGGGCACGGAGGGCTCCTTCGGCCTGCGCCCGTTTCCGGGCACACTTCGATGAAGCCCTCGAGGCTTTTGTCCCGTCAGGTGTGGGGCCGAACCGACTGGCTGCGACTCGCCCTGGCGCCGCTCGGTCCAGCCCCGGCCGCCCTGGTTATGTGTGAGTTGCGGGCGACGCAGCGGACGGCCGGCGGAACCCTAGGCGCAACCACAAGCTGGGCAGCAGCTTAGTCCTGGGGCTCGACGAGCTTGCCCTCGATTACGCGTGGCGGCAGTCGCTCCGGGGGTGCCCCGAAGACGCGGCGCGCGGAAACGATCACGCCGCGGGCCAGAACGGCGTTGCCTACCGCGCCGATGCTGGCGCCAACACCGAACGGCAGGGCGCGGCCAAGCGCCAGCGCCTGCTGCCGGGGGCCGAATCGCGATACCACGTGCTTTCCCAGCGTCTTGTTTACCCGGCGGACCGTCTCGTCCGGGGCATGCTGGGCGAGCACACGGCCCCACCCGGAGGCTGCGTCGGCCCCGGCGATCTCCGCCATCTCCACGCCGGCATCGCCGACCAGGATCGCCAGCACGAGGGCACGGCGCACTTGCGGATCGCTGGTGTGCAGGCCATGCACTTCGGCCATGGCAAGCGCGAACAGCGCCGTCACCTCGACGAACGCCGAGATTTGAAGCGCGGACGACGCGAGCGACACGCCGGTACCCGCGCCCGGCACCGCAGCTACGCCGCCCGAGGCAGCGCCAACCGCGGTGACGGCTGTCCGGTAGCGCCGCTCGAGCATCCGGACCACCTCGCCAGGGCCGGCGTCGCCACGCCGTGCGCGGACCCGGTTGAGGTACGCGACAATCACCGGTCGCTGGACCCGCAGTGCCGTGTCGAGCGCCGTGTCGAGGACGCCCTCGAGGTAGGGCGGCAGCGGCACGCTGCGGCGGTTCACGGCTCGGTCGGACACAGCGCCGAGGGTACGTGCTACAGATGGGCGGCATGCGGGCCTTGCTCCCCGAGGCGGCCGAGAAGGTCGACCTGCACCGGCATTACGCGCGGCACTGGCTGGAGGTCGGCGGTGTGCGCGCCAATTTCATCAGCAGCGTCGACGGCGCGGTGACCGTCGCCGGGCTGTCCCGGGGACTCCAGACGCCCGGCGACAATCGGGTGTTCGCGGTGCTGCGAGATCTGGCGGACGCCGTGCTGGTCGGCGCCGGTACCGCCCGTCTCGAGCGCTACGCGGTGGTCCGGTTGAGCACGCGTCGCCGGGCCGTACGCCGGGAGTTCGGGCTGGACGAGACGCTGCCCACGGTCGTGGTGAGCCACTCGCTCCAGGTCGATCCGCGGTCGGCGCTGTTCGCGGCCAGCGGACCGCGCACGATTGTGATCACCCGCGCCGCCGCGGACCAATCGGTGCGCGCGCAGCTCGAGTCGGTAGCCGACGTGCTTATCTGCGGGGACGAAGTCGTCGACCTGGGCGCGGCCCGGCTTGCCCTCGCCGAGCGCGGACTTACCCGGCTGGTGTGCGAGGGCGGTCCGACGCTGTTCGCCGGCCTGGCCCAGGCCGGGCTGGTCGAGGAGTTGTGCCTGACCGTTTCCCCGCAACTCGCGGGGCCGGGCGCCGGCCGCATCGTGGGCGGTCCGGGCTGGCCCCTGGACATGGCCGGCCGGAACCCGCTGCGGCTCGAGGGTCTGCTCGTCGAGGACGAAGCCCTTTTCTGCCGCTACCGGCTGGTTCGTTGAGCATGTCTTCGCCTTCGACCAGCCAGAATGAGCCGATGAAGCTTCCCGTCATGCCCCCGATAGCGCCGATGCTGGCCAAGGCGGTCACGAGCATCCCGCCCGGGGCCTCGTACGAGCCGAAATGGGACGGATTCCGATCCCTGGTGTTTCGCGACCATGACGAGGTCGAACTCGGCAGTCGTAACGAGCGGCCGATGACCCGCTACTTTCCCGAACTGGTCGAGGCGATCAGGGCCGAGCTACCTGAGCGCTGCGTCGTGGACGGCGAAATCGTGATCGCCACCGAGCAGGGTCTGGACTTCGACGCCCTGCAGCAGCGCATCCATCCGGCCGCCTCGCGGGTGACGATGCTGGCCGAGAAGACGCCGGCGTCGTTCATCGCGTTCGACCTGCTCGCGCTAGGCGATGACGACTACACGCAACGGCCGTTCGCCGAGCGCCGTGCTGCGTTGGTCGAGGCGCTCGACGGCGCGGGCCGCTCGGTGCATCTCACGCCGGCGACGACGGATCATGAGCTGGCCCAACGCTGGTTCACCGAATTCGAGGGCGCGGGCTTGGACGGCGTGATCGCCAAGCCGCTGGATCTCGTGTACCAGCCAGACAAGCGTGTGATGTTCAAGATCAAGCACGAGCGCACCGCCGACTGCGTACTTGCAGGCTTCCGCTGGCACAAGACATCCACGGCGGAGCAGCCACTGCTCGGTTCCATGCTGCTCGGCCTCTACGACGACGGGCATCTTCAGCACGTCGGCGTCATCGGCGCGTTTCCAGCGGCACGCCGGGCCGCCTTGATCAAGGAGCTCGAACCGCTCCTGCTCCGCGATGGCGATGACCATCCGTGGCATGAATGGGCGAACGCCGAGGCACACGCAGGCGGTCGCCGACTGCCCGGCTCGGTGAGCAGGTGGAACGCAACCAAGGACCTGTCGTTCGTGCCGCTACGGCCCGAGCGGGTCGTCGAGGTGAAGTACGAGCACATGGAGGGCAACCGCTTTCGCCACCTGGCGCACTTCGTGCGCTGGCGACCCGATCGCGATCCGCGCTCGTGCACCTACGAGCAGCTCGAACAGCCGCTCACGTTCAAGTTGCGCGACATCGTCCCGGGGCTCGGGCCGGGCGCTACCGAGTAACGCAGATCCGGAGCACCCCGAGGCCTCAATCGATTGCAGCGGATCGGCGCTCTCACCGCGTTTAATCCAGTGTGGAGGGGGCGAGAGCGGCAATCAGGGCGCGGAGGGATGCCGTGGATCCACAGGCCGCGTCGCTGACGGCGTTCGCCGCGCAGCATTCCCTCGGACTAACGCGTTTCGCCTACGTCCTCACCGGCGACCGGCAGTTGGCCGAAGATCTCGTACAGGACTGCCTGCTGGCCCTTGCATCGGCGTTTCGGCGAGACGCTCCCGATCGAAGCCCCGGTCGCGCACGCCCACCGGATGATCGTCAACGGTCAGGTCAGCCGGAAGCGCCGGCGGGCCGGCTCCGAGGTGGTCGTCGACATGGTGCCCGACGTGGGAGTCGACGCCGCGGACGTGTCTGAGCATGACGCTGCCTGGCGCCTGCTCGCCACGTTGCCGCACCGGCAGCGGGCCGTCCTACGCCTGGCGAAGCGGCACCAGCATCACCTGGCACAACGTCGCCACGAAGCAGACCGTGGTGGTGGGGTGGTTCCCGAACTTCGGGGTCACCGTCCTCGACGTGGCCGGACCGTAGGTCTTGATCACCTCGGACCGCGCCGGCGGCGCGACCACCTGGCTGATCGACACCCGGACCGGCGCGGCCACATCGGCCCCGTCGTCGGTCTTGGTGGCGTCGGGCAACAGCATCCTCGGCTATTCCGCGAACCCCGTCGTTGTCCTGCACCTCGACCAACTGCCGCCGCTCACGTGCTGAGCTACCGACCTCGCTCACGCTGAGCCGCTCATCGCCGTTCGGGAGCAAGGCCCTCGCTCAGGTGGCGTCTGTAGCGTGCTTGGCGTGCCCCCGACCCGCCCGCCACGCTCCCGCCTGCTCGCCGCCGTGGCGCTGAGCGCACTGCTCGCCGGCTGCACCAGCAACATCAGCGGGCACGGCTCGCCGGTGCCTGCCGGCTCGACGTCGGCCCCCTCTCCGACATCCGGCAGCGGCGCGCCACCGCCCACCCTCGCGTTCAGCGACTGCTCAGGCCTGTTCAACCTGTCCGCGATCGGCATCCCCCCGGACCGGCTCCAGAAGCTGCACTTCGACTGCGCCCAGCTGCCCGTGCCGCTCGACTACGCCGCTCCGGCCGGCGCGACGGTCCCCATCGAGGTGCTGCGGGTCCACTACGACGACCAGCCGCAGCGCGTGGGGTCGCTGCTGGTGAACCCCGGAGGCCCCGGCGGCTCCGGCGTGTTCCTCGCGCTCAGTCTCGCCGCGTCGCTCGATACGGACGTCCTCCAGCACTTCGACATCGTCGGATTCGATCCCCGCGGCGTAGGCCTCTCCGAGCCGATCAAGTGCTACAGCGACGCCCAGGAGACCCAGGCCCTGGCTTTCAACGCCGACGTCCGAACTACAGCTGGGCTGCAGGCTGCCAAGCAGCAGGCGGCGACGTTTGCGCAGAGCTGCGTGGCGAAGTACGGCAGCAAGCTCGCGGACTTCAACACCGTCGACACCGCCCGGGACATGGACCGCATCCGCGCGGCAGTCGGCGACGCCAAGCTCAATTACCTGGGCTTCTCGTACGGCACTGAGCTCGGTGCCGTCTACGCGCACCTGTTCCCGAAACAGATCCGGACGGCCGTGCTGGACGGCGCCGTCGATCCGGCGACCACCGGCGACGCCATCGCGTCCAACGAGCAGCAGCTCGCCGGCTTCGAGGGCGCGTTCGACCAGTTCGCGGCGGACTGCCGCACTCGCGGGTCCTGCAAGGCGCTCGGCGACCCACGCCAGGCGGTAACCGCCCTGGTGAAGAGCGCCGATGCCGACCCGATTCCCAGCTCCGACAGCAGCGACAGCAGGCACGCCACGGGCGGCAACGTGCTGTACGCAGTCATCTCCGCGTTGTACAGCGAGCAACTCTGGCCCGACCTGGGCACCGCCCTGATCCAGGCGCAGCACGGCGACGCGCGCGGGCTGTTCGAGCTCGACGACCGCTACAGCGAGCGCGGCAACGACGGCCACTACTCGAATCTGCTCGACGTGTTTCAGGTGGTCAGCTGCAACGACCAGAAGAGCGACCCCACCGACGCGCAGATCAAGGCGGCCGCCACGCGCTGGGCCACGCAGTACCCGCTGTTCGGCCTCTGGTCGGCGCCATCGCTGTTCCAGTGCCAGGCGTGGCCCAAGCAGCGCGAGCCCATCCCGCCGGAGACAGCCGCGGGCTCCGCGCCCATCGTCGTGGTCGGCAACCTGCACGACCCGGCCACGCCGTACGCCGGGGCGGTCCACATGGCCTCCACGCTGGGTACCGGCGTGCTGCTCACCTGGAACGGACAGGGACACACGTCTTATGGGAATACCCCCTGCATCGACGACAAGGTGAACGCGTACCTGATCAACGGCACCGTGCCCGCGGCACACACAACGTGCGGGCGATGACGGTTCGCCCTTGCCGGAGCGGCGCCTCACGTCGTCTGATGTGACCAGACGAGCGAAGGGGGATCGCGCATGACGGTGACCGAGAACGCGCCGGCCGCTGGCGTCGACCCGGTGCGCTGGCCCGACGTGGCCACCGTGCCGCACTCACCGCTCCGCGCCGTGGCGGCGCGACGCATCTTCCGCCGTGCGGCCGCACGACTGCCGCTTCGGGTCGTCGAGTCCGGAGGCCCCAGCTACGGCGGCGGTGACACCGCCGACCCGACCATGCGACTGGTCCGGCCGGCCTCGTTCTTCCATCGGCTCGGTGCTACCGGCACCATCGGGTTCGGCGAGGCGTACATGGCAGGTGATTGGACCACCGAAGACCTGCCGGGCGTCCTCTCCACCTTCGCCGCACACGTCCGGGAGCTAGTGCCGGCGGCCCTGCAACGGCTGCGCGGTCTGGCGCTGCGCCGCCAGCCGCCGCACGACGACAACACCATCGAAGGTGCCCGGCGCAACATCCAGCGGCATTACGACCTGTCGAATGACATGTTCGCGCTGTTCCTCGACGAGTCGATGACGTACTCGTCGGCGCTCTACGACGGGGACCCGGCTAGGTCCGCCGACGATCTCGCCACCGCGCAGCGTCGCAAGATCGACCGCCTGCTCGACTGCGCCGGCGTACGCGAGGGCACCCGGCTGCTCGAGATCGGGACCGGGTGGGGTGAGCTCGCGATCCGGGCCGCCCGCCGCGGCGCGCAGGTCACGTCACTGACGATCTCGACCGAGCAGGCCGAGCTCGCCCGGCGGCGGATCGCCGAGGCGGGCATGGCAGCACGGGTGGACGTGCTGCTCCGGGACTACCGCACGACGACGGGCCGCTATGACGCCGCGGCCAGCGTCGAGATGATCGAAGCCGTCGGTGCCAACCACTGGGCGGACTACTTCCGCACCGTCGACCGCGCACTGGTGCCGGGCGGGCGCTTCGGGTTGCAGGCGATCTTGTGGGACGACGCCAGCTTGCGCCGGGTCGGCGAGACGTACACCTGGATCCGGAAGTACATCTTCCCGGGCGGGGCACTGGCGTCGGTCGAGTCGATCGAGCGCACTGTCTCACGGCAAACGTCTCTTTCCATCACCGACCGGCTCAGCTTCGGGAAGCACTACGCCGAGACGCTGCGCCGGTGGCGGGCGCGCTTCGAGGCTCGTGGTGCGGAACTCGCCCGGCTCGGCTTCGACGAGACGTTTCGCCGTATGTGGTCGCTCTACCTTGCTTACTCCGAGGCGGGGTTCCGTACCGGCTACCTGGACGTGAACCAGATCACCCTCGCGAAGCCGTAACGATACTGGGCACCCCTTCTGCCTGTACGTCGCGCAATAAACCGCTCGACCCGAACAGTTAGCGTCAGACGTGGTCGTCGTATTCGCCCTGCTCGCAGCCGTCATTTACGGGACGGGCGACTTCGTCGGCGCCTTCGCGTCCCGGCACCGTTCGGCGATCACCGTGCTGCTCTACGCCTACCCGGTCGGTGCGCTGCTGATGCTGGCGCTGCTACCGGCCTTCGCCGGGCCGCTCGACGCCCGGACGGCGCTGCTCGGTGTCGGTGGCGGCATCGGCGGCATGGTGGGCGTGATCGTGATGTACAGCCTCATGGCGCGGGCGCCGATGAACATCATCTCGCCGGTCACGGCCGTGCTCGCCGCCGTCGTGCCGGTCGGGTTCGGGCTGCTCGTCGGCGAGCGACCGCACCTGTCGGCGTGGCTCGGCATCGCGATCGGCCTGATCGCCGTGATGTTCGTCAGCTACACATCCGACGATCATCCACACGGCCCGATCGGCATCCGCATCCTCGCCTTGGCGTGCCTTTCGGGAGTGGGATTCGGCGTCTACTTCATCTGCCTGGCCCGGGCGAACCACGATTCGGGGCTGTGGCCGCTGGTCATCTCGCGGCTCACGTCCGCTGCTTTGATCGTGCCGCTGGCGCGCGGCCGGCGAGTTGCCCAGCCGCTCAGCGGCCGCGTGCTGTTCCTGGCCGTGCTGGCCGGCGTGCTCGACGCCAGCGCAAACCTGTTCTTCCTGCTCGCATCACGGCACGGGCTGCTGTCGGTGGCGAGCGTAATCACCTCGCTCTACCCGGCGATGACCGTGCTGCTGGCCGTGCTCGTGCTGCACGAACACACCGGACGGCTGCAGCGCATCGGGCTGGCCATGGCGGCCACCTCGATCGTCCTGATCTCCTACTGAGCGTTGGGGCGCAGCTGCGGCGAACCGCTCAATCCAGGCGCTGCGGCTGAGGAGCGTCGGCCGATTCCGCCCAGTTGGCCGGGTTCATGCGGGACGGCTGGACGCGCGGCGGCTCACCCTCCTGCTTCGGATAGTTCGGCGGGTACGGCATGTCACCCAGTCCGCGATCGCGCTCGTCGCGGTCGGCCCACGCCAGCAACGGCTCGATCGACCACACCGCGTCGTCGATGCCGGCGTGCAGGTCACCCAGCTCGGCGAAACGCGCGGGCATGGTGGCGATGGTGAAGTCGTCGATCTCGACGTCGGGCAGCTCCTCCCAGGTCACCGGTGCAGAGACGGGCCCGTATGGCCGGCCCCGTACCGAGTAGGCGCTGGCAATGGTGCGGTCACGGGCATTCTGGTTGTAGTCGAGAAATATCTGCTCGCCGCGCTCCTCCTTCCACCACTTGGTGGTGACGAAGTCGGGGATGCGCCGCTCCACCTCGCGGGCAAACGCCAGTGCGGCGCGCCGCACTTCGCGGAATCCGAAAGCCGGCTCGATGCGCACATAGACGTGCAGCCCCCGCGACCCGGACGTCTTCGGCCAGCCGACGGCGCCGAGCTCGTCGAGCACCTCGTGGACGGTTCCGGCGACCTGCTTGGCCTCGACGAAGCCCGTACCCGGCTGCGGGTCGAGGTCGATGCGCAATTCGTCGGGGCGCTCCGTGTCGGCACGCCGCGAGTGCCACGGATGGAACTCGACCGTCGACATCTGTACCGCCCAAATGACGCTGGCCAGCTCGGTCACGCACAGCTCGTTGGCGCCGCGCCCGGACGGGAAGCGCACCTCCACACTCTGAACCCACTCGGGCGCCCCTTTTGGGAGCCGTTTCTGGTAGATCTTTTCGCCGGTGACACCGTCCGGGTAGCGGTGCAGCATGCACGGCCGGTCGCGCAGGGCCCGGACGATGCCGTCGCCGACGGCGATGTAGTAGTTTGCAAGGTCGAGTTTCGTCTCGCCCCGCTCGGGGAAATACACCCGATCCGGGTTGGAGATGCGGACCGTGCGCCCGCCGACCTCGAGCTCCGTGAACGGTGAGGGCATGTTTGGACGGTAGGTCATCTCGGCCCACGCACCTAACGTCGGCGCTCAGCGCGCACTGGGTCGCGTACGTCAGCCCAAACAGCCGTCAGGCATCCTGGTCTGGTGGACACCGACACCAGGTGGGACGACGACGAGCCGCCCCGACACCGTGGCCCCGAGCCCGACTTCGCCTGGGGCCGCACCGCCAATCCCAACACCGCCGACGGCGAGCTGCAGAACGTCGCGGCCTTCGGCGCCGGCCTGACCCGGCTCACCGGGCGGCGGCGCCAGGTCGCTGTGTTCGTCGTATGGCTCATTTTGCTCGGGTTCGCCCTCACCGCGATCTTCGGCGTACTCGGTATCGTCGGCCTGCTCTGAGCCGGGCCGTACCGTCGTACGCATGAGCGCACCGAACGTCGTCAAGTCCGAGGCCGAATGGCGCGAGCAGCTCTCCCCAGAGGAGTACGCCGTGCTGCGTCAGGCCGCCACCGAGCGGCCGTTCACCGGGGAGTACACCGACAACAAGCAGGTCGGCGTATACCGCTGCCGGGCCTGCGGCAGTGAGCTGTTCCGCAGCGAGCACAAGTTCGACTCACACTGTGGCTGGCCGAGCTTCTTCACGCCGCTGGCCGGCGAACGGATTATCGAGCGACGCGACCGCAGTCTCGGGATGGTCCGCGTCGAGGTCCTGTGCGCCAACTGTCACAGCCACCTGGGCCACGTCTTCGACGGCGAGGGCTACGGCACCCCCACCGACCTGCGCTACTGCATCAACTCGATCTCATTGACCTTCGAGGAACAGCCCTAGTGCTGTAGCCAGATCTCGGCGCCGCTCTGCCCGTACACCGACGCCTGCAAACGGTGCACGCCCGGCAACAGGTAGCTCCCGAAGGACTGCGGGTAGATCGTCAGCGCGCCCGGCGGCAGCGTCCGCGGCGCGTAGTCGGCCCAATGCAGCGTGACCGCGCGGGGGGTCTGGCCCAGCTCACCGGTGTTGTTGCGCACGGCCAGGTGCTGCCCGGCCGTGACGATCACGCAGCGCGGCACCGGTACGTCTGGGTTGATCAGCACCAGCACCTGCGTGCCGGAGTCCCGCGCGCACCCACCTGCAGCCGGGGCGGTGGCCTCGGGCGACACCTTGTGCATCGTCGGCGACGGCTGCGCGGCCGGCGAACGTGATGGCGGGGCAGTGCTCGCCCGTGCTTGCGTCGACGGAGCGTGCGACGCAGACGACGTCGTCCCGCTCGACGTGGTCGGAGCGGCCGAGGAGGACGGGATGGCCGACGTCGATGGCATGGCTGAGGTGGTCGCGGGGGTGGTGCCGGTCGGGCCGGTCGCGCTGCCATGGGTGTTCGACGCGCAGCCCGCCAGTCCCAGCGCGACGGCGACCAAGCCGATTCCGATGTGGACCCGTCTCGTCGTCATGACGCCCTCGCTTCGCGGTAAGCCCGACCTACGAGATAGACACAAGAGCGGGCCGTCGCGTTGCAGACGAAGCGCTACGGCAGAGCAGCGACCAGCTCGTCGACGCTGCGGCGCCGGCCCGTGAAGAACGGCACCTCGGCCCGGACGTGCCGGCGCGTCTCGGACCCGCGCAGATGGCGCATAAGGTCGACGATGCGGTCCAGCTCGTCAGCCTCGAAGCACAGCATCCACTCGTAATCGCCGAGGGCGAACGCCGCGACGGTGTTCGCCCGGACGTCGGGATACTCCCGCGCCATTTGCCCGTGCTCAGCGAGTAGTGCCCGCCGCTCGGAGTCCGGCAGCAGGTACCACTCGTAGGAGCGCACAAACGGGTAGACGCAGACATACGCTCGTGGTTCTTCATCGGCGAGAAACGCCGGTATGTGGCTCTTGTTGAATTCAGCCGGGCGGTGCAGCGCCATGGACGACCACACCGGTACCAGGTGGGCGCCGAGGTCGGTGCGGCGCAGCCGCGCGTAGGCGTCCTGGAGCACGTCGGCGGACGGCGCGTGCCACCAGACCATCAAGTCGGCGTCCGCCCGCAGCGCGCTGACGTCGTAGGTGCCGCGCACCGTGACGTCCTTCGCCGCGAGCTGCTCGAACAGCTCGCCGACCTCTCCGGCGAGCGGAGCGCGGTCGGCGTCGCCGATCGGTGTGCCGGTGCGGAAGACCGACCATGCGGTGTAGCGGATCACCTGATTGAGCTCGCGTGCTGTCTTGCCGTCGACCATGGCGTTCATTGTCCCTCGCGGGCCAGGACGCGTTCAGCAGCCTGCTGCCCCGACGCGATGCACGCAGGTATGCCGATCCCGTCGTAGGTGGCTCCACAGACGGCCAGCGCGGGCACCGCGGCGACAGCTGCCCGGATCCGGGCCACCTTCTCGAGGTGACCCACTGCGTACTGCGGCAATCCGCCGCCCCACCGGGTGACCAGCGCGTCGACCGGCTCGGCGTCGACGCCGATCAACGCAGGCAGCTCGCGTCGCACGATGGCGATCAGCTCGGCATCGTCGTGCTGCAGGTCTGCCGTCTCCCCGACCCGGCCGATCGACGCCCGCAAGATGGTGAGGCCGTCGTGGGTGATCGGCCACTTCTGCGACGAGAGAGTGACCGCCTTGACCCGGTAACCCTCACGGGTTCCGACGAGTAGTCCGCTGCCCGCTATCGGCCTCACGTCCTGGTAGGCCAGCGTGACGATCGCCATGCTGGCGGTGTCCACAGTGGACACTTCGGCGGCCGCGGCCGGGGCCACGCCGCGCAGCAGCCGGGCCGCCTTTCCGGGTGGCGTCGCAACCACGACGGCGTCCGCCTCGACGAGCTCCGGTCTCGGCACCGGACCACAGTCCAGCGCAAAGCCGGCCGGCGTGCGCCTGATCGCCCGCACGGTGACGCCCGGTCGAACCGCGAACCGCCCGCCAGCGGCCAGCGCGATCGGCAGCCGCCCCAGACCCCCGTCCAGCGACGTGAACACCGGCCCACTGGTGCCCGCGCCGCCCTGGCTGGTGACTGCCGCCGCGGCGCGTACCAGCGAACCGCCCGCGCGCAACTGTGCGGTCAGCGCCGGCATAGTCGCCCGCAACGACAGCTGGTCGGCATGTCCGGCGTACACACCCCCGAGCAACGGTTCGACGAGCCGCTCGACCACCTCGCCGCCGAGTCTGCTGCGGACCAACGGCCCCACCGCCACGTCGTCGAGCACCGGCTGGAGGGGCGGATGCGACGGCTCACTGTCCACAAGGGACACAGCCGCATCGCTGAGTACGCCGCTGCGCCGCAATGCATCCACGTCGCCAGGCACGCCGAGCATGGTCCGCGCCGGCAATGGGTGACAGGTACCTCCTGCGAACACAGCCGCTGAGGTCGTCAGCGGCTCGATCAGCGCATCTGCCAATCCGGCGGCCTTGGCCAGCTCGACCCCCTCGGGCCGGCCGGCCAGCATCGCCTCAGCGCCGACGTCGACCGGGACGCCGGCGACCGTCGCCACGCGCAGCTTGCCGCCCACGGCATCGGCCGCCTCGAGTACTACGACCTCGGCCTGCGCCGCGCGCTCGGCGATACGCCACGCCGCCGACAGCCCGGAGATGCCCCCACCGACCACGACGACACGCACGACATCATCATCCCGAAGGCTTGACCCGCCTTGACGTCCGCCCGTTTGCTACCCGTCGTCGAGCTAGTTGGCAAGTAGGCAACGCTAGGCGCGACGCGTCAGCCGAGCGACCGGATCAGCTCGGCGACGCGCTGGAGCATGTCCGGGTCGGTGTCGGGCAGCACCCCGTGCCCGAGGTTGAAGACGTGCCCGGCCGCGGCACGACCTTCGGCGACGATCCGGCGCGTCTCACGCTCGACGACGGGCCAGTCGGCGAGCAGCAGCGCCGGGTCGAGATTGCCCTGTACGACTGCACCGGGGCCGAGCCGCCGCGCTGCCTCGTCCAGTGGCACCCGCCAATCGACGCCGACCACGTCCGCGCCGGCCTGGCGCATCAGTGCGAGCAGCTCACCGGTACCGACGCCGAAGTGGATGCGCGGTACCTCCGGAACGGCCGACAGTACAGCTTGGCTGTGCGGTAGCACGGATGTCCGATAGTCCGCGGCCGACAAGGACCCCACCCATGAGTCGAACAGCTGCACCGCTGACACCCCGGCGTCGACCTGTACCCGCAGGAACGCTGCGGTGATCGCCGCCAGTCGGGTGAGCACTGCGTGCCACAGCTGCGGATCACTGTGCATGAGCGCCTTGGTGCGCGCGTAGTCGCGCGACGGACCCCCCTCGATCAGGTAGCTGGCCAGCGTGAACGGCGCCCCGGCGAACCCGATGAGGGGTGTGTCGCCCAGCTCACCGACCAGCGTGCGGACCGCCGATGTGACGTAGGGCACGTCGTCCGGATGCAGTGCGCGCAGTGAATCCAGATCCGACACCGTCCGCACCGGCTTGTCGATCACCGGGCCCACGCCCGGAACGATGTCGACACCCACACCGGCCGCGGCCAGCGGCACGATGATGTCCGAGAACAGGATCGCCGCGTCGACGCCGTAGCGCCGCACCGGCTGAAGCGTGATCTCGGTGATCAGCTCGGGGTTCCGGCAGGCCTCGAGCATCGTCGTGCCCTCACGCACGGCGCGGTACTCGGGCAGAGAGCGGCCCGCTTGGCGCATGAACCACACCGGCGGCCGGACCCCTGGGCGACCCCGGGCGGCACGCACGAGAAGCGAATCTGCGAGCATCGTCCTCATCGTCCTCATCGTCGCACGGTGCCGCGGGACCCGGCGCGCCTAGCTGATTTTGTCGGTGACCCGTGCCAACGTCACGATACGAAGTGGAGTCGCCTTTGCGGAGGTCCGCATGATGCTGTCCCTCGATTGTCCGACGTGCGGTCAGCGACGCGAGGTCGAGATTCCGCCCTGCGCCGACGGGCACCGAGGCGGCTGCCCCGACCGGGCGTGCGCGGTGTGCGGCACCGGCCTGGTCGTCGACCCGCAGCTGGTTGCCGTCCGGCAGGCGCGTTATCAGCATTTACGGCACGCCGCTTGATCCGGACTGTCACCCCCGTGAGCCACATCAGCCCCATTCAGCCCGCTGAGATGCCGGACCAACCACCGCCGATACGCGATCGCGATCCGGCGCTGGCCCCGGCCGAGTTCCGCGAGGCGGTCGATAGCCTCCAGGGCACCGTGCTGCGTCCGGAGGCCCGCGTCGAGTCGATCCGCCCGCCGCAGCGGCTGGCGCCGTGGAGCCATGCGCTGGCCGCCGACATCCGCGACGCAGACGGTGGCGAGCTGTCCACCGGGCGGCTCGTGCTCCTGTACGACCCCGATGGCGCCGAGGCGTGGGAAGGCACGCTGCGGCTCGTCGCCTTCGCCTCAGCCGAACTGGAGCCGAGCATGGCCGGCGACCCCTTGCTGCCGGAGGTCGGGTGGAGCTGGCTGACCGAGGCGCTCGAGGCT
>DATFRC010000175.1:0-2643 GCA_035263725.1 Jatrophihabitantaceae bacterium | reverse complement strand
ACCGAGAACGCGGAAGGCGGTCTTACCGCGCAGGACGCCGTCACGATCGGGCAATCCCTGGCGACCTCCGGTCTTATTGACTTCATATCCCTGGCCGTCGGCGCCCCGACGACAGACGCGGAACTCGCCCAGCAAATCCAGCCGCTGGGCACCCCGCTCGGCGGACACCTCCCGCTTGTCGGGGCGTACAAGGAAAAAGTGCATCTTCCACTGATCCACGCGGGTCGCATCGCCGACCTGGCCACCGCACGCCACGCGCTGCGCGAGGGCTATCTGGATCTCGTGGGCATGGTTCGCGCGCACATCGCAGACCCGCACATCGTGCGAAAGCTCGAGGCAGGTGAACAGGACCGGATCCGCCCGTGCGTGGGCGCGTCGTACTGCATCAACCGGATCTACATCGGGCTCGACTCATTGTGCCTCCACAACCCGGCCACCGGCCGTGAGCAGCTGATCCCGCACGTGGCGCCGCCGGCGGCGGCCCGCAAACGCGTCGTGGTGGTCGGGGCCGGCCCGGCGGGACTGGAAGCGGCCCGTGTCTGCGCCGAACGCGGCCATTCGGTCACCCTGCTCGAAGCCGCGAGCCGGGTCGGCGGCCAGGTGCAGCTCGCCGCCCGGGCGAACGAGCGGCAGATGGAGTTGCTGGGCATCGTCAACTGGCTAGACGCCGAGGCGCGACGGCTCGGGGTCGACGTGCGTCTCAACGCGTACGCAGACGCCGACGACGTCCGGGCGCTCAAGCCCGATGTCGTGATCATGGCCACGGGCGGGCTGCCGGGAACCCCGGCGCTATCGACGGGGGACGGCCTCGTGGTGTCGACGTGGGACGTCCTCAGCGGCGAGGCACGACCAGGGCGGCGCGTGCTCGTGTTCGACGACCACGGCAGCGACCAGGCGCTGTCCACGGCGGAGCGGCTCGCCGCGGCCGGCTCGGAGGTTGAGATCGTCACGCCGGACCGGCTGGTCGGGCACGAGATTGCCGGCACGCTGTACCCGGCGTACCTGGCCGCGTTCTACCGCACCGGCGTGCGACTCACCCCGGACCACCGGCTCCGCGAGGTCCGCCCCGGGGCAGACGGCCTGGTGGCGGTGCTGCGTAACGAATACACCGGAGAGTCAGTGGACCGCGTCGTCGACCAGGTCGTGGTCGAGCATGGCACCGTTCCCAACGACGACGTCTACGCCGAACTCAAAGACGGGTCCACCAACCGCGGCGAGGTCGACATCGACGCGTTCGCCCGTGTCACGCCGCAGCGGCTGCAGACCGACCCCGAGGGGCGCTATCAGCTGTTCCGCATCGGCGACGCCGTCGCCAGCCGCAACATCCACGCAGCGATATATGATGCCCGCCGGCTTGCGCTCACCATCTGAGCCGACGCCACCGCCGGGCGCCGCCGGCACGGCAGCAAGCACGCTGCGACGCGTTGTCGCGCCATCCGGTCGGCCGTATGATCGTCCGACTTGACGATTGACCACCCGGAGCGTTCTCATCACTACCGAGCTGCAGGCAATGATCGACCGGCTCGCGGGCGAGCTCGGTGCTGCTGTCGTCCTCGAGGATGGCGAGCAGCGCATGATCGTGTACTCCGCCCAGCATGGTCCGGTCGACCGAGTGCGAAGGGACTCGATCCTGCGCCGCGAGGCCGGACGGGATGTCGTCGAATGGTTCGCCCAGTTCGGCATCGGGCAGGCGCGCGAGCCGATCAAGATCCCGCCCAGCCCCGAGCTCGATATCATCGGCCGGGTCTGCGCGCCGGTTCGGTACGCCGATCACCTCCTTGGTTTCCTGTTCGTGCTCGACGAAGACGGCTCGATCTTCGAGAACCGGCTCGACCGCATCGCCGCCGAGGTCACCCGCGTCGGGTTGCTGCTCTACGAATCCCGGCTAGCCGACCGGTTGCGCAGCCAGGTCGTCTCGCACCTGCTGTCCGACGTGCGCGAGTTGCAGGTCGCCGCGGCGGCGTCGATCGCCGATCGTGGCTACTGGCCACGCGGCGCGCGAGTCTGCGCCGTGGTGATGTCGGTGTCTGAGGCCTGCCCGGCACAGCTCCACGACGAACGTCACGCGCTTGCGCAGCACGCCCTGGTCACCTCGCTCGAATACGTCACGCTGGACACGGTCGGCTCCGCTTCACTGCATATGGCATTCACCGATCACGCGGTGCTGCTGCTGCCGTGCTGGTCCGACGACGACGAGCGACCGTCTGAGATCGGCCGGCGTGCGGTGGCGGCACTCGAACGCCGGCTCGGCGAGCACGCCGCCGGGTTGCGGGTCGCCGGCGGCACCGGCGACCCGCAGCCGGCCGTCGATCAGGCGCACGCCTCGTACCGGCAAGCCCGCCTGGCCGCGAAGGTGGCTGGCGTCGTGTCCACCGGAAGCGCGTGCCCGCGGTGGCGTGACCTCGGCGTGTTCCGCACCCTGGCGCAGCTCCCGTCGTGGGACTGTGAGACCGATCTGGATCCGCGCGTGCAAGCGCTGTTCCGCGAGGCCGACCCGGACGTTCTGCGCAGCGTGGAGACTTACCTCGATCTCGGCTGCGACGTCCAGCGAACCTCCGGTGAGCTGCACCTGCATCGCGGCACGCTGTACTACCGTCTCGACAAGGCCGAGAAGCTCAGCGGGCTGCATCTGCGTGACGGCAA
>DATFRC010000174.1:0-26203 GCA_035263725.1 Jatrophihabitantaceae bacterium | reverse complement strand
GACGGGGACACCGAGGCCCAGCGCAAGCACGGCACTTTGGGACCAGGCCTCTTCGCGGGAGGGGACCACGTGCACGGCGCTTCCGGCGACGTAGCGCCACGGCGCGTGCACCCAGCCCGGCATGAACACACGAGCCGACATGCCGCGTCGCTGGATCTGGTCAGCGAGCGGGGCACGCAGCGGACCGTCGCCGAGCAGGTACGCGGTCAGCTGGCGACAGTCAAGCAGGCAGATCGCCTCGACCAGCACATCCGGGCCCTTGTCGCGACAGAAACGTCCGGCGAAAGTCAGACGCGGAGACCGCAGTCCGTCGCGGGGTGTCGCGCGTAACCCGGCGACCGGTGAGCGCGCCGGCCTGATCACCTCGGGTCGCGCTCCGGCGGTGATCGCGAATCGTTGCGCCGCCGGACCCATGGCATAGAACCGGTCGATCCGGCAGGCGGCGGGTTTGAGTGACTTGACGCGCGGGGTCGCCCAGTTCACCTGGTTGTGTTCGGTCGCGACGAACGGTATCCAGGCGTCAATGACCTGGGCCACGGCCCACCAGGCCCCGATCATGTGTGCGTGCACCAGGTCGGCGTCATCGAGCTTGTCCGTCAGCCAGGCCGCGAACCGCTCCGATCGCTGCCATTGCAAGTTTCGCAGTGGGTGGAGGTCCGATCCGCTTCGGAACGCGACCGGCTGCACGCCGTGCCGCTGCGCGAGCCGGACGCCGTCGTGGGTCGCGTCGCCGACGATCAACGTCGTCCGCACTCCGTATCGCCGGTGCAGTTCCCGCGAGACACGCAGCACCGCCAGTTGCGCGCCGCCCAGTTCGAGCTTGCCCAGAACCCGTACCAGATCCATGCCAGTGCCCACAATCCTGCGCAGAATCAGCCGTCTCCTCGAATGCCGGGGCCTGTCAGGTTAGAGGTTCTCGCGGCGAAAAACCGTCAGCGACAACGACAAGATCTGGGACTGCGACCCGCCGATGCCAGCTAAGTCAGACAGCGACGGATCGAATGGGATCCCACAGCGACCGGCGTGTCAGCGACCCGGGGCGCGGTGGGGTTTGGGGGCGCTGTTGCATTGGCTGGGCGCTGCGGCCGGCATACTGCGGAGGTGATCACGGTCGGTCTTGCGTCGTCGTCTGCACCGGCTGGCTACCGGTTCCCGCGTGAGGTCATCGGCGTGGCGGTGCGGTGGTACTTGCGCTACTCGTTGTCCTACCGCGACGTCGAGGAGCTGCTCGCCGAGCGCGGCATCGAGGTCGATCACGTGACGATCTATCGCTGGGTTCAGACATTCACGCCGGAGTTCATCGACGCCGCCCGGCCGGCGCGCCATGCGGCAGGAAATCGCTGGTTCAGCGACGAGACCTACCTCAGGGTCGCCGGCCGCTGGACCTACCTGTACCGCGCGGTTGATCAGCACGGCCAGGTCATCGACGTACTGCTTTCAACTGTCCGAGACGGCGCCACAGCACGCCGATTCTTCGCCTGCGCGCTGCGATTTGGACCGCTCCCGGCGGAGGTCGTGACCGACCGGGCGCCGGCCTACCCGCGAGTGGTGGATGAGGTGGTGCCGGCTGCGCGGCATGTCACCGAGCAGTACACCAACAACGCAATCGAGGCCGATCACGGTCGGCTCAAGGCAAGACTGCGACCGATGCGCGGACTTAAGACCCTCGCTTCGGCGCGCACCATCGCGGCCGGACACGCGTTCGTGCAGAACCTGCGCCGCGGCCACTACGCCCTCACCGCCGACGCGCCGGTCCATGATCGAGTCCGCGTCGCGTTCGACGAGCTCGTCCTGTCCCTGTGATTGCTCCGCCGGCGATGCGGAGGCGGCATCTTCGCACTGCCGCAATGCAACACCGCCCAGCCGTCCTCTGGTGACGCGCTATCCCCGTCTTACGTCGTCAGGTTGACCGCCGTGTGCCGGCCGGACGCCTCGACCGCGCATAACGCGCGGCGGCCTTTAGCCGCGTCCACTGCTGGACTTCGCACCTGATTCGGCGATCGCGCGCGACCCAACTGCTGGATGCGAGCAAGGGAATCTCAGGCCCAATGGCCTCGCGACGCACTCGCTGCGGGCGAGCCTTACTTTGGGGAGCTCAGCCAGGGATCCTTCAGGTCGAAGAACGCCGGCACGCCGACGCTGAGCTTGTCCATCTCCTCCATCTGGGCCTTCAACCGGGGCGGCGGTTCCTTCGCCTCACCTTCGCGGGCCTCGGCCTCTGACGTGAAGTACAGGGCCATGGTCCACGTGTTGTCGGGGTGGGCGATGCCGAGGCTTCCGATGATCTCCGGACGGAACGCGGCCCACTCATCGGGATTCTGGTTCATCAACTCCTGGGCGCGGTCGGGATCAGGGCCTTGCTCGCCCTGCATGATCTGCACGAAGCGCGCCTCGTCAGGGTCGCCGCGCAGATCCGGCATCACGTTGACGCTATTGCGGAACGTGGCCTCACCATCCAGCAACTGGGCCGTGTCCGCCCACCAGCGGTCCTGTTCGGAGCGGTCGCTGTTGCGTTGTGCGGCCTCCTCGGATTCGAAGCGGGCCAGCGCGATGAACCGCCCGTCCTCGGTCACTCCGGCCGTCGAGCCCAGCCAACCCTGCGCGCCGGGCGCCAGTTCGTCGACCCACCGGTCCATCGCGGCGCGCACCTGCGCCGCCTTTGACGTCTTGCCCGTGATCACCTGGACGAACATGACCGCCTCCTCACGCCGTCGTGTGGTCGATCCTGATGGCATCGGCCGATCCCCAGACGTTACGACGCCGTCTTGCGCACGTCACCCCGTCGGCACGCAGATCGTTCAGCCACCGGCACGCTACAGCTTGCACGCTCGCCGGGCTACGACCACAAGGTTCCTGACTGGCGGTGCCCAAGACGCGGCAAGCGTTGCGATGGACGGGTTGTGGCCGACCAGCAGGAGCGTGTGGACGTCGGGCGGTGTGTCGCGCATGACCGCGAGAAGGTCCTCGGCCGTGTTGTCGTAGATCCGCTCGTCGAGGTCGGCCGGCGGCGAGCCGATTCCGGTGAGCTCCCAGGTTTCGCGGGTGCGCAACGTCGGAGAGACCACGACCCGATCGGGCGCGATGAGCTGCGACGCCAGCCAGCGCCCGACCGCCGCCGCGTCCGCGCGACCCGCGACGCGAGTCGGCGTTCCGCGTCGGACGGGCCGTCCCGCTCGGCTTTGGCGTGCCGCACCAGTGCGAGTCGTTCCGGCATGCCCGAAGCGTAGGACGCCGGTCTCCCGGCTATCTATCGCCGGGCCGACGGGAGGTTGGGCAGAACTTGGATCTTGCGGCCATGTCCTTGCTGGAACAGCTGCAAAGCCGATCCGAAGTCCGCGAGTGGGAGGCGATGGCTGATGAGCACGTCGGGGTCGAGTAGGCCGCCGGCGAACAGCTCCGCCGCCCGTTCGTAGCTGTGCAAGACAGCCATGGACCCCGTGACGGTGATCTCCTGGTTGTAGATCCGGTACGGCTCGATCTCTACTCGTGTCGAGTAGGCAGTTACTCCGAACTGCAGGAACGTGCCTCCGCGCCCCACGCGGCGCAGTCCGTCTTGTATAGCCTCGGAAGCACCCGTGGCATCGACGACGATGTCCCAGCCGCGTGGACGATCGATCTCCTCGGCCGATGTCGTTGCATTGCTGCAGCCAAGGGTGACCGCTGCCTCGAGTCGCGCTGGGTTTATGTCGACCACGTCGACCGCAGTGGCGCCGACTCGTTTGGCGAGTTGGAGCATCATCAGCCCCATGGTTCCGGACCCATAGATCAGGATGTGTGAGGCCAACCGTGAGGCCAGCACGTCGTAGGCGCGCACCGCACACGACAACGGCTCGATCAGGGCGGCGTCCTCGATCCGGATGTGGTCAGGCACGATGACGCAGTTCGCGACGGGAGCGCGGGCGTACTGAGCCGCACCGCCAGGTACGCTGACGCCGATGGCGTTCCAGCGCTCGCACAGATTGTTGCGACCGAGCCGGCAGAAGTGGCACTCGTTGCAGTACAGCGAGGGATCTACCGCGACGCGCTGGCCGGTGGTCAATTCGGTGACTTGGGTGCCGACTGCGACGACCGTGCCCGCGAACTCGTGGCCCGGAATTATTGGGAGCGATGGCGCGAATTCGCCGTCGAGGATGTGCAGGTCAGTTCCGCAGATTCCGCAGGCGGCAACCTCAACTATGACGTCGCGTGGACCTGGTGCCGGGTCGTCCACCATCGTGACGTCGATCTCGCCTACTGCCTTGATCACCGCTGCCTGCATGGATGGCTCCTTCTACTTCACCGCGCCCATCGACAGGCCGCGGACAAGCTTGTCCTGGGCGGCCCAGCCGGCGAGCAGCACGGGCAGGCATGCGACAGTGGCAGCCGCGCACAAGTGCGCCCAGAACTGGCCTTCTGGAGCCACGAAACTCACGAGAAAGATCGGGACCGTTCCGGCGTTGACGGTTGTCAGGTTTACCGCGAGGAAGAACTCGTTCCAGGCGAAGATGAAGCAGATCAGCGCCGTGGCCGCCAGCCCCGGGCTGACGATCGGAATGACGACTGAGCGGAGTTGGCGCAGTACGCCCGCGCCGTCGACTTGCGCAGCCTCGACGACTTCGGCTGGGACTTCGAGCAGGAAGGAGCGGAGCATCCATACGGCGATGGGCAGATTCATCGCGGTGTAGAGGATTATGAGCGCGAGTTGATGGTCTAGCAAGTGCAGATTCTTGACGATGACGTACACCGGGATGATCGCGCCGACGATAGGAAGCATCTTGGTCGATATGAAGAAGAACGACGCGTCACGCCACTTGCGAATTGGCCGAATCGAGAGCGCATACGCTGCAGGCAGGGCGAGCGTGATCACAATCAGTGTCGAAATCAAAGTGATAGTGATGGAGTGCTCGAGATACGAGCGCAGGCCTCTGTCCCACACGCCTGAATAGGAGTCCAGGGTGGGCTTGAAGACGAAGTGCGGAGGGTCGGTAGCCGCATCCTGCTCGTGTTTGAAGCCGGTGAGCGCCATCCAGAAGACCGGGAAGAAGAAGATCAGCACGATGATCCACGTGATCAGCCCGAGCACGAGGCGCGTGCTGAGCCTGGATCGGTTTCCGGCGACGCTGCGGCCCGCTCGTCTCATCGGTGCATCCCCTCGTCGCTGAACAGGCTCGACACGAGTCGCAGTGCAAGCGTCGCGATGACGATCGTTGCGATAACGACTACGACGCCCATCGCGGACGCGCGCCCGATGTCGAACGCACGGAACGCGACCTCATAGATGTAGTACGGCAGGTTGGTCGTCTTCTGGCCGGGGCCACCCGACGTGATCATGAAGATCGCATCGAACGCTTGCACGATGTAGATGGACCCAAGAAGGATTCCCAGCTCGAGGTACGGACGCAGGTGCGGAAGCGTCAGTGAGCGGAAAATGCGGAATGCGCCGGCGCCGTCGACTCGCGCGGCTTCGAGTATGTCCTGACTCTGCGACTGCAGCCCGGCAAGCACGATCAAGACCATGAATGGCGTCCATTGCCAGGTCAATACGGTGATAATCGTGGCCTGCGAATGTGTGTTGATCCAATCGACGTGATGCACGCCAAAAGGTTTGAGGACGTAGTTCAGCATCCCGAAGACGGGGTCGAGGATAGTGAATTTCCATACAAGCGCCGCCGCGGCGGGCATCACGAGAAACGGGCTGATAATCAGCGTTCGGAGGACGCCACGCCCGAAGACTCGCCGATCTAACAGCAGCGCGATGCACGTACCGATCACGATCGACAAAATCACGGGTGCAACGGTGAACAGCAAGGTATTACCGATGGCCGTCCGGAAAATGGAGTCGCTGAAGATCGTGCGGTAGTTGCGCAGGCCGACGAAGTGCCTGGTACCCGGGTGGAGAAGATTCCAGGACTGCAGGCTGTACCACACCGTAAGCAAGAACGGGATCTGGGTGACGACGACGACAAACACCAGCGCCGGAAGCAGCGGGAGCCTGCGCAGCCAGCCCTGCCTCCGCGGCGGTCTTACGGCTACGTGCCGCGTCTCTGGGGCCGGCGGCGCGACGGTGGATGTCGACGTGGTCATGCGGCGTCCTCCGGTAGATCGAGCCGTCGGCTCTGCGGCGCCTATCGGCAGCGCCTCAGGGCACAACACAGAACCGAGGCTCGCTCCTGGTGACGATTACCTATTTGTAGGACTGGGCCACTTGCTTGGCGTAGCCTTGGCTCTTCGACAAGGCTGATGAGACGGACTCCTGGCCGGCTATTGCTGCGGTCATCTCCTGCGACACCTTGGTGCCGAGATCGGCGAACTCCGGAATGCCGACGTACTGGATTCCGCTGTATGGCTGCGGGTCGACACCAGGATGGTTGACATCGACAGATTGGATCGACTTGAGAGTCAAGGCAGCAAAGTCGCCGGCAGCCTTCTGGTATTCAGGGTTCTGATAGGTCGAGACGCGAGTTCCCGGCGGCACTGCTGCCCAGCCGTTCTTCTGAGCGTCGTACTTGATGTAGTCCTTGGAGGTAGCCCAGTTCATGAACTGCCACGCTGCATCTGCGTGCTTCGAGGAGCCTTCGATCGACAGCGCCCAAGCCCACAGCCACCCGGAGGCGGATGTCTTCACCACCGGTGCGGGCGCGAATCCGAGCTTGCCCGCGATCGGGCTCGGCGGCGCGTCGAGCGTCGAAGCCGCGACCGTCGCGTCATACCACATCGCGGACTTGCCCTGCTCCATGTTGTTCAGGCACTCGTTGAAGCCGTCGTTCGCCGCGCCCGTTTCGCCGGCGTCATGAATCAGGTTCACGTAGAACGTCACCGCTTCTTGGAACGCCGGCGACGTCAACTGCGGGTCCCAACTCATGTTGAACCATTGGCCACCGAACGTGTTCACGACGGTATCGAGGGCGGCCAGGTTTTCGCCCCAGCCCGTCTTGCCGCGCAGGCAGATGCCGGACACGCCCTTCGAGGGGTTGTTCAGCTTCTTGGCGATATCGGCGACCTGCTGCCACGTGGGATTGGCGGGCATGGTCACACCCGCGGCCTGGAGCAGATCCTTGCGATACATCAGGAACGACGATTCGCCGTAGAACGGGACGGCATAGAGCTTCCCGCTCGAGGACAGCGCATCACGGATCGGCTTGATGATGTCGTTGACGTCGTAGTTCGGGTCACTGGCATAGCTGGTCAGATCTTTGATCCAGCCGTTCTTGGACCACGTCGGGATGTCATTCGGGCCGATCATGACCACATCGAATTGACCCCCGCCCGCAGCGACATCCTTGGTCACCTGGTCACGCAAGGTGTTCTCATCCAACGTGACGAACTTGACCTTCACGTTTGGGTGGGATGCCGAGAAGCCACTCGATGTCAGCTTCTCGATCGTCGTCATCAACGGGTTGTCGACAACAGCGACCTTGATGGTCGTGCTGCCGCTGGACCCGGTGCTTGATCCGCTTGAATGCTTGCTCGAGCTGCACGCGCTCAGGGCCAGCGTCATCACCGCACCGGCCGCGACCACGCGCAGCGTGAGCCGCCGTCTTCTGGAGCGGTTCGACAGGCCAGCGACTGCAGTGCTACCGACGTTCATCGTTCGATCCCTCCAGGACTGCCTCGGGTGAGGTGCGCTCAAATGAGCGACATGGGGCTCGACTTGACATCAGACGTAATGTGCGTGTGTCGGGGGCTACTGTCAATGGAATCCGCCAAATTGCAACGCACCCCGCTCAAATGAGCGCCGCAGACGGGAGGCCCTCGTGTTGGAGCGACCGTCGGAAATGATCTTGACGGCGCGCGTTGCGCGAATGTACTACCTCGAAGACCGGTCCAAGTCGGACATCGCGGCCGAAGTCGGTGTTAGCCGCTTCAAGGTTGCCCGGTTGCTAGACCTGGCCCGCCGAACCGGCATCGTGAACATCGACATTCGCTCGGTCGACAGCCTGGACGCCGACCTTTCTCTGCAGCTCCGGTCGACCTGGGGGCTCGAGCACGCGGTTGTGCTCGACGTCCCGGACGACGATCACCTACAACTGCGGCGCCAACTCGGCGAATCTACAGCGCAACTGCTGATGGAGATCGTCTCACCGAGCGACGTACTGGGCATGGCCTGGTCACGAGCGCTCAGCACGGTCGGCGACGCCCTGGAGCGGTTCGTGCCGTGCCCAGTCGTTCAACTTACCGGCGCTCTATCCAGACCGGACGGCAGCGACATCCTCGGTCTCGTCCGAAGGATCGCACGCCTGGGCGGTGGGTCACCGTACGTGTTCTACGCGCCGATAGTCGTTCCAGACGCCTCGACGGCGCGGGCGCTGCACCGGCAGCCCGATGTCGTACGCGCCATGGCCCAGGTCCGCGGCGTAACGATCGCCCTGGTCGCTGTCGGATCCTGGGCGCCCGGTCTGTCGACGATTTACGACAGCGTAGAGCCAGCCGACCAGCTGACGGCTGCGAAGGCCGGAGTCGCCGCCGAGATCTCCGGAATCTTCATCGACGAGACCGGCAAGGCACTGCGCCCGCCGCTGAGGCGGCGCATCGTCGGAATCGCCAGCGACGACCTGGCCAAGGTGCGAACCGTGCTGGCGATCGCCTACGACGAAGCAAAAGCGGATGCAACAAGGGCAGCACTGCGCAGCGGGCTGATCAGCGGACTCGTCACGCACACCAGCTTGGCTCGCCGACTCGTCGACCATGCAGACGTGCGGGCGCCCCAGAGCCAGCGGCAAGAGTCACGTCCGAGATGATCGACGAAGACGGCCCGCTGCACGGCGGCACAGCCAACCGGGGCCGGGTCATCCGGATCGGGAACACTGTCCGACGTCCACGCGGCCCGCACAGTCCTGCGGTCCATCGTCTCCTGAGACATCTCGCGGACACCGGCTTTGCCGGCGCGCCGCAGGTGATCGACAGCCGCCCCGATACCGAGATCCTGACCTTCATCACCGGAATCGCGGCGTACGAACCGCTCCCCGCCTGGGCGCTGGGCGACAAGGCACTGCGCAGCTTCGCCGGACTGCTCCGCGACTACCACGACCACGTCGAGACGTTCAGTGAGGACGGCCTGCCGTGGCAGCGCAACGTGCCGACCCGCTGGCGCGGCACGCTCATATCGCACAACGACCTCAACCCTGCCAACGTCGTCTTCCGCGACGGACACGCTGTAGCCCTGATCGACTTTGACCTCGCTGGACCAGGCTCCCGCGCCTGGGATCTTGCCGTCGCGGCATGCTTCTGGGTGCCGCTGTGCGACAAGCGACACATCCACGACTCACGTCGTGACACGACGTTCGCGCGCTATCGTCTTCTCTTGGACGCCTACGACGCCGGCGGAACATTGCGACGCGAAGTCGCAGAGGCAACCATTGACGCCAACAAGTGGATATCGACGATCATTGCCAGCGGAGCAGGACACGGACACCCCGCGTTCAGCGCCATCTGGAAAGCCAGCGCTCAGCGTTACCGCGGCGCGCAGGCCTGGCTAGCCGCCAACCAGCGACGCCTCGCAACGCTGTAGGCGGAGTTGGCGGATGTCGTGGCGACGAACTGAACCGGCAACGTCAGCTTCCGCGCTCGGACGTTCGCCGAACCCGCATCGCTTTCCGAGCTGTGCGCGGTCGTGGCGCGGGCCGACCGCGTCCGGGCGCTGGGCACAGGGCACTCGTTCAGCCCCATCGCCGACACGGGTCTGTTGCGTTGAATGTTGGGAGCGCGGCCGATCACGGGGTGCGGCGTGAGACTGGCGTCAGAGGCGGAGCATGAGTTCGGTGAACGCCACTCGAACGCGATCACGGGCGGGCACGTCGGCGGTGAGTTCGTAGTGGCCGTGGCGTAGGTTCTGCACGAATGCGTGGCCCGCCGCGATGGCGCGCAGGGAGCGAATCGTCTTTAGCCCGCGCATTGGTCGCAGCCGGGCTTTGAGCCGGGCATGGTCAGCTTCGGCGCGGTTGTTCGCGTACTGGTCGAGGACGTGCCGGGCGGCAGGGACGATCTCGTCGATCACGCTCGGGTAGACCGGTGCCCGATCCGTCGTGACTTCGACCGGCGACGAGCCGTGCGTGAGGGCGCGGGTGAAGAACGCCCGTGCGGCGTGGGCGTTGCGGCGCTGGCAGACCAGGACGTCGATGACCTGACCGTGCTGATCGATCGCGCGGTACAAGTAGGTCCAGCGGCCCGCGACCTTGACGTACGTTTCATCGACGAACCACCCATCACCCGTCGCGTGGCGTGCCGGACGCGCAGAGTCGATGAACTCCAGCGTGAAGGTCGGCACCCACCGATACACCGTCACGTGATCAACCTCGATGCCGCGCTCGGCCAGCAACTCCTCCACGTCGCGGTAGGACAGCCCGTAGCGCAGGTACCAGCGCACCGCCACCGCGATCACCTCTCGCGGGAAGCGGTAGCCGGCCGGAGCAGACGAGCCAGGCCTCGAATTGATCACCCGATCAGTCTCCTCACCTGGGGGCGCCTCAGCCAACGCAACAGACCCACTGCCTTCAACATCATGAAGATCCACCGCTACGGGGAGACATGACATGACGAGCCACTTAAGCGGCCAGCGGATGTAGCCTCACCCGGCGAGTCAAACTAACGGCGCCACCGGACCAGCACCAGATTCTGCGACAGGCTCCGTAGTCGACGAACGGGATGAAGGTGTCCCACGCGTTGTCCCATAGCCGGATGATCGCCGGGTAGCGCTGCCGCCACTGTGCGACCAGCTCGTCGAACGCCGCCCAAGCCGCGGCGGCGTTGACCGCGGTGCAGATCGGGGTCACATGCTTTCACCGCGTCCCAATCGCGTTTGGAAGCCGGCCGATAGGTATTGCGCACGAGATGGACCAGACACGTTTGCACGATCGTCTCCGGCCACACTTCGCCACGACCTCCGGCAGCCCCCTCAGCCCCATCGCACACAAGGAAGAACATGTCGCGCACACCGCGGTTACGCAGGTCGGTAAGCACCGCCATCCAAACCTTCTTATCCAACCGGCGGGCCGGTCCGGGAGCTATCGATTCGCGGCAGCCACCCAGCGGGCGGGGGTGAGGCCGTACGCGCGCTTGAACTGCCGTGTCAGATGGCTCTGGTCGGCGAAGCCGGCGTCGGCCGCGGCGGTCGCGAGGGGTGTCCCGGCCTGGATCGCGGCCCGGGCTCGGTCGAGGCGGCGCAGCGTGCGATACCGATCCGGGCTCGTGCCGTAGGCGCGCCGGAACTGGCGGGCCAGGGTGAAGCGGTCCAGGCCGGTGAGCTGTTCGAGGGCGTGTAGGGATGTGGGCTCGCCGGCGTGGGCGTCCAGGTAGTCGCGTACGAGGGCCATTGCCGGGCGGTCGATCCGGATCGGACGCGAGATCGACCCGCTCGTGCGGACGAGCAAGTCCGCCAGGCTGGTCGCCGCGTCGGTGCGGGCCAGCTCGTCGAGCGGCTCATCGATGTCGCGCAGCAGCGCCGCCACGCGGGCGGCGACCGGCGGGCGATCCTGGATCGGATCGCGGACGAACGGCAGTTCGCGATCTCCGAGTGCCCACCGGACGAGGTCGGTGGCCACGTAGACGATGCGGTAACGGAAGCCGCCGTCGCTCGCCGCGGCGCCGTCGTGCAGCTCGTCCGGGTGCAGCACGTGCACCTGGCCCGGCCCGCAGATCCGGCGTTCGCCGCGGTACCGGAACGTCTGCACGCCGGCCATGGTGATGCCGATGCCGTACGTGTCGTGGCGATGCGGCTCGAAGCCGCGGGCCGGGAAGTATGCCTCGACGCGCTGCAGTCCGGCGACGCTCGCGCCGAGCCGGATCGTGCACGATCGTTCAAGAGGTCCGGCATCGTTGCGCCCTAGCGTCGGCGACATGATTCGACGATACGTGCGCTTCCAGTACGCCGGCGGTATCGCGTACGGCATTTGGGACGGTGACGTCGTCCAGGAACTCGACGGCGGGCTCTTCGACGGGACGCCGTCCCGGCGAGAACATCCCGTAGCGGAAACGACCTTCCTGGTTCCGTGCGAACCGTCGAAGGTGCTGGCCGTCGGTTTGAACTACGCCAGCCATCGCGAACACGTCGAAAGCTCCGAGGGCGTGATCATGAACGCGGCGGGGCGTCCGGTGCCGGCCGACCGTCCCGGGGTGTTCGCCAAGTTCCCCACCTCGCTCATCGCGGAGGGCGCGGACATCGTGCTGCCCGACGATGCGACCGACGTGCACTTCGAGGGCGAGCTCGTCCTCGTGGTCGGCAAGAAGGCCAGGAACGTGTCGGTGCCGGACGCGTCCGACTATGTCTTCGGCGTCACGATCGGCAACGACCTGGTCGATCGCGGCTGGCTGCTCGAGGACCTGCAGTGGTTCCGGGCCAAGGGCGCCGACGGCTTCGGCCCGATCGGTCCCGCAATCGCCACCGGCATCGAGTACAACAACCTCAACCTGGAAACCCGGGTCAACGGCGAGGTGCGGCAATCCTCGAACACCAAGGATCTCGTCTTCTCGCCGGACACGATCCTGAG
Organism: Jatrophihabitantaceae bacterium; assembly: GCA_035263725.1. Taxonomy (GTDB): domain Bacteria; phylum Actinomycetota; class Actinomycetes; order Mycobacteriales; family Jatrophihabitantaceae; genus DASXRA01. Next base: position 13,742 of record DATFRC010000174.1, on the reverse strand, counting down.
CTACTGCAGCCGCTACGTGACCCTGCTGCCCGGTGATGTGATCTTCACCGGCACGCCCGGCCAAACCCAGGCCGTCGCCCACGGCGACACGATCGAGGTCGAAATCGAAGGCATCGGCGTGCTGCGCAACCGGGTGGTGACATGAGCCTGGAAGCGGTGCGCGCCGTCCTGGCGGAACAGGCACCGGAGCTGGAAATCGTCGAGCTGAGCAGAAATAGCGAGACGACGTATGTGTCGCAGACGCTGGGCGTGCAACCGGGCCAGGTCGCGAAGACGCTCACGCTCAAGGTCGGCGACCACAACGTGGTGGTGCTGGTCGCGTGTGGCGACTCCCGGTTGTCCACCCCGAAGGTCAAGGCCGAGCTCGGCGCCAAGAAGTTCCGGATGCTGCCGGCCGACGAGGCCGCCGCGCTGACCGGTCATCCGGTCGGCGGTCTGTGCCCGCTCGGCCTGGCGACGCCGCTACCGATCTACATCGACGTGCGCGTGAAGGCCTACGACGAGGTCGTGCTGGGCGCCGGTTCAACGCGTCACGCCCTGCGCATCAACCCGATGCGGATGGCCGACCTGGTCGGCGCGCAGTGGGTCGACGTCTGCCACTAGCAATAGCCAGTACTGCAGGAATCAAGGAGAAGGCTCAGACGCCGGGACTCGGTGCGTACCGTGGCCACCCGGCACGCCTTCGTGCAGAACCTGCGCCGCGGCCACTACGCGCTCAGCGCCGACCTCCCGGTCCGTGATCGAGTCCGCGTCTCGTTCGACGACCTCGCTCCATACCTCTTACCGAAGCGAATTACCCGCGAAGCCGGACGTTCCGTCTGCAGCAACGCAACAGCCCCCACGTTCGGTCGTGGAACCGCGCCCACCCGAGCGACCTCTGCGAACCCGTCACACCCGCACGACACCGGTCACCCCCGTCAGCGTCATCAGCGAAGCCGGCGCGAAGGCGGGCTAGGCTGCGGATATCGCCGCAGAACGCAACGCGGCGGCGGGTAGAGATAGTCTGGAAGGGGAATCGCCATGACCGACACGATTATGTCACCTTCCGCCAAATACGGCGTGCATTCAGAAGTCGGCGAATTACGCAAGGTGCTGGTTTGCAGGCCAGGCCTTGCTCACGAGCGGCTTACCCCAACCAACTGCGACGATCTGCTGTTCGACGAGGTGATGTGGGTGCAAAACGCGCGCCGTGACCATCTCGATTTCGTGAACAAGATGCGCCTCCGCGGGATCGAAGTCGTCGAACTGCACGATCTGTTGACGGAAACGCTAGACATTCCTGAGGCAAAGGCATGGCTGCTGAACCGAAAGATCGTGGCGAATGAGGTCGGTCTCGGCCTCGTCGATGGGACACGCGCATACCTGGAGTCTTTGAGTCCTCGCACGCTGGCGGAATACGTGATCGGCGGCCTGTCGACAGCGGACCTTCCTGAGGAGTTCCGGACGAGCTACATCGGCCTAGCACGCGAGTCGAGAGGTATGGGCGAGTACCTCATGCCGCCTTTGCCCAACACGCTCTACACGCGGGACACGACGTGCTGGATCTACGGCGGCGCAACGCTGAACCCGTTGTACTGGCCGGCGAGGCGCGACGAGACCCTGCTCATGAAGGCCATCTACACTTTTCACCCCGACTACATCGGCGCCAGAACGTGGTGGGGCGATCCGGAGCGGGAGTGGGGACTGGCGACACTCGAGGGCGGCGATGTCATGCCGATCGGCAATGGTGCCGTACTCGTCGGCATGAGCGAGCGCTCGTCGCGGCAGGCAATAACACAACTTGCGGCCATCCTGTTCGACAACGGCGCAGCGGAACGTGTGATCGTCGCCGGTCTGCCCAAGCTGCGCTCGGCGATGCACCTGGACACTGTCCTCACGTTTGTCGATCGAGACTGCGTTACCGCCTATCGCGAGATCGTCGACGGCATTCGCACCTTTACGCTGCGTCCAGGCGACGCGACACCGATCGATGTCACCGAGGAGAAGCACAGCTTCGTCGACGTCGTCGCCAAGGCCTTGAACTTCGAGCAGCTGCGCGTCGTCGAGACCGGTGGTGACCCGTACGCCACGGAACGCCAGCAATGGGACAGCGGCAACAACGTTGTCGCTGCCGCCCCCGGGGTCGTCTATGCGTACGACCGCAACACGCACACGAACTCGTTGCTGCGCAACGCCGGCGTCGAGGTCATCACCATCGTCGGTGCGGAACTCGGCCGTGGCCGCGGTGGCGGTCACTGCATGACCTGCCCACTGATCCGCGACGCGATCGACATTTGACTAGCCGGGCAGGTTCAGCTCCTCCGTCGCGGCTAGCTGGCGTTGCTCGGTCTCAATGTTCATCTTGATCTGCTCGGACTTCATTGCGAGGCTGACGGCGTAGTAGAAGATGATCAAACTGAATGCGATGACCGCCAGAAGGTCGATCCAGTTCGGGAAGACGTTGTGCGAGCCGTTGCCGTAACGGCCAAGCAGCCCGATGATCGTCGTGCCGATCAACCAGGGCCAGATCCAGGACGCGGCACGCCAGTCGATATCGTGCGCTTGAGGGTGTCGGAGCGGCGTAGCGCAGTCTCGAAAACGACTCGGCCGAGGAAGATTCCGGTGAGTATCTTCCAGGTCGCTTCAAAACCTGACCAGTAGATGATCAGGTTGGCGGCGATGAAACCGAACGGGTTGAGCAGCTTTGGGTACGGCATGCGGTACGGACGTTGTCGGTCCGGATCGCCTTGTTTGCAAGGCAGCCAGGGACACGGGCGCGAAGCCATACATGATCGCGGTCGCCGAGGTGACCAGCCCGACGAGCGAACTCCAGCTCGGGAAGGGCAGGAATGCGAGCTCGCCGACCACGAATGCCAGCAGGATCGAGTACACCGGAACCCCGCGCTTGTTGACTTGGGTCAGCTGGTCCGGGAGCACTTCGTCCTCGCCGAGCGCGTAGGACAGGCGCGCCGACGTGCCGAGATAGACCAGCCCGGTGCCGGCAGGCGGACGACCGCGTCGATGAGCAGGATGGTCGCCAGCCAGCCAGCACCGGCCGCCAGCGCGAGTGTGTAGAACGGCCCGAAGTCGCCGGCGCCGATCGGCGCGCTCCACCCGTGGACAAGGTTCGCCGGGCTCAGCGCACCGATGAAAGCGATTTCGAGCAGGATGTACACCGATTTACCGATCAGCATGGCGACGATCACTGCGCGGGAGACGTCGCGTTGTGGGTCCCTCGCCTCGCCGGCCATCTGGACGGCTTGTTCGAAGCCCTGTAGGGCGAAGACAACGCCGATTGGCAGGGCAGCGAAGATGCCGTGGGCTCCGTAGGGCGCGAATCCGCCGCCTGCGTGGAAGTTCGACGCGTTGAAGCTCAGGGTTATGAGCACGACCACGGTCAGAAGAGGAACGGCCGTCTTCCAGATGACCATGACGCTGTTGCTGTCGGACCGCAGCTTTGCACCGGCGAGGCTGATGATCGTGAACAGCAGCATCGCGGCGGTGGCAATGATGAGGCCAGTGCCGTTCAAGGTGCCGTTCGGGTGCAGCATGACCAGGTGCTCCTTGGACCACTTGGTGCTGGACAGATACGAGATGGCCGCCTCCACCTCGATCGGCGCGATCGTCACGGCCTGCAGCCACGCTGCCCACCCAGCGGTGAAACCCGCCAGGGCACCGAAGGCGAAGTACGGGAAGCGCGCTGTGCCGCCGGTAACCGGATACGTAGCGCCGAGCTCGGCGTGGATCAACGCAAGGACCATCAGCAGGATTGCAGCGAGCAGCCACGACAGCAGCGACGCTGGCCCTGCGGTCTCTGCGGCGAACAGCGCACCCAGCAGCCACCCTGACCCGATGATCGATCCGAGCGAGACGAACATCAATCCCCAGAAGCCAACTGACCGCTTCAGGTTCGGCGACTCGACCGCCTCGAGGAGCATCTGCGCCATCGCTACCTCCGGCGGGCGTCAGGATCGGCGTCGACAACCATGCTGCTCAGCCCTTTCGCTCGGGTCCACTTACGGCGTGATCGCAAACTGGGTGAGTTTCCACTTCGTCAAAATCGAGCCCATCGTGCCGTCGGCATACATGTCGCCGATCGCTCTCTTTACGCGAGCGAGCCGAGGATCTCCTTTCCGCAACGCAATGCCGGCTGGAATCGCCTTGACTATCTCCGGGCCTTGGGTCAAAGACGCATTCTGGGAAACCAGGAGGCTGACGACCGGCGTGTCACCGAAATAGGCCTCGGCAAGACCCTTCGTCAACGCATAAATCGCGTCGTCATCGCTCTCGAATGAGAGGATTTGATCTGTGGCCTGCCGCGCGCTGCATTGTTCTGGCTCATGAGAAACTGCTCTTCAGTCGTACCACGGGCGACCGACACCGTCCTGTCGAACAGGTCCGAGACCGAGCGTATCCACCTGCCGAGTTCTATACCGCAACCCGACGTGGAGGTGGAGAGCTGGCGAAGAAGTTAGTCGGCGCCGACATTGACATCGGCACTACGGTGGCGAAGCGTCTTCGCGGGCACGCTGAGTTCGTCACCATGCCGTTCGCCGATGTCATCCCGTCGCTGCTCGACAAGAAGTGCGACGCGATCATCTCGTTTATCAAAGATACCGCGGGCCGGTCAACCTGTTCGGGTTACGTCAGCTGCCGGCCTGACAGGCTGGGTGACGAGAGAGCGGCGAGCTGCCATCCGGCGGGGAGCCACCTAGCTGACGTCTCGTGACGTGGCGCTCATGGTGAGCTGGAGTCGCTGGATGAGTTCGGCGAGGATGTTGGTGAGGTTGTGGGCGCGTTCAAGGGTGCTGCGATGACGAGGGCGGGCGAGTCGCGGGCGGCGTGGCAGTGGCGGTCCAGACGGGGATCCGGTAGATGATGTTGATAAGGCCGGTTTCGTTCTCCGAGGTTGAGGAAGGTGACGCCGCGGGCGCTGCCGGGGGCGTTGGCGGTGGGTGACGATGCCGGCGACGGTGACCCGTGTCTTGTTTCGAGTTTGGACAGCCGCACGGCGGGGCGCCGATCCGTAGCCCACTGGCAGACGATCGCCTCGCATCCACCCACGCGGACCGAGCGTCTGACCCCGTGCGTGCTAGTAGGGGTATTGCGATCTCCACGTGCCTACGCCGGACGGGCCTACATCAGCAGTAGATCCAGTTGGCGCTCGGTTGCCGGGTGCGTGTCGGATGCTGAGGTAATCGGGTGCGTGATAGGTAGATTGCATTCGAAGGGCAGGTCCGGTTTCGAGGTCGGCGGAAGCCGACGTCGTCTTGATCGGGATCCCGATCGACCTCCGCCGCGTCATCGAGATCCGCAAGCCCGCAGTCCGGGTTCGCTACGACCTCGAGGTGCAGCCGGGCTCACCGAGCCTGCCGGACGTGCTCGCGCCGGTGCTCACCTGAGGCTGGTCAGCTCTCGTCCGCGGCGAGTTCCTCGGCTAGTTGGCCGAGCGCCCACTCCAGATCGGTGACCTCGATCACCAGGGGTGGGGCGAGCCGGATCGTGTGCTCGTGCGCGTCCTTGGCGAGGATGCCCCGCCGCAGCAGACCTTCACAGACTTCGCGGCCGATGCGGTTCGCGAGGTCGATGCCGGCCCACAGGCCACGGCTGCGCACCGCCGTGACGGCCTCGCCCGGCAGGGCCTGCAGCATCTCGGCGAGGCGCTCACCCAACGCGGCCGCGTGCTCCTGGTACTCGCCGGTGGAGATCATGCGGACGACCTCGATCCCGATCGCGCACGCGAGCGGGTTCCCGCCGAAGGTGCTGCCGTGCTCGCCGGGCCGAAACACTCCGAGCACGTCGCGTCGGGACACGACCGCGGACAGCGGAACCATGCCACCGCCGAGCGCCTTGCCCAGGACGTAAACGTCCGGGCGGACACCCTCGTGGTCGCAGGCAAAGGTATAGCCGGTGCGGCCCAGCCCGGACTGGATCTCGTCGGCGATCATCAGCACATTCGCCTCGGTGCAGACATCGCGCACGGCTCGCAGGTAGCCATCCGGGGGGATGATCACGCCGCCCTCACCCTGGATCGGCTCGATCAGAACGGCTGCGGTCCAGTCGTCGATCGCTGCGCGAAGGGCATCGGCGTCGCCGTACGGCACGCTGACGAACCCGGGAGTGAACGGGCCGAAGTCTGCAGTCGACTCCTTGTCGTCGGAAAAGCTGACGATCGTGATCGTCCGGCCATGGAAGTTCCCACCCGCGATCACGATCTTGGCCTGGTCGGCCGGGATCCCTTTGACCTGGTAACCCCACTTGCGCGCAGTCTTCAGCGCGGTCTCTACGGCCTCGGCGCCGGTGTTCATCGGCAGCACGAGGTCCATACCGGCCAGCTCTGCTAACGCGGCGCAGAACGTGCCGAGCTGGTCGTTGTGGAATGCGCGGCTGGTCAGCGTCAAGCGGTCGAGTTGCGCGTGCGCGACGGCGGTCAGCTGTGGGTGGCGGTGGCCGAAGTTCAACGCGCCGTATGCAGCAAGCATGTCGAGGTACCGGCGTCCGTCGACGTCGTACACCCACGCTCCGTCGCCCTCGGCGATCACAACGGGTAGCGGCGCGTAATTTCGTGCGCTGTGCGCCTCAACGAGGTCAATCGCCGCGCTAGTCTGTGCTGACACGCCGCCGGTCTTCACGCCCATGCCCGAGTCCTTCATCGCTCGACTCCTCAACCGAGACACTCGCCATACCGCGCGCGGCCACGTCGAGGTCGCGGCCGTACGGTTAAAACGTGGGTTGAGCATCGCACGATCGAGGAGGTCGCGGGTGCGCGAACGCCAAGTGTTCCCTGGCCGGCCAACCGGCGGCACATTGCTACGACTCCCACCAAGACGCCATTATCCGGCTGACAGACACTCAAGAGTGATCCGTATAGCTGCTGGCAGACCTGTCGGTCAGCCACTTCTTTGCGACGAGATACTGGAGAGCCAACGGTCGCGACTTGCGAAGTGGAGTCGCCGGCGGCTGTGAGCCGGTCCGCGGGTGCCCGGCGCCGCCTCATCGACCGCCACATGGTCCTAGCGGGTGAGAGCTTCGGCGTGGGCGGTCGTCGGCTCCCGGATGCGGTCGACGTAATCGCCGATCACGCGGAGCCGCCGCTCCGTGCGCACTTTTATTCCACGGGTATATCGAGATCTTCTGGGCGGAGGCAAAGTGGAGTCCCGCCGAATGCTGCTCACCTAACTCCTCATCACAATTGCGCACGTTTCGGGATGTACTTGCCGCCGCTGCTTGAACATTTCGGCCGCGCGCAGCTGACGCACGAGTCGCGCAAGAAGCGCATCCGCCAGCTCTGAGCCGCTAAGCGCGCTCGACTCCCGCGTCCCGCGCTACTGCGGGTTGCCGACCGGCGCCCGCCAGAGGAGCGTGTGGTTCGGATCGGTGGCGGGACGTTCGACGGAGTTGTTGTGGGGGGAGGCCAGTCGGCCCTAGCTGTCGTCGCCCACCCAGCTGGGCAGCCCGAATGGGAGATCGGCTGGCGGTACCGGTGCGTAGTCGCTTTCGGTAAACGTGGTTCCGTAGTTCGGCTCGGTGGCGTCGCCGCCGGGGTCGGGTCTGACGACCTGGCGGATGTTGGGCAGTTCGGTCCGCCATCGGTCGAGCAGGTTCGCTGTGTCGTGCGCCAAGGGATGCGGGATCTCGAAGGCAGGCACCTGTGGCGCGGTGTCCCACAGGTGCAGCGCCGCCCGCGCGTTGGCGCCGAAGGCGACGATCGCTTGCAGCTCCGGGCCGGTGATCTCGTCGAGCAGGTGGTTGCGCCAGGCTGGTACCCGCGCTGCGGGTTGTCCTACCGCGAGTCGAGGAGCTGCTCGCCGCACGCGGCGTCGAAGTCGACCACGTGACGATCTAGCGGTGGGTGCAGAGGTTCACGCCGGAGTTCATCGACGCTGCCCGATCGGTCCGGCACGCCGTCGGGGACCGCCGGTTTGTCGACGAGACCTACGTCAAGGTCGCTGGCTGCTGGACATACCTGTATCGGCGGTTGATCAACGCACCATCGCCGCCGTACACGCGTTCGTGCAGAACCTGCGCCGCGGCCACTACGCCCTGACCGTCGACCTGCCGGTGCGGGATCGGCTCCCAGTCGCGTTGGACGAGCTTGCTCTGTTTTTCTGACCGGCCCGCAACCCGTCGCCAGCCACGGACGCCAGCGTCGCCGGGCCCCAACGCAACAGCGCCGCACACCTAGAACCCGGGCCTCGCCGGGTCAGCCCGGTCCGCTCGAGAGAACCCGTCAGCTCGGCGAGTGGCTCGGTCTCGTCGATCCAGCCGAGGAACTGCCAGATGGCCCGGAAGTCGTCGATGTCGTTGATCAGTGGGGTGCCGGTGAGGGCCATCAGCAGGGGACGCGCGGTGCGGGAAGCCACCGACGCGTAATGCGCCGTGTCGGGCAACGTATTTATCCCTTACCATCGGCCTGCCATCGGCACATTCCCGGTCGGTTCCCATGACGCTTGGGCAATCCTGACGTGAGTCCTAGAAGGCGACGTCGGTGACTGTCGCTGCTACGGTCGCGGCGATGCTTGCCCTGACGACGTCCCGCACGCCGCCGCATGTTGCGCTGACCGATGTGGCCGCTCCAGAGCCCCTGCCGGATCAGGCGCTGGTGCGGGTCCGTGCGTTCTCCCTCAACCGTGGCGAGGCGCAAAGGCTGCCATCGCTGCCTGAGGGTTCGACGACCGGCTGGGACGCGGCCGGGGTCGTCGAGCGGGCAGCAGCTGATGGCAGTGGGCCACCGGCGGGTATGCGCGTTGTTGGGCTGGTCAGCGCCGGAGGTGCGTGGGCGCAGTTTGCCGCAATCCCGACCGCCGTCTTGGCGGCGATCCCCGATGGCGTGTCCGACGCGCAAGCTGCCACCTTGCCCACCGCGGGCATTACCGCGTTGCGGTGCCTGGAGGTTGCCGGGCTGCTGCTCGCCAAGCGGGTGCTGATTACGGGCGCGACTGGTGGCGTCGGACGGATCGCGGTCCAACTCGCCCATGCTAGCGGTGCATACGTCACCGCTCTGGTGCGTAACCCGGCCGCCTCGCACGAGCTGCTGCGTGGCCTGGGCGCCACGCAGGTTGTGGAGAAGATAGCCGGTGAGTTCGACATGGTCCTCGACGCGGTGGGCGGTGCGACGTTCGGGCAGGCCATAGAGCATGTCGCCCCACACGGCATCGTCGTGAACATCGCGACCCTGCGCCCCGATGAGACCATTAGCTTCCGCGCAGCACACTTCGACCGGGCGCCCGGTGCGAGCATCTATACCTTGAACCAGTTCGACGAGACGGCCGCCCACGCCAGCGGAACCGGTGACCTAAACCGGCTGTGCGGCCTTGTCGCCGACGGCCGGCTCGACGGCCAGGTCGAGCTCGAACACTCATGGCGCGAACCCACTCCTGCGTTCGAGGCTCTCCTGCAGCGCCGCATCGGCGGCAAGGCTGTGCTCCACGTCGACTAATCGCAGACTACTGGCAGTTCGATGCAGATAGGCCAGCGCCGTAGAACCCCTCGCCTTTCGATGCGGAGGAGCAGGAGCGGTCGCCGAGCTGCTAGGCGCGCTGTCGAGCACCGGCAGGCGACGCTCAAAAGTACGACCGACCTGTCCGGCAGGTGGCTGGTGTGAAACGCTGCCCGCGGATGGTGGATCATGCCCTCATACGGCGCCCGTGGTCAGGAAGCGATGTCCCTGGCCGCTTGCCAGCGTGTCGGGCGCACGCGCACGAGCAGCTCGCCCGGGACGGCGTTGCGCTTGCCGTAGTGCTCGCCAAGGTCGGCGCCCATGTAGTGGCCGCCGATGACCGTGGCCCAGTGCAGCAGGTCGTCGGTGTTCTCCGACCAGCGCGCCTCGCCTTCGGCGATGACGTAGGAGAAAGGCGGCTGCGGGTCCTGGATCGTGAGCGCGATCCGCGGATCGCGGCGCAGCGCCTTGCCCTTAAGGCTCTCGGCCCAGGTCGTGAACACGAGCTCGTCGCCGTCACGCACGTACCAGATCGGCGCGCCGATTGGCCTGCCGTCCTTGCGCGTGACGGCCAGCACGGCCGTGCGGGCCGGCAGCTCGTCGAGGAACGCCTCGCGCTCGGCCGCGCTCATCTCAGCTGCCATTTGCGCGCCATGCCTCGAACAGGTGCAGCCACACCTCGGGCCGCGTCGGGAACGACCGGCCTGCATGCCACCGGGTCGAGGGAGCCGCTTCACCGAGCCCTTGACCGAGGCTCGCGTAGGTCTTGGCAGCGGTCATCGCGAGGCGGCCGCGTCTCGCAGCGCCGTGAGCACGTCCACTGGCTCGGCCCGGACGCGCCAGTCGGTGTTCGCGTAGGCGAGCCGGATTCGGCGCTGCTGGTCGACGACGAAGGTTGCCGGCACGGTGAGCGTCCAGCTGCCGTCGGCGTTCTGCGTGGACAGGTCGACACCGAACGCGTTCGCGTACACGTCCTTCAGAGCGCCTGGCAGCACGTACCGGAGCCGGTAGGCGCGGATCGCGGTCTGGTCGACGTCGGACAGGACCGGGAAGGCGAGCTGGTGCTTTTCGGTCAGTGACAGCGCGTTCGTCGATCGCTGCGGGCTGACCGCGACCAGCTGTGCGCCGGCGGCGGTGACCTCACCGAGCAGGCCCTGCCAGGTGTGAAGCTCGAGATTGCAGTACGGGCACCACTCGCCCCGCTGGAACGACAGCACGACCGGGCCGTGATCGAGCAAGTCACCCAACCGCACTCTCTTGCCGGTCGCGTCGGGAAGGTCGAAGTCAGGCGCTTCCTCGCCGACGCGAAGCCCCACCGTCGTCACTCCATCGCTGGTGAGCGCTTTGGTGATCAGGTCGGACACGTTCTGCGGGACGCCGAGGTCGGCGGTCAGCGCGGTGAGCTGGATGTTCAAGGGGTCGGTCACGGTTCTCGCATCTCCTCATCGTCGCTTCCTGACTGGACTAGTCGGTCCAACGACTCTTGCATCTAACAGATTGGACTGTCAAGTCCAATCTCGTCTAGGCTGAGGACATGGACGGGAACGTGCCGATGACGTCTCGCGGCCGCCGGACGCGGGCAAAGATTGTCGATGCCACAGCAGATCTGGTATTCGAGCGCGGCGCCACGGGCACTTCCCTAGACGACGTGCGCGCAGCCACGGGCACGAGCAAGAGCCAGCTATTCCACTACTTCCCGGGCGGGAAAAGAGAACTTCTTGCCGCGGTCGCGGAGCGCCAGACCGAGCGCGTGTTCGACGCTCAGCGTCCTACGCTTGAGAAGCTCGACAGTTGGGCCGCACTGCGCCGCTGGCGCAACGGTGTCATCGCCTTGCAGCGGCAGCTGCACTGCGCGGGAGGCTGCCCGATCGGTTCCATGGCCAATGAACTTGCCGAGCACGACCCGCAGCTGCGATCGCTGCTGGCCGAATCCTTCGCGACCTGGCAGAGCTATATCGAAAGGGGCCTGGCGGCGATGCGTGATCGCGGGCAACTACGCCGCGACGCTGATCCGGCGACCCTCGCGCTGGCGACGATCGCAGCCCTGCAGGGTGGTCTGTTGCTGACCAAGACCACGCGCACCACACGACCGATCGAGGTCGCACTCGATGCCGCTTTGGCACACGTGCGAAGCTTTGCCGCATCCCCCAGGTGACCACACCGAGCTTCGACCCAGGCGCGACCCACCCCGCGCCGCGGATTGACCAGCCGGGCAGCCGACCCGGCCGACGTCCCCGGGATCGGGGGCGTGTCGCACGCAGCAGGCCAACCAGACGCCGACTCCGGCGCGGACAACGCGTACGTCGAACTGCTGCTGAAGACGGCGACGGTCCGGGTCGTCGAGGAGCCGCGGACCGGGGCCATCATCGCATGGGGTGCCGTACGCTCCGGTCCACTGAGATCCATGCTGACCGACCTGTTCGTGCACCCGGATCATCACGGCCGCGGTGTGGGCGGGGCGCTGCTGCGGGCGCTGTGGCCCCAGCACACGGCACCGCAGCGGTTCACCTTCAGTTCGCAGCATGTGAGCGCGCTGCCGCTGGGTCTGCAGCTATCGTGGCCGCTGCTTTACCTCAGTCGGCCAAGCGCCGTGCTGCCGCCCCCGCCGATGCGGGTGGAGCAGGTGGACGCAGCAGTCGCTTGCGAGGTGGATTCGCAACTCGCGTCCGGGGACCGCTGCGCCGACTACGCCCATTGGACCCGTTCCGGATCCGGCCAGGCGATCGTCGTGCATGGCGGCGACTGGACCGTCGCCGTCGGTGTGCTGCGCGGCGGCAACCTCGTCCATCGGCGCTGTTGCGTTTGGGCCCGGCGACGCTGGCGTCCCGGGCTGGCGGCGGGTTGCGGGCCGGGGGCCTGTTGCGTTGGTCGTGCTGTCGCCGCGGAGACTGAACGGGTGGCTGGGTCGAGGTCGTTCATGTCGTCTGCTCCTGCGGGGTATCGCTTCCCTCGTGAGGTCATCGCGGTTGCGGTGCGCTGGTACGTGCGCTACGGGCTGTCCTATCGCGATGTGGAAGAGCTGCTGGCCGAACGCGGGCATCGAGGTTGACCACGTCACGGTGTACCGGTGGGTGCAGACGTTCACACCGGAGTTCATCGACGCGGCTCGCCCGGCCCGGCATGCCACAGGTGATCGCTGGTTTGTGGATGAGACCTACGTCAAGGTCGCCGGCCGCTGGACCTACCTCTACCGGGCGGTCGATCAGTACGGCCAGGTGATCGATGTGCTGGTCTCCTCCCGCCGCGATGCGGCCGCGGCACGGGAGTTCTTCGTCCGCGCGCTGCGCTGCGGGTCATCGCCGATCGAGGTGACCAGCGATCGGGCTGCGGTCTATCCGCTCCTCGTCGAAGAGTTCGAGCCCGCCGCGCGGCACGTCACCGAGCAGTACGCGAACAACCCCATTGAGGCCGACCATGCTCGGTTCAAGGCCAGGCTGCGGCCGATGCTCGGACTCAAGCGCCTGGCGTGCGCGCGCACCATCGCGGCTGGGCATGCCTTCGTGCAGAACCTGCGCCGCGGCCACTACGCGATCACTGCCGACCTGCCGGTCCAGGATCGAGTCCGCGTCGCGTTCGACAACCTTGCTCCATCCCTCTGATCGGGACGCATTGCCCGCGGGCCCGGAGGCAGCACGCCCCACCTACAGCAACGCAACAGAACCCGCAACAGTGCCCCCCAGCCAGTGCCGCGGACCGACCCCAGGTGCCGACTTCTGCCGACTCGTGCGGCGCTGTGCCAGCTCGTCCTGTGGTCGAAATGTGGTCAAGATCGCGAATCTCGTGATCTCGAAAATCAACGAGCCCCCCGGAACTAGGGGGGTTCGGCTACGTAGCCCCGAGCGGATTCGAACCGCCGCTACCGCCTTGAGAGGGCCCTACACCCCTCCGTTGGCGAGCGTTGACAGACGCGGAACCCCTTGTTTTGCAGGACATTCGACCGTTGAGTGTATTGGCTGCCGTGGGCCTTCCGTGGACGTGCTGTTGCCCCATTGTTGCCCAACCATGATCCAAAAGCGGGCTCGGCCGGTGATTGAAGCACCGAGCCGAGCCCTTGACCACCTACCTGACGGAAGCAGGGAGATGACCCAAGTGCCTACACAACCACGCTCCCCAGCGGAGCACTACACCGAAAGCGAGAGACTGTTGCGCGTCGCCGAAGACGCGGCCATCGACCCCGGGATCCGGGACCTCGCCGCGAGGATGGCAACCGCGCACGCCCTGCTGACGCTCAGCCCTTGACGTGCGCGCCGTGTCGGCCGGCTGGCCCGGCACGCGGACGATAACGGGTTGCCGCCAGCCGTGAGTTGGGTGGCGACTGATGAGC
>DATFRC010000173.1:0-2219 GCA_035263725.1 Jatrophihabitantaceae bacterium | reverse complement strand
AGCCATGCGCGAAACCTTCAGCGGGCAGAGCAGCATGGCCCTCGGGGCCAATCAGGTGGTCAAGAATCGGCCCGGCCGGCTGTGCAAGGTGTGCATCACCAGCGTCGCGGCGCAGTTCGTGGTCACCGACAACAACAGCATCCCCGGTGGTCAGATCGTGTACTCCTCGGGCAGCCAGAGCCAGGGCACGGTGCTTGACCTGGGCATTCCCTGCCGCACGGGCATCGCGATCCAGTTCGTGAACGGCACCTACACCGTGAGCTACAGCTGATGGTCCGCATCATCACGCGGCCAACGCTCGAGCCCCAGGCGTATGCCGTGCGCTTTCACGTCCGCGTGCCGGCTCGCGCGAGTCGGGACCTGTTCGAGTCGCTGCTCGCCTGGTCCCTGGACCGCATGATCACGCAGCTGGAAACACAGGGCTGGAGCTTCGTACGGTTGAGCGAGCGGCCGCCGCGCGGACCGCTGCCCGTGGTGCCTGTCAAAGGTTTTCCCAAACGCCCGCCGGGCGGCAACAAGCACACGCCGCTCGACAAGCATGACGACGCGCTCGCGCGGGTCAGCACGCTGCCACCCGTGACCACCTTCGAGGCCCACCTGCTGACGGACGAGGTCGACTGGGAATACTCGGCGATCTTTTCGAGACCCGCCATTGCGACCGAATACGTTGCACCCGAGAACGGAGAGGCTGAGCCGCTATGGCTGAGACGCTAACCACCGACGCCCCGAACGCGGTCATCGTCGATCAGGGGCTGCTGTACTTTCGTACTCCGAGCGGCGAGGTGTACGCCGCGGACTCCGCCGACGGCGAGGTGATGAAAAAAGTGCGCCGCGGCATCACGCCGCTGTTCGAATACGGGCAGTTCGGCTCGAGCGCGTACTACATGGACCACCCGTTCGAGCCGCTGTTTCAGGCCGGCGGTGCGTCGGCGATGGCCCGCGCGCAGATCGTCGAACTGGGCTACCACCTGCGGCCGCCGCTGGTGCCGACCTGCGGCCAGCACGTCGGCCAGTCCAAAGAGCACCTGATGCACGCTGGCAATCCAGGCGGGCGCAACGCGCGCGAGCGAGGCTGCTGGAATGGCGCCCAGCCGGTGCACTTCCCGCAACTCGAGGGCGTCGCCATCGAAGCCGTGCCCGAGTGCGAGTACTGCGGCCGCGACGACTTCGCGACCACGATCAGTCTGCGCCAGCACCAGAGCGTGATGCACAGCGACCGACGGCAGCAGGTCGAGCTCGCCGATGGCATCGTCGCCGGCTTGATGCGCAGCGGCACCTTGCCGGGCGGTTCGGGCTCGGCGGCTGAGATCGCCGCGGCGGTCGTCATCGCCCTGCGCCAGCTCGAGCGGACCGTGCCCGACCCGGCGCCGATTCCGGATGACGACGACGACGAACCCGCGCCGGCGCCCGAACCTGAACCGACACCCGCACCCGAACCGGAACCCGAGCCCACACCCGCGCCGACCTCTCGGCGCCGATAACGACAGGAGGCTTTCCCCTCATGCCCGGCACCCGTGCACAGGCCAAGAACGTCGTCGACAACGTCTGCGGCTATTCCAACGCGGCGGTGACCGCCGCCCAGATCCTCAACGAGTACGTCTCCACGGTCTACGGCCGACTCACCGGTATCAAATTCCTGGCGGTCACCGCCGGCAGCGGTGCCGGTAACACCGTCGGCGACGTGCTCAAAAATGGCACCAGCATCTGGGCGACCGCGGCGAACCGCCCGACGCTCGCCGCGGCGTCGACCGGCGAATTCAACAATGCCATCGGCGACGCGGGCAGCGTCGCGATCAAACCCGGCGACCGCATCACGCTGCAGATCAACACCATTCCGGCCACCACCGGGCACGCGCGCGTCGCCGCCACGGCCAGCATCGAGGGCAATGCCTGAGCGTGCCTGATTCGCTCGGCACCTACCGTCGTCGGCTCGCCGAGGCGGCCGGCTACAACGTGCAGGTCACGGCCACCGCGGGCTCCGCGCGCAGCGACCAGGTCGTGTGCACCGCGTTCCAGTCCACCGAGCTCGAGGCGACGTTCTTTGGCAACACGTGGCTGTACGAGCCGAGCGGCCTGAACGCCGGCGAGTGCCGGCGCATCCAGTACACCAGCGGCCTGGACCCCAGCAGCGGCACCATCACCCTCGAGCGCGGCCTGTCGAACATGACGCCCATCGACACCCCGCTCGAGATCTACGGGCGTCTGCCGCCGGTCAAGTA